>JADGHE010000002.1 GCA_019689555.1 Variibacter sp. | reverse complement strand
CAGCTCGACCGCGCCCATGCGGTGATGGCGATCGGGAGCGGGGCCGCCGCGGCTCCCCTCCTGGAGGCCGCGGCGCGACGGGGCCTGCGGATCTTCCGCGCGCGGCTCGAGCCCGCGGAGGCCGCGCTCGCCGCGATGCGGGCGCGGCCGGCGCTCGCCTTCGCGGGCATCGGCAGCCCCGAGAAGTTCTTCGCGACCCTGGCGGCAGCGGGCGTTGCGGTGCGGATCCGGCACTCCTTCGCCGACCATCACGCCTATACGGCCGCGGACGCCGCGCGCCTGCTGCGTGAGGCGGACACCCACGGGCTTGCGCTCGTCACCACCGAAAAGGACTTGGTCCGGCTCGACGGCGAGGGCTCGCTGCGCGAGCTGCGCAGCCGCGCATTCGCGCTGCCGGTGCAACTTGCGCTCGAGAACGAGAAGGACTTCCTCGCCTTCCTGCGCGAGCGGATCAGGACGTGCGCTTGATCGGGAAGCGGTCCGGCCGGTGCCGCGCCAGCACAGCCTCGGGCGTGGCATAGGCTTCCTGCAGGTCCACGCTCCAGTACTTCAACTCTTCGAGCGGAATGGGCACGCCCGTCACCGCGCAGCGCACGAAGGCGCCCGGGCGAATGACGCGAAAATCCCCGTCGAGGAATTTCACCTCGGCTTCGCCGGCCATCGGCGCGGGGCGTTCGTAACGATTGAGCAACGCGAGTCTCCTGGAGAGGCCCGAGCACGGGGGGCGCCTTGAACATAGTTCGTCGGCGCGGACCTTGAAACCCTCGGGGAGTCGGCCCGGTTTCGATTTTGAGCGCAGACGACGTGTCTTGCCCGCAACGCGGCGCGCGAGCGGTGCGCCGCCGCATTCGCGCGGGTCTGGGCCGCCGCTCGAAGCCGCTATTTGCCGAACAGGCTGCCCTGGCCGGGAACGCTCCTGCCGCGGCGGCGGCGCGGACGCGGGTCCTCCCGCGGGGGTCCGGCGCCGGGCCCGGTCGCCACCGCCGGCACGCGGCCGTCCGCAAACTCGATGTCGAGGGCGAGCCCCGGACTCACCGCCGCGGCGGACCGCAACGGCCGCCCCGCACCGTCGCGCACCAGCGCAAAGCCGCGCGCGAGCACGCCGTGATAGGAAAACGCCTCGAGGAGGCTTGCCGCGCGCTCGAGCGCCGCGGCGCGGCGGTCGAGATTGGCCTCGAAAGCCGGCTCGAGACGCTGGAACAGCGCCGCCGCCGTACTCTTCTGGTGCTCGAGGCGCGCCACATGGGCGGCCCGGTTGGCGCGCAAGGCCGCCGCGAGCCGCTCCCCGACCGCGACGAGCCGCTCGCGCGGGCGCGCGAACATCCGCGCGCGCGCATGCTGCATCCGCTCCGCGAGCGAGCGCACCTGCTGGCGCAGGCGCGCGACCTCGGCGCGGGGCGCGTGGGCGGCAAGCTTGTCGGCGAGCCTCTCGAACCGGCTGCGGTGGCGCTCCGCGTTCACCCTCAGTCCGCGCAACAGCGCCGCCGCCGCGAGGTCGAGCCGCTGCCGCGGCTCGCCGAGCACGCGGTCGGCGGTCGGCAGCAGCCGCGTGAGCGCGCGCAGCTCGCCCCGCCGGCGCTCCTGCCGCTGGCGCCAAGCTGCAAAGCCGCGCCGCGCCAGATCGTCCACCTCGGCGATGAGCTCCGCGCGCACCGGCACCGCCATCTCCGCGGCGGCGGTCGGGGTCGGGGCCCGCTTGTCGGCCGCATAGTCGATGAGCGTGACGTCGGTCTCATGCCCCACCGCCGCGATCAGCGGGATGACGCTTTCGGCCGCGGCGCGCACCACCCCCTCGTCGTTGAAGGACCACAGGTCCTCGAGCGAACCGCCGCCGCGCGCGACGATGATAAGGTCGGGCCGCGGAATCGCCCCGCCGGGCGCGAGCGCGTTGAAGCCGCGAATGGCCGCGGCCACCTGCTCGGCCGAGCCCTCGCCCTGCACCTTCACGGGCCAGAGGAGCACATGGCGCGGGAAGCGGTCGGCCAGCCGGTGCAGGATGTCACGGATGACGGCGCCGGTCGGCGACGTGACGACCCCGATGACGCCGGGAAGGAAGGGCAGGAGCTGCTTGCGCGCGGGATCGAACAGGCCTTCGGCTTCGAGCCGGCGCTTGCGCTCCTCGAGCAGCGCCATCAGCGCGCCGATGCCGGCGGGCGCCACCGTCTCGACAACGATCTGGTACTGCGAGCGCCCGGCATAGGTGGTGATGCGGCCGGTGACGACGACCTCGAGCCCGCTTTCGAGCTTCACGCGCAGGCGGCCGGCGGCGCTGCGCCAGACCACGGCGGCGATGCAGGCGCGTTCGTCCTTGAGATCGAAATAGATGTGACCGTTCGAATGGTAGCTGACCTTGCCCAGCTCCCCGCGCACCCGCACGTAGCCGTAGGCGTCTTCCAGCGTCCGCTTGAGGGCGGCGGAGAGTTCCGAAACGGTGAGCTCGACCACGTTGGGCCCTGGCGCGGGCATGATCTCCGCCGCGGGCTCGTCCGCCATTGCGACGATGGTGGTATTTGCCTTCGCTCGCGCCATGCTCGCTCCGCCTTGCCGCCGCGTTCCCGCGCCCCCAAGCCGGCGGAGGCGCACGGGCCTGTTGACGGAGGCCGCCCGGCCGGCGCCCCCGCCTTGCGGGCCCGCCCGCCCATGATACATCAGCCCCGGCCGGGTACTCCTTCAGGACGGCGGGCGCAATGAACATTCTTCTGATCGGCGGGGGTGGGCGCGAGCACGCGCTGGCGTGGAAGATCGCCGCGAGCCCGCTCGTCGACCGCCTGTGGTGCGCGCCCGGCAATGCGGGCATCGCGCAGGAGGCCGAAATCGCGGCCCTGGACGTGACCGACCATGCGGCGGTCGTGGCCTTCTGCCGGCAGAACGCGGTCGATCTCGTCGTGGTCGGGCCGGAGGCGCCGCTCGTCGCCGGCCTCGTCGACGACCTCGAGGCCGCCGGCATCAAGGCCTTCGGCCCGACGCGGGCCGCGGCCCGGCTCGAAGGATCCAAAGGCTTCGCCAAGGACCTCTGCCGCGCCCAGGGCATCCCCACCGCCGCCTATGCGCGCTTCACGGAGGCCGAGCCGGCGAAGCGCTATGTGGCGGCGCAGGGCGCGCCCATCGTCGTCAAGGCGGACGGGCTTGCGGCCGGCAAGGGCGTTGTGGTCGCCGCCACGGTCGCGGAAGCGCAGGAGGCGATCGACCGGATGTTTGCCGGCGCCTTCGGCGCCGCCGGTGCCGAGGTCGTGATCGAGGAATGCCTCACCGGCGAGGAGGTGTCGTTCTTCGCGCTCTGCGACGGGGAGACCGCGATCCCGCTCGCCTCCGCGCAGGACCACAAGCGCGCCTTCGACGGCGATCAGGGCCCCAATACCGGCGGCATGGGGGCCTACTCGCCCGCCCCGGTGCTGCCGGAGGCGCGCAACCGCGAAATGCTCGAGACCTTCGTGCTGCCGGTCGTGCGCGCGATGAAAGCGGCGGGCAGCCCCTACAAAGGCGTCCTTTACGCCGGGCTGATGATGACCGCCGCGGGCCCCCGGCTGATCGAGTACAACGTGCGCTTCGGCGATCCGGAATGCCAGGTGCTGATGCTGCGGCTGAAGTCCGATCTCGTGCCGGCGCTGCTCGCCGCGCGCGACGGCCAGCTCAAGAGCTTCGACCTGCGCTGGTCGTCGGACGTGGCGCTCACCGTCGTCATGGCCGCCAAGGGCTACCCCGGCAGCTACGGCAAAGGTTCGCCGATCGCGGGGCTGGACGAGGCGGCCGAGGTCGAGGGCGTGGAGATCTTCCACGCCGGCACTGCGCGGGCGGACCGAACGATCGTCGCCAACGGCGGCCGGGTCCTCACCGTCAGCGCCCTCGGCGCGACGGTCGCGCAGGCGCAGGCGCGGGCCTATACTGCGGTCGACCGTATCCGCTGGAGCGACGGCTTCTGCCGGCGCGACATCGGCTGGCGGGCGCTCGAGCGGGAATCGGCGGCCTCGTAGCCGGAGCAGCCTTCGCGGGCTCGTCCCCCCGCCCCGCGGTGCGCCGGCCCGCGGCCGCCGCTCAACCTGGAGCGCTGGAGGAAACCCATGATCCGCGCCGCCTTCGCCGCCTTCGCCGTCGCGCTCCTGGCCATCCCCGCCGGAGCCCAGTCCCCGGCGCCCGACAGCGAGAACGGGCGCTATACGTTCAACCAGACGCCGGACGGGCTGCTGCGCCTCGACACCCGCACCGGCCACGTGTCGATCTGCAACAAGCGCGCGGTGGGCTGGGCCTGCGAGATGGTGCCGGACGAGCGCAGCGCCCTCGAAACCGAAATCAACCGGTTGCAGAACGAAAACGTCACCTTGAAGCGGGAGCTGATCTCGCGCGGCATTCCGCTGCCAAGCGGCAGCCGCGCGCCGGAAAAGTCCGGCGCGCGGCAGAACGAGCTGGTGCTCAAGCTGCCGAGCGACGCCGATCTCGACCGCGCCATGAGCTTCTTCGAAAAGCTCTGGCGGCGGCTCATCGAGATGGTGCAGAGCATGCAGAAGGAACAGGACAAGAAAGGCTGACGGCCGACGTCGTCCCGCCGCAAGTCGAGCTTGGAGAGCCATGAAGGTTTCCCTGTCTGTCTCCACCGCCGCGGTTGAAACGATCGTGACCGCGACCTTGACGGTCGAGACGCGCGGCGCCGGCTTCACCGACATCACCGCGCAGGCCGAGGAGTTCCTCCGCCAGGCGGGCGCGCGGGACGGCGTGCTGCTGCTGTTCATTCGGCACACCTCCGCCTCGCTCACCATCCAGGAGAACGCCGATCCCGCCGTTCGCACCGACCTTGCGGCCGCGCTCGACCGGCTCGCCCCCGTCGACGCCGGGTGGACGCACGACATCGAGGGACCGGACGACATGCCGGCCCATGTGAAAACGATGTTGACCGGAGTTTCGCTGCACGTGCCGGTGGCCGCAGGCCGGCCGCGGCTCGGCACCTGGCAGGGCCTCTATCTCATCGAGCACCGCGCGGCGCCGCACCGGCGGGAGATCGTGCTGCAGTTCATCGGCAGCCGGCGCTGAAGGCCTCGGGCCGCCCCGAAAGCAGCGTCAGGCCGCTGGTCTCTGACATGCATGGCCTGAAGGCTCCAGACTGGAAGGCACACAGCAGAAAGGGCGGCCGAAGCCGCCCTCTCTTTTTTCAATGAGACGAAATGGGTCTCATCGTCAGATCTTCGTAATGTCGCGATCCTTGGTCTCCGGCAGGAAGAAGAGGCCGATGACGAAACTCATGATCGCTACGGCGATGGGATACCAAAGTCCCGAATAAATGTTGCCGGTCGCTGCCACGATGGCGAAGACGGTCGCCGGGAGGAAGCCGCCGAACCAGCCATTGCCGATGTGATAAGGGAGCGAAAGCCCGCTGTAACGGATGCGTGTCGGGAACAGCTCCACCAGCCAGGCGGCGATCGGCCCATACACCATGGTCACATAGATAACCAGGATCGTGAGCAGCAGCACCGTCATGACGAAGTTGATCTCGTTCGGATCGGCGCTCGCCGGATAGCCGTGGCTTTTCACTGCGGCGGCGATCGCGGCCGCGAGGTTCGGCGTGTCGGCGGGGATGACCTGTTCGCCGATCTTGACGCTCGCGAGCGTGCCTTTCGGCGCGGCGACGTTATCGTAGTTCACCGACAGGTTCACGAGCACGGATTTGATGTTGTCGCAGCCCGTCGTGAACTTCTCGGTGCCTGTCGCCTTGAACTGGAACGAACACTCGCTCGGATCGGCGGTCACCGTCACCGGCGCGCTCGCGAGGGCTTGCTCCAGCTTGGGGTTGGCGAAATGGGTGATGCCGTGGAAAATCGGGAAGTAGGTCAAGGCCGCGAGCGCAAAGCCCGCCAGCATGACGGGTTTTCGGCCGATGCGGTCCGACAGCCACCCGAAAAAGATGAAGCCCGGAGTCGCGAGCGCGAGCGCGACCGCGATCATGATCTGCGCGGTCACGGCCGGCACCTTGATCGTCTGCGTCAGGAAGAACAAAGCGTAGAATTGTCCGCCGTACCAGATGACCGCCTCGCCGGCGGTGGCCCCGAGCAGAGCCGCGATCGCGATCTTGCAGTTCTTCCACTCGCCGAAAGCCTCCGACAGCGGCCGCTTGGACTGCTTGCCCTGCTCGACCATCTGGCGGAACAGCGGGGACTCGTTGAGCTTGAGGCGGATCCAGATCGAAACCGCAAGCAGAATGGCCGAGAGCAGGAACGGAATGCGCCAGCCCCATTCTCCGAAGGCCTCTTCACCCATGACGGTGCGAATGGCAAGGATCAAGAGCAGCGCCATGAGCAGGCCGAGGGTGGCGGTGGTCTGGATCCACGACGTGTAGAAGCCGCGCTTGTCCCTCGGCGCGTGCTCGGCCACATAGATCGCCGCGCCGCCGTATTCGCCGCCGAGGGCGAGACCCTGCACCAGGCGCAAGGCGATCAGCACCACCGGAGCGAGAATGCCCCAGGTGTCATAGCCGGGCAGCACGCCGATGAAGAACGTGCCAATGCCCATGAGGGACATGGTGACGAGAAAGGTGTACTTGCGGCCGATCATATCGCCGAGCCGGCCGAAGATCAGCGCGCCGAACGGGCGCACCGCGAAGCCCGCCGCGAACGCCAGCAAGGCGAAGATGAAGCCGATATTGGCTGGCACGTTGGAGAAGAAATACTTCGCAAGAAATGCGCCGAGCGTGCCGTAGATGTAAAAATCGTACCACTCGAACACCGTGCCCAGCGACGACGCGAAGATGACCATCCTCTCTTCGCTGCTCATCCGCGAGGAGCGAAAGTCCGTATCGACTACGGCAGTCATGCGAAATCCTCCCCCGTTTTGGACCGACCGGCCCAAGGCGAACGCTAGCACCGGGGACGCATCATCCGTATTCGACTTTCGACCAAGCTCAGTTTTGCAATGCAATGAAAGATTTGTGCAGCGCATGACCTATCCGCGATAGTCCTGTCCATGGCTCTGGTGTAGTAATCGGATCCATGCGAACCGAACTTTGTGCAGCCATTTCCTATCATCTGGTGATTGCGGACGATCATCCCCTGT
Organism: Variibacter sp.; assembly: GCA_019689555.1. GTDB lineage: Bacteria > Pseudomonadota > Alphaproteobacteria > Rhizobiales > Xanthobacteraceae > JADGHE01. Next base: position 116,481 of record JADGHE010000002.1, on the reverse strand, counting down.
TTCGCGGTGCGCTGCGCGAGGCCGTGGCGGGGATGCTTTCCGGCGCGGAGATCGCCGAGGCCGGTTCCTTCGAGGAGACGACGCGCCTGCTCGACGCCGCCGGCGAGGTCGATCTCGTTCTGCTCGACCTTTCGATGCCGGGGGTTCGCGGCTTCTCCGGCCTCATGTATCTGCGCGCGCAGTATCCGGGCGTGCCGATCGTGGTGGTCTCGGCCAACGACGATCCCGAGGTCATCGGCCGCTGCATGGACTTCGGCGCCTCGGGCTTCATTCCCAAGACGCTCGGGATCGAAGCCATGCGCGAGGCGATCAGCCGGGTGCTCGCGGGCGAGCTGTGGATCCCGCCCGAGCTCGCGCTTCCCCAGACCTCCGATCCGGGAACGAGCGAGCTGGTGAGCCGCCTCGCCTCGCTCACGCCGCAGCAGGTGCGCGTCCTGATGATGCTGTCGGCGGGCCTGCTCAACAAGCAGATCGCCTACGAGCTCGGCGTGTCCGAGGCCACCGTGAAGGCCCACGTCTCCGCGATCCTGCAGAAGCTCGGGGTCGAGAGCCGGACCCAGGCGGTGATCGCCGCCGCGCGGATCGAGAACGGCCACTGGCCGCACACAGCCCTGAGCGGCTGAGGGGGCGGCGCTTCCACCCTATTCCGCGGCGACGACAGGGCGCACGCGCCACTGCGCCAGCAGCGCGCGCAGGGCGGCCGGCTTGATCGGCTTGCTCAACACCTTGATCTGCCGCGCGCGGGCCTCCTCGCGCACGCGCGGCGAGCGGTCGGCGGTCACCAGGATGGCGGGAAGCTCGGCGCCATAGCGCGCCCGCAGCGCCGCAATGGCGTCGAGCCCGTTGCCCTCGTCGAGGTGATAGTCCACGAGCAGGCCCGTGGGCGCCCGCTCGGCGCCTTCGAGCGCCCGCGCCGCGCTGCCGAGGTCGGGCGCCAAGACGACGCTGCAGCCCCAGCCCTTCAGCAGGGCCGCCATGCCGTCGAGGATCGCCGGCTCGTTGTCGATGCACACAACCGTCATGCCGGCGAGCCGGCCCGCCTCCAGATTGCGCGGCGCGGGGCGCGCGGCCTCGCCCGCCGGAGCCCGCGCGCGCGGCACCTCGACCCAGAAATGCGAGCCGCGGCCGACCGCCGACCGGAAATCCACCCGGTGGTCGAGCACACGCGCGATGCGCTCGACGATCGAGAGGCCGAGGCCGAGCCCGCGCGCGACGCGCGCGCCTTCGTCCAGCCGGTGAAACTCCTGGAAGATCGCCCGCCGCGCCGTGCTCGGAATGCCGACGCCCGTGTCGTAGACGCCGATCTCGACGCTTTCGCCGCGCCGGCGGCAGCCGACGAGCACGCGCCCGCGCACGGTGTATTTCAGCGCGTTCGAGATCAGATTCTGCAGCAGCCGGCGCAGGAGCCGGCGGTCGGAGCAGATCGCGACCGCGCTCGGCACGAACACAAGCTCGAGCCCCTTCGCGCGCGCGAGCGGCATGAACTCCAGTTCGAGCTGGCGCAGGAGGTCGCCGACGACGAACTCCGTCCGCTCGGGCTTCAGCGCGCCGGCGTCGAGGCGGGAAATGTCGAGCAGCGCGCTCAGGATCTCCTCTACCGCCTCGAGGGAGGCGTCGATGTTGGCGACGAGGCGGCGCTCCTCGCGATCGCCCTGGCGCTCGAGCAGGCTCGTCACGTAAAGGCGCGCCGCGTTGAGCGGCTGCAGGATGTCGTGGCTCGCCGCCGCGAGAAACCGGGTCTTCGAAAGGTTCGCCTCGTCGGCCTCCGCCTTGGCGCGCGCCAGCGCCGCGTTGAGGCGGGTCAGCTCCTCGGTGCGCTCGCGCACGCGGCGCTCCAGCGCCTCGGCGGCCTCGACGCTCGCGGTGATGTCCGTGAACATCGTCACGACGCCGCCGTCCGGCATACGGCTCGCCCGCACCTCGATCACCAGGCCGCGCTCGGCGAAGCGCTCGCGGTACGGCGCGCCCGACTGCCCGTAGTGGGGCAGGCGCTCGCGCACGAAGGCCTCGCGGCCGGCCTCGTCGAGCCCGGCGCGCTCCGCCATCGCGGCCAGGAGCTCCTGCAGGGTCGCGCCGACATGCACGCGCTCCGGCGGCACGTCGAGGATTTCGCCGAAGCGCCGGTTCCAGCACACGAGCCGCAGCGCGGTGTCGAACACCGCGATGCCCTGGCTCACATGTTCGAGCGCCGTCTGCAGCAGCTCGCGATTGTAGTGGATCGCGGCGTTCGCCTCGTCGAGCAGCTTCAGCGCCGCCTCGCGCGAGACCGTGCGCTTGCGCAGAAGCAGCGAGAGCACGAGGCGCGAGGAGGCCGCGCCGATGGCGGAGGCGAGCAGGTGCTCGGCATAGCGCAGCAGATGGATGTCGGCCTCGTGCGCCGGATCGAGGCTGCTGCGGCGCATGGCGGCGAAGCTCTCGAACGAGGAGCGGGTCCGCTCCTCGCCGAGATAGCGCGCGACCGTGGCCGTGAGCTCGCCCACCGTGACGGCCGTGCGCCACAGCCGGAAGGTCGGCGCCGCCGGCGCGAGGTCGGAGGGCACGAAGGCGCTCGCCTGCACCCGCTCGATCGAGGCCGGCGCGCGCCCGAGCGAAAAGCTGACATAGGCGAGGAGGTTGAGGCCGAGGCTCCAGAACACGCCGTGGACGAGCGGCGGCAGGTCGACGCCGAACAGCGCCTGCGGCCGCAGCATGGCGATGCCGAGCGGCCCGTTGACGACGACGTCGGTGCTGAAGATGCCGGCATCGGCGACGCTCGGCAGCAGCAGCGTGTAGGCCCAGGCCAGGGTGCCCGCCACCATGCCCGCGATGGCGCCGCGGGCGGTGGCCCGGCGCCAGACGAGGCCGATGAAGAAGCAGGGCGCGAACTGCGCAATGGCTGCGAAGGACAGGAGACCGATGGAGGCAAGCTGCGCCTCGCCCGCCGAGCGATAATAGACATAGGCGAGGATGAGGATCGAAAAGATCGCGAGCCGCCGCACGCGCAGGAGCAGCGGCGCGCCGATGTCCGCGCTTCCCCGCGCGAGGGCCTCGCGCCGCTTGAGCACGAGCGGCATCACGATGTCGTTCGACACCATGATGGCGAGCGCGACCGATTCGACGATCACCATGGCGGTCGCGGCGGACAAGCCGCCGACGAAGGCGACGAGAGTCATGACCTCCGAGCCCGCGGCGAGCGGCAGCGCGAGCACGAACATGTCGCTGTCGACCCGGCCCTCGGGGAACGCGAGCAGGCCGGCGAGCGCGATCGGCACGACGAACAGATTGATGAGGAGGAGATAGAGCGGAAACAGCCAGGCGGCGCGGCGGATCTCCGCGTCGCTCTGGTTTTCGACGATGGCGACGTGGAACTGCCGCGGCAGAAGCAGGATGGCGATGCTGGAGAGGAGCGTCATCGTCGCGAAGTTGCTGAGCAGCGGCTCGCGCGTGAGCAGAGCGGCGCCTTCGGGGCGCATCATCGCCTCGGCGAACAGCGCCGAGGGCCCGTCGAACATGACGAAGGTGACGAAGACGCCGACCGCGAGAAAGGCGACGAGCTTGACGATCGACTCCGCGGCGATGGCGAGCATGAGCCCCTGCTGGTGCTCGGTCGCATCGGTGTGGCGCGTCCCGAACAGCACCGCGAAGGTCGCCATGGAGAGCGCGACGACGAGCGAGAGGTCGCCGAAGAACGGCCATTCGCCGCGGTTGATGCCGCTTTGCGCGAGAATGGTCGCAAGCGAGCTCGACACCGCCTTGAGCTGCAGGGCGATATAGGGAATGGTGCCGACGATGGCGATGAGCGCGACCGTTGCCGCGACCGCTTGCCCCTTGCCGTAGCGCGCGGCGATGAAATCCGCGATCGAGGTGATGTTGTGGGCCTTGGCGAGCCGCATAATGCGGATGACCAGCGGATAGCCGAGGCCGAACACCAGCACGGGGCCGATATAGATGGTGAGAAAGTCGAAGCTCGTGCGCGAGGCGAGGCCGACCGAGCCGAAGAAGGTCCAGGACGTGCAGTAGATCGCAAGCGAGAGCGGGTAGATGATCTTGCGCGGGCCGCTCGCGCGCGCCCGCTGGGAGCGGTCGCCCAGGCTCGCGATGACGAACAGCAAGCCGATATAGGCGAGCGCCACGCCGATGACGATCCACCCTTGCAGCATCGCCCTCCCCAGGGAAACGCCGGCGCCTGTTGTTTAGTCGCGCCTGGCGCAGGCCATGTTACAGGATGGGGCGGAGAAGGGCGATAAGGCAGGACGGCGAAAGGTCCGCGCCCGCTGTCGCGCGTGGTCGAGAGGAGGCGACGCGGCTCGCGCGCGGCGCAGGGCGCACGCGGTGCGCCCCAGACGCGGGCCCCGGAGGCGGCGCACCGCCATGCGTTTCAACTTGTGCTGCGCCGCATCAGGAGCAGCCAAATCGCGCGATTGCGCTCATGCCGCATTCGCGCCGGCGGGGCCGCGCGGCCGTTCATGACCCTCCCGGCGCGGGCGCCGGGAGAAGGCGCCCGAGGCGGCGCGCAGGCCCGATCAGCTCCCGATCTCGCCGCTGATGACCGGGCCAAAGAGCTCCCAGCGCTCGCCGTTGAAGCGCTGCATCTGCATGTGCTCGATGGGGAAGAAGTCGTTCGGCCCGGTATTGATGGCGATGCCCGGCAGCAGCATGGGCACGCGGAAATTCTTGAGATTTGCGGCCTGCCGCATCACGTTCTCGCGCGTGAGCTCGTCGCCGCACTGCTTGAGCACCTGCACGAGCGTCTGCGCGACCGAGTAGGCATAGACCGTGAAGCTCGAGGTCTTGTCGCCGTCGGGGAAGTACTGGTTCATGAAGGCGAGCCACTCCTTGTAGCCCGCGTCGTCCTTCCAGGTCGGATCGGTCGGGTCCTTGAGATAGCCGGTGCTGAGCAGGCCCTTGGAGGCTTCGAGACCCGCGGGCTTGAGCACCGAGCCGACCGAGTTCGACACGTTGTTGACGAGGTGCACCGGCTTCCAGCCGATCTCGGCCGTCTTCTTGATCGCCTGCGCGGCGAACTTCGGCGTCGTCACGTTGAAGAGGACGTTGGCGCCCGAGGCCTTGAGGTTGATGATCTGCGAGTCGACCGTCGGGTCGGACGTCTCGTAGGGCTGCTCGGCCACGATCATCGTCTTGGCCTTATCGCCGAGGCCGTCCTTCAAGCCCTTGGCGTAGTCCTTCCCGTAGTCGTCGTTCTGGTAGAGGATGCCGATCTTGGCGTCTTTGTGGTTCTCCAGGATGTACTTCGCGTAGATTCGCCCCTCGCTCTGGTAATTGGGTTGCCAGCCCATGGTCCAGGGAAAGTTCTTGGGGTCGCCCCACTTGGTGGCGCCGGTCGCGACGAAGAGCTGCGGCACCTTCTTCGTGTTCAGATATTTGTGGATCGCGGTGTTGGACGGCGTTCCAAGCGGCTGGAAGACAAGCAGAACCTCGTCGCTCTCGACGAGCTTGCGCACCTGCTCCACGGCCTTGGGCGGGCTGTAGGCGTCGTCGTAGCTGATGAAGTTGATCTTGCGTCCGTTGACGCCGCCCTCGGCATTGACCTTGTTGAAATAGGCCGCCAACGTCTTTCCGATCAGTCCATAGGCGGAGGCCGGCCCGCTGTACGGCATGATGTTGCCGACCTTGATCTCCGTGTCGGTTACACCGGGGCCGTATTTCTTTTGCGCCGCGGCAGGACCCGCCGCGAATACGAGGCCGGCCGCAGCCGATACCAAGAGCAACCAGCGACGACTGTCTCTCATCTTGTCCTCCTTCCCGCGGGGTCATCACGGCCCTGCCCCACCATGCGCCGCAGCCGCTCTGCGATGAGCCGCAGCAGCCCGGCGGCGCCGGACGGCATGATGTAGATCACCAGTATGAGAATGACTCCATAAACAGCGCCCGCAAGCCCTTTCGAAACCTGCTCGGCGAGGTTCGGCACGAAAAGGACGAAGAGTCCGCCGATGAGCGAGCCGGGAATCCAGCCGACGCCGCCCACGACGAGCCCCACGAACAGCGCAACCGCAAGCACGAAGGTGAAGCTGTCGGGCGCGACGAACTGCACCACCACCGCGCTCAGCGCGCCCGCAACCCCGGTATAGAGCGCGCTCACGCCGAAGGTGAGCGACTTGTAGAGCGCGATGTCGATGCCCATCGCGCGCGCCGCGATGGGGTTGTCGCGGATCGCCATCAGAGCCCGCCCCGTGCGGCTGTTGACGAGATTGAAGGCGCAGACCGTGAGCCCCAGGCTGATCGCGAGCGTCAGGAAGTAGAGCCACTGGTCGGCGGTGAGCGGCAGGCCGAAGGGTGCGTCGGGCTTGACGATAACGATGCCCTGCACGCCGCCGGTCCACGGTTCGAGCGGCGAGGATTTGAGAATCTGCGGCATCGCCACGGCGAGCGCGAAGGTTGCGAGCGCAAGATAGATCCCTTCGAGACGCAGCGCCGGCAGCCCGAACAAAAAGCCGACGACGAAGCAGACGAGGCCGGCGAGCGGAAACGTCAGCCAGTAAGGGAGCCCCGCCTGGTCGATGAGGATCGCCGCGGTGTAGGCGCCGATGCCGAAGAACGCGCTGTGCCCCAACGAGAACTGGCCGTTGAATCCGGTCAGCAGATTGAGGCCGAGAATGGCGATGGCGTAGATGAGCGCCATCGTGAACTGAAACACGACGAAGTTCTTCACGAAGAACGGCAGGGCGAGCGCGGCGAGGAGAAGGACGGCGACGGCGAGCCTTCGCGCGCCGGGCGGGGCCGTTCCAGGCCCCGCCTCCGCGGTCTTGCCGAGGGCGGCGATCTTCGGCGGCATGGCGCTACACACGGGTGGTGATACGGCGGCCGAACAGGCCGCTCGGCTTGATCGTCAGCACCGCGACGATGAGCGCGAGCGCAATCGACAGCTTCAGCTCGCGGCCGACATGCGGAATGAAGGTGCCGGCGAGATTCTCGATCACGCCGACGGCAAATCCGCCCACCACGGCGCCGCCCGGGCTCGTGAGCCCGCCGACGACGGCGCCGGCGAAGCCGTAGAGCAGGATCGAGAGCATCATATTGGGCTCCAGGAACACGACGGGCGCGATCAGCATGCCGGCCACGGCGCCGATCGCCGCCGCCATCCCCCAGCCGAGCGCCACCATCCAGCCGACGCGAATGCCGACGAGACGCGCCGACTCCGGATTGGCGGCAGCCGCGCGCATGGCAAGGCCGATGCGCGTGTGGCGGAAGAACAGGTAGAGCAGCACCAGGAGCAGCACCGTCACGCCCATCATCCCCGCGTCGTGGGCGCTGAGGAGGCCCAGCTCGAACAGCGGCCGCGTGCCGAACGGGCTCGGAAACGCCTTGATGCTGAAGTCCCAGATGAAGCCGGCCAGGCTGTTGATGATGACGAACAGCGCAATGAACACGACGATATGGCTCAGCACCGGCGCATGGCGCAGCGGCGCGAACACGATGCGCTCGAGCGCGAGCCCGCCCGCGAACGAGATCGCGACGGTGAGAAGGAACGCGCTCCAATAGGGCACGCCCCATTGCATGAGCTGCCAGGCGATGAAGGTCGAAAACATCGCCATCTCGCCCTGCGCGAAATTGAGGTGGTCGATCGCCTGGTAGATCATCACCACGGCGAGAGCCATGCAGGCGTAGATGCCCCCGGTCGCGAGGCCGGCCAGAATCTGGTGGATGAGGATTTCCATGGGCAGCCTTTCCCTAGCTTGCCTTCGCTGCGCCTGCCTCCGGCCGGCCTGTGGACGGCGCAGGGCCGCCGCAGCGCAGCGGGCGCGCGGGCACGGCGAACCGGCACCGCGGTTCCGAGGCTTCACGCCAACGGACGCATGTGCCGCGGGCGGCGCCGCGGCGGGCGGAACGAAGCGGGGCGCTGCGCCGCGTCCGGGGCGGTTCATCTGATTCGGTTCGGCTCATGCGCATTTTCGCTCTAATAGCCGAGATAGGCGCGGCGCACGCTCTCGTTCCTCTTGATCTCCGCCGCCGGGCCGCTCATCACCACACGGCCCGTCTCCAGAAGGTAGGCGTGATCGGCAAGATCGAGCGCGAGCGCCGCATTCTGCTCGACGAGCAGCAGGCTCACCCGTTCCTCGCGATTGAGCACGCGCAGGATGGCGAACAGCTCCTCGACCACGCGCGGCGCGAGGCCGAACGAGGGCTCGTCGAGCAGCATCAGCTTGGGGCGGAGCATCAGCGCGCGGCCGATCGCCAGCATCTGCTGTTCGCCGCCGCTCAGCGTTCCGGCCTGCTGCTGCCGGCGTTCCGCCAGCCGCGGGAAATAGGCATAGACGCGCTCCTTGTCGGCGGCGATCGCGGCCTTGTCGCTGCGCGTCATGGCACCCAGGGTGAGGTTCTCCTCGACCGTCATGCGGCTGAACGTTCCTCGCCCCTCCGGCACGTGCGCGATGCCGAGGCGCACGATGTCTTCCGTCGCCTTTCCCGCGATCGAGACGTCCTCGAAGCGCAGCGCGCCGGTGGTGCGCACCATTCCGGTCAGGGCCCGCAGGGTCGTGGTCTTGCCGGCCCCGTTGGCGCCGAGCAGGCAGGTGACGCCGCCGCGCACGAGATCGAAATCGAGCCCGTGCAGCACCTGCAGCGGGCCGTAGAAGGCGCACAGGCCGCGCACGGCGAGGAGCGTCGTCATCGCTCGCCGCTTCCCAGATAGGCGCGGATCACCTCCGCGTCCTTCTGCACCTCGGCCGGCGCGCCTTCCGCGATCTTGCGGCCGAAATCGAGCGCGACGACCCGATCCGAAATCGACATCACGAGCCCCATGTGGTGTTCGACCAGCAGCACGGTCACGCCGCGCCGCGCGCGGATGTCGCTGATGAGCTCGCCGAGTTCGGCGACCTCGTGATGATTCAGCCCGCCCGCCGGCTCGTCGAGGAGCAGGAGCTGAGGGCGGGCGGCGAGCGCCCGGGCGAGCTCCACCCGCTTCTGCGTGCCGGTCGGGAGGTCGGCCACGCGCCGGTGCGCCACCTCGGCGAGCCCCAGCGACTCGAGGAGCTCCCAGGCGGCGCCGTCGAGCGCGGCCTGCCGCCTGCGGGTCCACGGCAGCCGCAGCGCGTCGCTCAAGAAATCGCCGCGATGAAGGGCGTGCTGGCCGACGCGCACATTGTCGAGCACTGACAGGGAGCGGAACAGCGCGAGGTTCTGGAAGGTACGGCTGATGCCGAGCCCGGCCACGCGGTGCGGCGGCGCCGCAAGAATGTTCCGCCCCTTGAAGAGAATTTCCCCGGCGTTCGGCGTATAGAGTCGCGTGAGGCAGTTGAACAATGTGGTCTTGCCGGCGCCGTTGGGTCCGATGAGGCCGAGGATCTGCCCCTCGCGCAGATCGAACGAGACGGCGTCGAGCGCGACGATGCCGCCGAAGCGGATGGTGACGTCGCGGACGGACAGCAACGGCGCCGCCCCCTCCGAGGCCGGCGCGACCCGGGCACTATCGTGGGCCACACTCGCCACGACGAAGAACCTATGACAGGACGGCCTTGCGCCGCATCCCGGGAGGACGAAGGCGGAGCCAAGGGCCGTACCCGTATGTCAGCGCGTGCGGCATGGTTCCTCCCACTGTTGGGTGCGGGCGATGCCACCATGTTCGTTCGAATCGGTCAACGCCCGTTCCTTTGCTGCAGCGCGCAATGACCGCCGGCCGAGGCCGGCCTGGCGGCGCAGACGCGACGCCCCGGGTGGACCCGCCGCGCCTGATTCGCTATGCCGAAGGCCGGCCCTCGACGCGTCTTGCGGACGCGACCAGCGGCCGCTCTGCCATCATCCGACGACAATCCCATTTCGAAGCAAGAAAGGAAGTCCCGTGGAGCAGCTTGAAGTGGCTGTGATCGGCACCGGCTGGTGCGGCGGAATTCGCGCGGAGACGTTGGCCCGCAGTGCGCTGCCGAAGAAGCTGCACATCTGCGATATCCGCCCCGAGCGTCTGGCGGAGGTCAAGGCCCTCACCAATCCGGCGACCGCCACTCTGGATTACCAGGACATTGTCAAGAATCCGGACATCAAGGTCGTCTATATCTCGACCACGCCCGAAAGCAATCACTACCCGATCGCGCGCGACTGCCTGCGCGCCGGCAAGCACGTGCTGCTCGAAAAGCCGATCGCGCTCGAATTCTGGGAGGCGGACGAGCTCATCACCCTCGCCAAGCGCGCCAATTTGAAGTTCACCATCGGCTATTCGCAGCGCTTCAACCCGAAGATCGCCTACGCCAAGAAGAAGATCTCCGACGGCACGCTCGGCAAGCCGGTGAGCGTGATGGTGAGCCGGCACCTCGCACGCGGCCTCGGCACCAAGATCGCCAAGCGCGGCCGCCTGTCGCCCGCCGTCATGGAGTCCACCCACGATCTCGACTTCGTGTTCTGGATGCTGGAGCCGGCCAAGCCTGTGCGCGTGTATTCGCAGGGCGCCTACGGCTACATGCAGGCCATCAACGGCTCCTACGACGTCATGTGGACCACCGTGACCATGGACAACGGCGTGGTGGTGGTCATCGGGGGCGGCTGGAACCTGCCGCCGAGCTACCCGAACTACTGCTCGACCTGGATCGAGATCACCGGCACCGAGGGCGCGCTGATCCTCGACGACACGCACCGCGACAACTGGCTCAATACGGTGTCGGAGGGCACGCGCTTCCCCATGTCCACCATGCCGGGAGAACAGGTGGACGAAGTCTTCGCGGGCCAGATGGGGCCTGAAACCATCCACTTCCTGCAGGCCTGCATGATGGACAAGCCGCCGATGGTCTCGCCCGAGCACGCCCGCATGGTCATGGAGGCCTACACGGCCGCCGATCTCTCGGCCGAGATCAACGAGCCGGTCGACCTGCCGCTCTCCAACGCCTCGATTTCGGCGATCGCGGACATGAAGGCGAGGCTCGAGAAATCGGCATAGGCGGCTTTCGCCTCTCTCCCGCGGGCGGGGAGCGGTCGGTGCGAGAGCGCCGCGTGGGGTGCTTTCGCCCGAGCCGCGCCGCGCCGGAGCTGCTGCTCTCCCCGCAAAGGCGGGGAGAGGGAGGCGGCCTGGAGCCGTCGGTCGGGCGCGATTCGGCTTCGGTCAGGCGCGCTCGAACAGCGGCGCGATGCCGAGCTCGGTGGCGAGCTCGTCGAGCCGCCGCATAAGCGCCGGGCTGACCGGCACGCCGTTGGCCGCACGGTCCAGTTTGCACTGATGGCGGCGATCCCCCGGCAGGCGGATCGAGTCGAAGCCGGGCAGGCGCTTCGAAGCGCGCAGATCGCGCAGGTGGCGGTCCATTTCCGCCTTGAACGCGTCGAGCGGCAGGAAGCGCGCGATGTCGAGGGCCACCATGAAGTGGCCCGTATTGGTCTCGCTCTTCTCGTCGGCGTTGAAGTCGATCACGTCGCGCCCGAACGCCGCCCGATTGAGCGGCCCCGCGAGCAGCCCCAGCACCAACGCAAGCCCCGCGCCCTTGTAGCCGCCGATCGGCAGCAGCATGCCTTCGTGGCTGCGGTTGGGGTCGGTGAGGGGCGCGCCGCTCGTGCGGTCCACCATCCAGCCCTCGGGCATCGGGCGGCCCTCCATCGCGCAGGCCTTGACGGTGCCGTAGGAGACGACGGTCGTGGCGAAATCGAGTACCAAAGGCGGCTCTTCGCCCGCCGGAATGCCGACGCCGAGCGGATTGGTGCCGAGCAGCATCTCGGCGCCGCCCCACGGGGCCATGTGGTTTGCGCTCGCGACCACCGAGTAGATCCCGATCATCCCGTGCTCGACCGGCATGGCCGCATAGATGCCGGCCGTGCCCGCATGGTTCGAGCGGCGCACGCCGACCCAGCCGATGCCCGCCTCGCGCGCGAGCGCGATCGCCGTGTCGGCGGCGCGCGCCATCACCAGATGGCCGAGACCGTTGTCGCCGTCGACCAGGGCGGTCGCCGCCGCGGTCCGCTCCACGCGGATGTTCGCGCGCGGATTGACGGCCCCGCCCTTCATGCGGCGGACATATTGCGGCAGGCGAAAGACGCCGTGCGCGTCGGCGCCGGTGAGGTCGGCCTCGACCATCAGGCTCGCCACCTTCTCGGCGTCCGCCGCCGGCACGCCGAGCGAGGCGAACGCATCGGCAATCAGCCCGGCGATCGCGCGGGCCGGAACGCGCCGCGGCGAAGCCCCGGGATCTGTGGACGGCTGGGTGGATGCCTGCGCAGTCATCGCTCTCCTGTCGCTCCCGTCTTTCCAGGCTCGCGAGCCGGCACGCGCGCGGCGCCGCGGACCCCTCGCGCCAGCGCGGCGACGAGGTCCGTGACAGCCGACACCGTGCCGGCTGTCGCCCTGCCGCCCGCGTCCAGGCTTGCGCGCAGCGCGTCCACGAGCGCCGAGCCGATGACGACGCCGTCCGCGCCCTCGGCGATGGCGCGCGCCTGCTCGGGCGTGCGCACGCCGAAGCCGACGGCGACCGGCAGCCTGGTGTGGCGCTTGATGCGGGCGACGGCCTCTTTCACCCGCGCGGTGTCGGGCGCGGCCGCGCCGGTGATTCCGGTGATCGAGACGTAATAGACGAAGCCCGACGTGTTCGCGAGGACGGCGGGCAGCCGCCGGTCGTCGGTGGTCGGCGTGGCGAGCCGGATGAAGTTGAGGCCGGCCGCAAGCGCCGGCAGGCAGAGCTCGTCGTCCTCCTCGGGCGGCAGGTCGACGACAATGAGGCCGTCCACGCCGGCCGCCTTCGCATCGTCGAGGAAACGCCCCACGCCGTAGACGTAGATCGGGTTGTAGTAGCCCATCAGCACGATGGGCGTCGCATCGTCCTCGGCGCGGAAGGCGCGCACCATGTCGAGCGTCTTGGCCATGGTCTGCCCGGCCTTCAGCGCCCGCTGGGAGGAGGCCTGGATCGCCGGCCCGTCCGCCATCGGATCGGTGAAGGGCATGCCAAGCTCGATCACGTCCGCGCCCGCGGCCGGCAAGCTGCGCAAAATCGCGCGCGAGGTCGCAGGATCGGGATCGCCCGCCGTGACGAAGGTCACGAGCGCGGCGCGGCCTTCCGCCTTGAGCGCGGCGAACCGCCGGTCGATGCGCGTCGTGCTCATGGGAGCCGGCCTTGCGTCAGGCGCACCGCGCCGGTCGCGCCTGCGAAAAGACGTTCACCGCGCCCTGCGCGCGCGACGGCGCAGCGAATCGGACACGACGGAAGGCCCACGAACGGCAGGCTCACAGATTGCCCCCCAGATGCTCGGCCACGCTCGCAAGATCCTTGTCGCCGCGACCGGAGAGATTGACCACCATCAGATGATCCTTCGGCTTCGTGGGCGCGATCTCCACGACCTTGGCGAGCGCGTGCGCCGGCTCCAGCGCCGGAATGATTCCCTCGAGCCGGCAGAGGAGCCGGAACGCCTCCAGCGCTTCGCCGTCGGTGGCCGAAAGAAACTTGATGCGCCCGACCTCGTGCAGCCAGGCGTGCTCGGGCCCGATTCCGGGGTAGTCGAGGCCGGCCGAGATCGAGTGCGCCTCCCTGATCTGCCCGTCCTCGGTCATCAGCAGATAGGTGCGGTTGCCGTGCAGCACGCCGGGCCGGCCGCCGGCGATGGAGGCCGCGTGCAGGCCGGTTTCGAGCCCGTGGCCGGCCGCCTCGACGCCATAAATCTCGATCGCGTCCTCATCCAGGAACGGGTGGAAGAGGCCCATCGCGTTCGAGCCGCCGCCGATGCAGGCGACGAGCGAGTCGGGCAGCCGCCCCTCGGCGGCGAGCATCTGCTCGCGCGTCTCGTTGCCGATCACGCACTGGAAGTCGCGCACCATCATCGGATAGGGATGCGGGCCCGCGACCGTGCCGATGCAGTAGAAGGTGGTGGCGACGTTGGTGACCCAGTCGCGCAGGGCCTCGTTCATGGCGTCCTTCAACGTCCTCGAGCCGGACTCGACGGGAATCACCTTCGCGCCCAGGGCCTGCATGCGCAGCACATTCGGCTGCTGGCGGGCGACGTCGACCGCGCCCATATAGACCACGCATTCGAGCCCGAACTTCGCGCACAGGGTCGCGGTCGCAACCCCGTGCATGCCGGCCCCGGTCTCGGCGATGATGCGCCGTTTGCCCATGCGGCGCGCCAGCATGATCTGGCCGAGCACGTTGTTCACCTTGTGGGCGCCGGTGTGATTGAGGTCCTCGCGCTTGAGGTAGATCTTGGCGCCGCCGAGATGAGCGGTCAGCCGCTCGGCGAAATAGAGGGGCGAGGGGCGGCCGACATAGTGCCGCAGATGGCTGTCCATCTCCGCCTTGAAGGCGGGGTCGGCCTTGGCCTCGCCGTAGGCGCGCTCGAGCTCGAGGATGAGCGGCATCAGCGTCTCGGCGACGAAGCGGCCGCCGAAAATGCCGAAATGCCCGCGCTCGTCGGGTCCCGTGCGGAGAGAGTTGGGACGCGGAACGTTCATACGCACCTCTAACCTTCCGCCGCGGCGCGCGCCGCAGCGGCCTGCCGCGCGGCGCGGACGAACGCGCGGATCTTCTCCACGTCCTTCTGCCCCGGCGCGCGCTCGACCCCCGACGAGACGTCCACGCCCGCCGCGCGCGTGATCGCCAGCGCCTCGGCGACGTTCGTCGCATCGAGGCCGCCAGACAGCATGAAAGGCGTGCGCGTTTCAACCCGTTCGAGGAGACGCCAGTCGAACCGGCGGCCGAGCCCGCCGGGACGCGTGGCCTCCTTCGGCGGCCGCGCATCGAAGAGAATGCGGTCGGCGACGCCCTCGTAGGCGGCGACCGCCGCGAGATCGGCGCGCTCCGCGATCGGCAGCGCCTTCAGGACGGGAAGACCGAACCGCCTCTTCACGGCCGCGACCCGCTCGGGCGGCTCGTGCCCGTGAAGCTGCAGCAGATCGGGGCGCAGCGCCGCAACGATGGCGGCGAGCGCCTCGTCGTCGGCGTCGACCGAAAGCGCCGTCTTGACGGCGCGGCCCTTCACCTGCGCGGCGAGCGCCGCCGCCTGCTCGAGGCTCACATGGCGCGGCGACGCCGGAAAGAACACGAAGCCCACGGCGTCCGCGCCCGCCTCCAGCGCAGCTTCGAGCGTTTCGGCCGTCGAGAGGCCGCAGATCTTGACCCAGATCGCCATCGGCGGGTTGTTTCGCACGGCCTTGCGCGCGCGCCAAGACGCTTGTGGCCCCGAGAAGGCGGACGCCCGCGCGGTCCCACCTCAAGCCGTCGCCGCCGAGGAGCCGGGCAGCCCAGCCTCCCGGGCCGCGCGCTCCGCCCGCAGCGCCGCGCATTCGTTGCGCAGCGCGCGCACCTCGCCGTCGAGCCGCCGCGCGGCGCGGCGCCATTTCCCCTGCCCCGCCCAAGTCGCGACGCCGCCGACGACGACGCCCACGGCGAGCACGGTGAGGATCAACAGAAAGAGCGGCACCGTCGCCGCGAGGGCGGGCGATGTGCCGAACGGATCGAGCGACACGGTGACGGCGTGCCGATTGGCGACGGCGAAGACGACGAGCAGAGCGCCGAGCGGCACCACAACGAGAGCGGTGGCGAGCTTGCGGACCATGACCCCTCCATGCGCGAATCAACCGCTTGCGGCGGCGCTGCGGCAGACCTTGCGAGCGATCAGCGCGCGCTGCGGGTCGGCGCCTGCCGCGCCGCGCGCGCTGCAACAAGCTCGCAGCTTCAAGCCAAGTTCCCGGCGACGGGGCGTGCCGTCAACCCGCGTGGCGGGCGCGCCCGCCGCCACCCGCCCGCTCCACGCCCGGACGCGAGGCGGCATGCGCGCGCCGCGCACAGCGCGCGAGGTGCGCGTGCGCTCAGCTTTGGCGGTTGAGGCGCTCGCGCATTTCCTTGCCCGTCTTGAAGAAGGGCACGCACTTCTCCTCGACGGAGACGTGCTCGCCGGTGCGCGGATTGCGCCCGGTGCGCGCGGGGCGGCACTTCACCGAAAAGGCGCCGAAGCCTCGCAGTTCGACGCGGTCGCCGCGCGCCAGCGCCGCGACGATCTCGTTGAGGATGGCGTTGACGATGTTCTCGACGTCACGCTGGTAGAGATGCGGATTTTGCGCCGCAATGCGCTGCACGAGCTCGGACTTGATCATCGTATGATCGCCCCCCTGGGCGTCGGGCATCGAAGGCTCTTCCCGGCCTTCTTGCGACGGCGCGGATCCGGGCGGCCCGCCGCTTCAGTTCGAGATGGAAGGGTGCCAAAGGGCCAATAGACCGTCAAGGTTCGCCCGTTCGATCGCCTGCAACATAGCGGAGGATTCGATGCGCCGCGCGAGCGCGCGCAGGCCGATCATATCCAACATGCGGATGGCGGTCATGTGCAAGAAGTCGAGATCGCTGAAGCGCGAGCGCAGCCGCCAGTCTCGGACCTTGAGGTTCGGGTCGATGCCCTTCTCCTTCTGCAGCCATTCGAGGGCGACCTTTTCGTCACCAAGGCGGTCGACGAGCTTGAGCTCGAGGGCCTGACGCCCGGTGAAGACGCGGCCGTCGGCGGCGCGCGCAAGCAGCTCCTCGTCCAGCCGCCGCCGGTCGCGCACCATGGTCTTGAACCACTCGTAGGCGTCCTTGACGATCGACTCGACGGCGGCGCGCGCCTCCGGGCTCGTCGGCTCGAAGCCGTTGGGCGCGGCCTTGAGCGGCGTCGAGCGAACGGTTTCGACATTCACGCCGAGCTTTTCGAGCAGCGCGTGGAAATTGGGATACTGGAACAGCACGCCGATCGAGCCCACGAGCGAGGTGTCCTGGGCGACGATCTGATCGGCCGCGATCGCTGCGATGTAGCCGCCCGACGCGGCAAGCCCGTCGACGACCGCCACCACCGGCTTCTCCTTCGCGATACGGCGCAGCGAATCGTGGAGCTGCTCGGAGCCCGCCGTCGTCCCGCCGGGGCTGTCGACATGGACGATCACGGCCTTGGCGTTCGATTTCGCCAATCGCTCGAGCGATTCCGCTCGCTCCTCGTCGTTGCGGATGAGACCCGTGATCTTGACCCGGGCGATGTAGGGGGCGCCGGCGCCCGTCAGATCCTCGAGCGTGCCAGAGGCTCCGAAACGCGCGGCGATCGCGCCGACGCCGACGATCGCGATCGTCACGGCGAGGACACGCCAGAACGTCAGCTTGCGCCGAATGCGGCGGCGATCGACCAGGAGATCGGAATCGAGCGACATGGTCGCGCTCCTCGTGCTGCGGGTGAAGCGGGGACTTTGCCAATGAGCGCCGCCCTGTCAATGGCAGGGCGGCCTAGCCGCGAACCCCCCACCCGCAGCCGACGGGGGCGCGCGCCGGCTGCCGAGGCGAGCTGTCGGATCGGGATCACGCGCGACGCGCCCGCAGCAAGCAGGCGCGCTGCGCCGCAAACCGCGACCCTCTATTTCTCGGACGACTTTTCGCCCGCGCGCTTGAGCGCCGCGCCGAGAATATCGCCGAGGGAGGCGCCGGAATCGGACGAGCCGTACTGGGCGATCGCCTCCTTCTCCTCGGCCACTTCGAGCGCCTTGATCGATACCTGGACCTTGTGCGCCTTGCGGTCGAACTGAGTCACGCGGGCGTCCACCTTCTGGCCGATGGCGAAGCGCTCCGGCCGTTGCTCGGAGCGGTCGCGGGCGAGCTCCGAACGCTTGATGAAGGTGGTGAGATCGGTGCCGACGATCTTCACGTCGATGCCGCCTTCCTTCACGTCCGTGACCTCGCAGGTCACGACCGCGCCCTTCTTGAGGTCGCCGGCGCCGGCTTCCGCGAAGGGATCGCCCTCGAGCTGCTTGATGCCGAGCGAGATGCGCTCCTTCTCCACGTCGACGTCGAGCACCACCGCGCGCACGCGATCGCCCTTCTTGTACTCGTCGATCACCTGCTCGCCGGGACGCTTCCAGTCGAGGTCGGAGAGGTGGACCATGCCGTCCACATCGCCTTCGAGCCCGAGGAACAGGCCGAACTCGGTCTTGTTCTTGACCTCGCCCTCGACCACGCTGCCGACGGGGTGCTTCTCGAGGAAGACCTCCCACGGATTGCGGATCGTCTGCTTGAGCCCGAGCGAGATGCGGCGCTTGACGGGATCGACCTCGAGCACCTGAACCTCCACCTCCTGCGAGGTGGAGACGATCTTGCCGGGGTGGACGTTCTTCTTGGTCCAGGACATCTCGGAGACATGGATCAGTCCCTCGATGCCCGGCTCGAGCTCGACGAACGCGCCGTAGTCGGTGATGTTGGTCACGCGGCCCTTGAACCTCGCGCCGACCGGATACTTGGCCTCGATGCCCTGCCAGGGGTCGTCGAGCAGCTGCTTCATGCCCAGCGAGATGCGGTGCGTCTCGTGGTTGATCTTGATGATCTTGACCTTCACCTGCTGGCCGATGCTGAGCACTTCCGACGGATGGTTGACCCGCCGCCAGGCGATGTCGGTCACGTGCAGAAGGCCGTCGATGCCGCCGAGATCGACGAAGGCGCCGTAGTCGGTGATGTTCTTCACCACGCCCTCGATCACTTGGCCCTCTTCGAGGTTCTGCACCAGCTCCTGACGCTGCTCGGCCCTCGTCTCCTCGAGCACGGTGCGGCGCGAGACGACGATGTTGCCGCGCCGGCGATCCATCTTCAGGATCTGGAACGGCTGCGGCACGTTCATCAGCGGCGTGACGTCGCGGATCGGCCGGATGTCGACCTGGCTGCG
Organism: Variibacter sp.; assembly: GCA_019689555.1. GTDB lineage: Bacteria > Pseudomonadota > Alphaproteobacteria > Rhizobiales > Xanthobacteraceae > JADGHE01. Next base: position 97,929 of record JADGHE010000002.1, on the reverse strand, counting down.
CGGCAAGAACGCGACCGCCCCGTCGAGATCGACCGTGAAGCCGCCCTTCACTTGATTGAAGATTACGCCCGTGACCTTCTCGTTGTTCTGGAAGGCCTTCTCGAGCCGCGTCCAGCTCTCCTCGCGGCGCGCCTTGTCGCGCGAGAGCACCGCCTCGCCGAGCGCGTTCTCCACCCGCTCGAGATAGACCTCGACCGTGTCGCCGACCTTGAGGTCCGCCTGCCGGCCCGGCCCGGCGAACTCGCGCAACGGCACTCTGCCCTCGGTCTTGAGCCCGACGTCGATGATCGCGAGATCCTTCTCGATGCCGACGACGGTTCCCTTGACGACAGTTCCTTCCTGCAGCTCGGTCGAGGCGAACGACTCTTCGAGCAGGGCGGCGAAATCTTCGCGCGAGGGCGTGTCAGTGGCGGTTGCGGTGGCCATGAAATCTCCTGAACGGGGGGACCGGCGGCTCGAGTTGCGAGCCGTCCTGACCGTTCGCGCCGAGGGCCCCGTAGACCCCTCAGCTGCCGCCGAAACTTCCCGGCGGGCCGGCCCGATCATTCGAACGGTCGGGACGAAGATGCGTGTCCGGGACTGTGCGAGAGCTGAGACGACGCTACGATGGGTTTGAGCCAATGGCAATGGGGCGCGCCCAAGGCGCACCCTACCCTCCGCGCGCGGCCTCGACGATAGCGACGGCGGCCCGGAACACCGCGTCTATATCCAAATGCGTCGTATCGAGCAAGTGCGCGTCCGCGGCCGGGACGAGCGGCGCCGCCGCGCGGGTGCGGTCGCGCTCGTCGCGCCGGCGGATATCGGCAAGCACGCTCGCCTCGTCGGCCGGCTCGCCGCGGGCCCTCAATTCCACGAGCCGCCGGCGGGCGCGCACCTCCGGCGCGGCGGTGACGAATATCTTCACCTCGGCGTCCGGGCAGATCACGGTCCCGATGTCCCGCCCGTCGAGCACGGCACCGGGCGGGCAGGCGGCGAATTTGCGCTGCAGATCGAGCAGCGCCGCCCGAACCGCAGGATAGGCCGAAACGATCGAGGCGGCCTCGCCAAGCGTCTCCGTCTTGAGCGTCTGCTCGTCGAGACTCGACAGGTCGAGCGCCCGGGCGGCCGCGGCCGCGGCCGCCTCGTCGGCGAGCGGAGCGCCGGCGTCGAGCATCGCCTTGGCGACGGCGCGGTAAAGCAGCCCCGTGTCGAGGTGACGCAGCCCATAATGGGCGGCGAGCCGCTTGCCGAGCGTTCCCTTGCCCGACGCCGCCGGTCCGTCAATGGCAATGATCATGAAAGGTCGCCGCCCAAACCGCGCATCAATTCGACGAATCCCGGAAAGCTCGTGGCGATGAAGGTCGCGTCGTCGATCGTGACCGGCCTCTCGCTCGCGAGCCCCATCACCAGGAAGGCCATGGCGATGCGGTGGTCCATGTGGGTGGCCACGACCCCGCCGCCGGGAGGACGGCCGCGGCCGCGCACGATGAGATCGTCGCCGGCGATCGCGCAGTCGATCCCGTTGGCGCGCAGGCCCGCCTCCATGGCGGCGAGCCGATCCGATTCCTTGACGCGCAGCTCCGTCAGCCCGCGCATGCGGGTCTCGCCTTGCGCGAAGGCGGCGGCGACCGCCAGCACCGGATATTCGTCGATCATCGACGGGGCGCGCTCGGGTGGAACGTCGACGCCGCGCAGCTCCGAGAAGCGCGCCCGCAGATCGGCGACGCTTTCGCCCCCTTCGTTGCGCTCCTCGAGCGCCTCGATCTGCGCGCCCATCTCGCGCAGCGTGGCGATCAGGCCGATGCGCAGCGGATTCATCATCACGCCTTCCAGAACGACGTCCGAGCCCGGCGTGACGAGGGCCGCGGTCAGGGGGAAGGCGGCCGAGGAGGGGTCCGCGGGCACCACGATCGGCGCGGGCACGAGCTCCGGCTGCCCCTTTAGGGTGACGCGCCTGCCGTGCGCGCCCTCTGGAACGGTTTCGACCTCCGCGCCGAAATGGCGCAGGAGCCGCTCGGTATGGTCCCGGCTCGCCTCCGCCTCGATCACGGTCGTCTCTCCCGGCGCGGCGAGCCCGGCGAGCAGGACCGCGGACTTGATCTGGGCCGACGGGACGGGCGTACGGTAGACGATCGGGATCGGATCGCGCGCGCCTTCCAGCGTCAGCGGCAGCCGCCCGCCCTCGCCGACCGCGACCGCCCGCGCCCCCATCCGGCTCAGCGGATCGAGAATGCGGCCCATCGGCCGCTTGCGCAGGCTCGCATCGCCATCGAAGACCGCGCGGATGGGGCAGCCCGCGACCGCCCCCATGGTCAGGCGGACGCCCGTGCCGGCATTGCCGAAATCGAGCGGGCCAGCGGGCTCCGCGAAGCCGCCGACGCCCACGCCCTGCACCCGCCATTCGCCCGCGCCCAGGCGCTCCACGCCGGCGCCCAATGCACGCATCGCGGCTGCGGTGCGGATCACGTCCTCGCCTTCGAGCAGGCCGCTCACCCGCGTCTCGCCGACGGCCAGCGCACCGAAGATGAGCGCGCGGTGGGAGATCGATTTGTCACCCGGGACGCGCACGCGACCCCGCAGGGGGCCGGAGCGGCGGGCTGTGAGAGGGACGGCCGAGAGACGCTGGTCCACGAGGCAGAATCCGAAAAACGAAGTTCCGATAATGGTAGGGCGGCGCCTTGGTTAGCACGGGCGAAGCCGCGCCGTCACCGCGCCTGATTTTCCCGCGCCGGGGCCTTGCGGCGGGATCGCGAATCCCCCACATCGGGGCGCGCGGGGCTCGGACGCTTCTTGGGCATGCAATGCCCCGGGCTGGCGGCTTCGCCCTGTGCGGCAGTGCCTTGCGCGCCTATTGACAGGGTTCTTACGAGCCGCCAAGGGATGGCTCACTCCACTGACGTTCGAGGAAGCTCTCGTGGCGAAACCCGAGCTTGGTACCAAGCGCATCTGCCCCGTTACGGGCAGAAAGTTCTATGACCTCAACAAGGATCCGGTGATCTCGCCCTACACCGGGCAGATCGTCCCGATCGAGTCGCCGGCGACGCGGGCGCGCGGCGAGGCCCATGCGGGCGTGCCGGAAGAGGTCGAACTGGCCGAGGTTCCCGGCGCCGAGTTCGTGTCCCTCGAGGAGGCCGACGCCGAGACCGTGGGCGCGAAGGCCGTGGTGGCCGACGTCGCGGAGGACGATACGGACGTGGATCTCGCCGAGGACCTCGAGGATGCCGACGATACCTTCCTCGAGCCGAGCGAGGACGAGGACGATGATGTGACCGACATCATCGGCGGCGACATCGAAGACGAAGAGGAGACTTGAGAGCGCGGCCGAAACGTGTATCAAGAGGGCGGCCGCGCCCTCTGCTTCGCGCCAGGGCGTCAGCCGATCCAACGGATGCGGACCCCCAACGCCGCGTCCGCAAGTGGGGCCATAGCTCAGTTGGGAGAGCGCTTGAATGGCATTCAAGAGGTCGGGGGTTCGACTCCCCCTGGCTCCACCAACCTCCCTCCCCTCGGCGCAACTTCCCTTCCACGGACATTTGTGTACTCTCACGCCCGGCGGGGCCGCGCCCGCCCGGGCGATCGCGCGGCGTCCGCCGGGATGCGCACTGCGCCGGAGGATAGGCGATGGAGCGGGGGGAGCTCGTTGCGCGGGTCATCGACCATGTGGTCGGGGCCGTCGACGCCGCGCAGGTCTACGATGAGCCGTTCTGCCATCTGACATTCGACCGCATCTTTCCAGAGTCCATCTACGCCGAGATGCTGCGCGCGATGCCGAGCGCGGCGGACTATCGCGCCCTCCCGGGCCGGCACAACGAGAACATCAGGCCGGACGGCAGCGCGACGCGGGTGAAGATCGACCTCTTTCCCGAATACATCCGCCGCCTTTCGGAGGAGAAACGCCCAGTGTGGGACGTCGTCGGCCGGGCGCTCCGCTCGCCCGAGGTGCAGGCGGCCTTCGTGCGCAGGCTCGCCCCCGGTCTGCGACGCCGCTTCGGCGACGGCTACGCGCAGGTGAAGATGTACCCGATCCCGGTGCTCACCCGCGATACGGCCGGCTACCGCATCCCGCCGCATACCGACACGCACTGGAAGGGCATCACGGTCCAGCTCTACCTGCCGCCGGACGATGCGCACGCCGATATCGGCACCATCATGAACGCCCGCCAGCCGGACGGCAGCTTCACGGTCGCGCGCAAGATGCGCTTCGTGCCGAACAGCGGCTATGCCTTCGCCGTCAACGACATCAGCTGGCACTCGGCCGACGCCGTGGGCCCCGAAGTCAAGTCGCGCGACAGCATTCTGCTCACCTATTTCGTCGATTCCGGCCTGCTGCACTTTCTGCGCAACCGCGCCAAGCGCCTCGGCAACCTCGTGCTCAACGAGGTGCGCCATCTCGCGCGCTAAGGGCAAAGCCCGATCGCGCCGCGGGGCGCAGCCGGCGGCGCGGCGGGAACGCCCCTTTCGCGACGCCGAACGCCCCGCGTACAATGACGCCGGGGCGTCACGGAATCGTTGCCGGCGGCTGCTAGCCGATTTCGGGTCCGCGCACGTCCGCGGGAGGACACCAGAGGAGACGGAACATGCCCGTTCGTAGAGTCGTGGGGGCGGCTGCGGCGGCCCTCATTCTGTCGGCGAGTGCGGCGCCGGCCGCCATCGAAATCCAGTGGTGGCACGCCATGACCGGCGCCAACAACAGCGTCGTCGTCAAGCTGGCGGAAGACTTCAACGCCGCGCAGAAGGACTACAAGGTCGTTCCCACCTACAAGGGCAGCTACATCGACACCATGAACGCCGGCATTGCGGCCTTCCGCGCCGGCAACGCGCCCCACATCCTGCAGGTGTTCGAGGTCGGCACCGCGACCATGATGGCGGCGACCGGAGCGGTGAAACCCGTTCATCAGCTGATGAAGGAGGCGGGCGAGCCGTTCGATCCGCAGGCCTATCTGCCGGCGATCACCGGCTACTACTCGACCTCGAAGGGGGAGATGCTCTCGTTTCCCTTCAACTCCTCCTCCGCGGTGATGTGGATCAACCGGGACGCCTTCCGGAAGGCCGGCCTCAACCCCGACGCCCCGCCCAAGACCTGGCCGGAGGTGTTCGAGGCCGCGAAGAAGCTCAAGGCGGCCGGCTTCGACACGTGCGGCTTCTCGACCGCGTGGGTGACGTGGCTCAACATCGAGCAGTTCTCGGCGTGGCACAATGTGCCGCTCGCCACCAAGGCCAACGGCCTCGACGGCTTCGACACCGAGCTCAAGTTCAACACGCCGCTGCACGTGCGGCACCTGCAGAACCTCATCGACCTGCAGAAGGACAAGACCTACGACTATTCGGGGCGCACCAACACCGGCGAAGGCCGCTTCACCGCGGGCGAATGCCCGATCTTCCTCACCTCCTCGGCGTTCTTCGGCAACGTCCGGGCGAACGCGAAGTTCGACTTCGCGAACGCCCCGATGCCCTACTATCCCGACGTGCCGGGCGCGCCGCAGAACTCGATCATCGGCGGCGCCTCGCTGTGGGTGATGGGCGGCAAGAAGCCCGAGGAGTACAAGGGCGTCGCCAAGTTCTTCGCCTTCCTCTCCGACACCGATCGCCAGGTCGAGGTGCACAAGGCCTCCGGCTATCTGCCGATCACCAAGGCCGCCTATGCCAAGACCAAGGAGTCGGGGTACTATAAGGAGTTCCCCTATCTCGAGACGCCGCTGCTCGAGCTGACCAACAAGGAGCCGACCGAGAACTCCCGCGGCCTGCGCCTCGGCGACATGGTGCGCATGCGCGACGTGTGGGCGGAGGAGATCGAGGCCGCGCTCGCGGGCAAGAAGTCCGCCAAGGAGGCGCTCGACGCCGCCGTCTCGCGCGGCAACGCCATGCTGCGTCAGTTCGAGCGGCAGGTGGCCCGCTGAGAAGGGGTGCCGTGGCCTCGGCGCGGCGCAGCGGAGCATGAGCCGCCGCCCCACGGATTGCCGACACGAGCGAAGCTCCGGAGCGGCGGCGGGCTGACCGGCCTCGCGCCGCCTTCGGAAGCCGGGGCATACCCATGCAGAAGCGCGCGGTCTTCGGCCATCGCCTGCTCCCGTATCTGCTGCTCGCGCCGCAGATCGCGGTGACCCTCGTCTTCTTCTACTGGCCGGCGAGCCAGGCGGTGTGGCAGTCGTTCCTGCTGCAGGACGCGTTCGGCCTCTCCACGCGGTTCGTCTGGTTCGAGAACTATCGCGCGCTGTTCTCCGACCCCGCCTATTACAATACCATAGTTGTGACGTTCGTGTTTTCGGCGGCGGTCTCCGCCCTCTCGCTCAGCATCGCGCTGCTGCTCGCCGTGATGGCGGACAAGCCTCTGCGCGGCGCGACCGCCTATCGCACGCTCCTGATCTGGCCTTATGCCGTCGCGCCGGCGGTCGCGGGCGTGTTGTGGATCTTCATGTTTCAGCCGTCGCTCGGCATTCTCGCGCGGGGGCTTCGCACGCTCGGCGTCGACTGGAACCCGCTGCTCGACGGAACGCACGCCATGATCCTCGTCATCATGGCGGCCGCCTGGAAGCAGATTTCCTACAACTTCCTGTTCTTCCTGGCCGGGCTGCAGGCCATCCCGAAAAGCGTGATCGAAGCCGCGGCGATCGACGGCGCACGGCCGGTGCGCCGGTTCTGGACCATCGTCTTCCCCCTGCTGTCGCCGACGACGTTCTTCCTGCTCGTCGTGAACATCGTCTATGCGTTCTTCGACACGTTCGGCATCATCGACGCCATGACCGGCGGCGGCCCCTCGAAGGCGACGGAGACGCTCGTCTACAAGGTCTATCAGGACGGCCGGCTCGGCGGCGACCTCGGCGGATCGGCGGCGCAGTCGGTCATTCTGATGGTCATCGTGATCGCGCTGACCGCCGTTCAGTTCCGCTACATCGAACGCAGGGTGACCTACTGATGCCCGCCTCCGCGCCCGCGATTCCTGTCATGGCCGCATCGACATCCTTGTGCGGCCTCGGCTTCGCGCATTTGACCCCGAGCGGCGTTGGGAGCGACGCGCGGCGCGCGAGCCCGCAGAAGGGCGAGAAGCTCTTTGCGCTCTGCGGCGAGGGGCTCGCGAACGTGCTCAAGGACGGTCGGATGTGGGATTGACGGCGATGGCCGAACGGCGCCGCTTCGAGAACCTGCTGCCTCACCTCATCCTGTGGGTCGGAATCGCCATCGTCGCCTTTCCGGTCTATCTCGCCTTCGTCGCCTCGACCCACGAGCCGGCCATCATCGCCAACGGCCAGATGCCGCTGACCCCGGGGCCTTACTTCCTCGAAAACTACTATCGGGCGATCTTCGTCGGCACGACGGGGACGACGCGGGAGCCGGTCGGCACCATGCTTCTCAACAGCCTGGTCATGGCGCTCGGCATTGCGCTCGGCAAGATCGCGATCTCCATCGTCTCCGCCTATGCGATCGTCTATTTCCGCTTCCCGTTCCGCATGGCGGCGTTCTGGCTGATCTTCGTCACGCTGATGCTGCCGGTCGAGGTCCGCATCTACCCGACCTACAAAGTCGCGGCCGACCTGCAACTGCTCGATACCTATGCGGGCCTCACGCTCCCGCTCGTCGCCTCCGCCACGGCGACGCTGCTCTTCCGCCAGTTCTTCCTCACGGTGCCGGACGAGCTCGTGGAGGCCTCCCGCATCGACGGCGCCGGCCCCTTCCGTTTCTTCAAGGATACGCTGCTGCCGCTGTCGCGCACCAACATGGCGGCTCTGTTCGTGATCCTGTTCATCTACGGCTGGAACCAGTACCTGTGGCCCCTGCTCATCACCACGCGCGACGACATGCAGACGATCGTCATCGGCATCAAGAAGATGATCGTGACCTCCGACGCGCTCACCGAGTGGCAGCTCGTGATGGCGACCGCGATGCTCGCCATGCTGCCGCCGGTGGCGGTCGTGATCCTCATGCAGAAGCTGTTCGTCCGCGGGCTCGTCGAGACGGAGAAGTGATGCGCCGGCCGGCCTGGCTTGCGGGCGTTTGGGGCACGCGCCGGCCTTGGGCGCACAGCTCCAGGGCCGGGGGGCCCGCGCGCGGCCCGGCCCTGGAGCGCGCGCGGGCGGAGGCGAAAGAGGAAGGCGGGGACAGTCGATGGCGGGCGTGACGTTCCGCGAGGTGCGAAAAATCTATGCCGGCGGCATCGAGGCGGTGAAGGGTGTCTCCTTCGCCGTGCCGGACGGCGCCTTCTGCGTGCTGGTCGGCCCCTCGGGGTGCGGCAAGTCCACCCTGCTGCGCATGGTCGCGGGCGTCGAGACCGTGACGGCGGGGGAAATCCGCATCGGGGAGCGCGTCGTCAACGACATCGAGCCCGCGGAGCGGGACATCGCCATGGTGTTCCAGAACTACGCGCTCTACCCGCACATGACCGTCTACAACAACATGGCCTACGGGCTGCGCAATCGCGGCGTGCCGAAGCCGGAGATCGACCGCCTGGTGCGCGAGGCGGCGCGCATCCTCGAGATCACCGAGCTTCTCAAGCGCAAGCCGCGCGAACTTTCCGGCGGGCAGCGCCAGCGCGTCGCCATGGGGCGCGCGATCGTGCGCCAGCCGAAGGCCTTCCTGTTCGACGAGCCGCTGTCCAACCTCGACGCGAAGCTCCGCGTCTCCATGCGCGTCGAAATCAAGAAACTGCAGCGCCAGTTCGGGACCACCTCGATCTACGTCACCCACGACCAGCTCGAGGCCATGACGCTCGCCGACATGCTGGTGGTGATGAATGCCGGGCGGATCGAGCAGATCGGCGCGCCGCTCGAGGTCTACGAGCGCCCGGCGACGACCTTCGTCGCCACCTTCATCGGCGCCCCGCCCATGAACCTGCTGCGCCTTGCGGCGGCCGAACTGTCCGGCCTCCTCGGCGCGTCCGCGGCCGTGCCGCCGGAGGGCGGGATCCTCGGCGTGCGGCCGGAGGACCTCGTCCTCGCGCCCGCCGGCGCGCGGTCCGATGGCGGCCTCGCTCTGCCGCTCACCGTCGAGACGGTGGAGCGGGTGGGGCCGGAAAGCTTCGTCTACGGGCGCCTCGCGCGCGGGGGCGACGTCATTGTCCGGATTCCGGGCGCGGCGGCGCCGAGCTTCGGCGAACAGGCGGTGGCGATCGCCCCGCGGCACAAACTGCACGTCTTTTCCGCGGATGGCAGCCGGAGAATCAACAGCTGACCGGCGGGCGCCCTCAAGGACGCCGCTTGCGGGCTTGCAGACTTTTCAGCTCCGTCCCATATGGGAGCGCGGCGGGCCCGGCGAAGGCCGGACCGGCCGCCCGGGGTGCCTTCTGGGGCCCCATCAAAGTCGCTTGAGCCAAGGGCTTTGACCATGTCCAGAGTTCCCTCGTTTTCGAGCCCGTTTCTCCTCGGCTTTGACGAAATCGAGCGGGCGCTCGATCGCGTCGCCAAGGCCGCCGACGGTTATCCCCCCTACAATGTCGAGCGCCTGCCGCGCGATGAGCAGCATCCGGAGCGGTTGCGCATCACGCTCGCGGTCGCCGGTTTCACACGGGACCAGCTCGACGTCACGATCGAAGAGAATCAGCTCGTCATCCGAGGGCGCCAGCAGGACGACAAGCGCCGGCAGTATCTGCACCGCGGCATCGCCGCGCGGCAGTTCCAACGGACGTTCGTACTCGCTGACGGCATGGACGTCCTGTGCGCGAATCTCGACCATGGTCTGCTCTCGATCGATCTCGCGCGCCCGGAGCCCGAGCGCGTGGTGCGCACGATCGAGATCAAACAGAAGGCGTGATGTCGCCTGAAAGTCCGGACTCGATCGACGATAGCCAAGAAGAAGGAGTCGAGGCGATGAGTTCGACAGTTCTCTCTCCCGAAGCGTTGGCGCACCTCGGCGGTGGCCGCATCGCCTATGTGAGGGCGATCCGCTCCGAGGACGTGAAAGGGCTCTTTCCGCATGCGCCGCAGCTCGCGCCGGGCATGCAGCTTTACGTGCTCCACTCCGCCGATGGCACGCCGATCATGGTGACCGACAGCCGCGAAGCGGCCGTAGCGGGCGCCATCACGCACGAACTCGAAACGGTCAGCGTGCACTGACCGCCGGGCCGCCCGGCCCGCGCCCTTCCCCCCGCCTCAGCCGCTCACCGGTGCAAGGGTCAGCACCGCGTAAAGCGCGGCGGCGTCCTCCGACTCGCGCAGCTTGCGCGCGACGTCCGGCTCGCGCAGAAGCCGGGCGACGCGCGCGAGCGCCTTCAGATGGTCGGCGCCCGCGCCCTCCGGCGCGAGCAGGAGGAAGATCAGGTCGACCGGCTGACTGTCCAGCGCCTCGAAATCGATCGGCCGCGCGAGCCGGGCGAACAGGCCGAACATCGACGGAAGCTTGGGCAGCTTGCCGTGCGGGATGGCGATCCCGTTGCCGATCCCGGTCGAGCCGAGCTTCTCGCGCTGCATCAGCACCTCCAGCACCGCGCGCTCGTTCTGCCCGGTCAGTTCGGCGGCCTTCGCCGCGAGCTCCTGCAGCGCCTGCTTCTTGCCGTTGACCTTCAGCGCAGGAATGACGGCGGCCGGGGTGAGGAGATCATTCAGGGGCATCGATCAATTCGAAGACCTGGTTGGCGCAAGGGCCGCAGCGGCCCACCGGCGTGGATCGGCGCAAGCCCGGCGCGGCGCATGGCAAAAGCCATGCCGGAATCCGGCAGCCGCTCCGCTCCGGCGGGAGCGACCGCAAGGCAAAAGGCGGCGGACCATAGGGAGGGCCCGACGATGCGTCAATGGCCGTTCTCCCCGCCCGCCGCGGGCGGGTCGATCCAGCCGATATTGCCGTCGGAGCGCCGGTAGACCACGTTGATGCGCCCCTGCCCGGCATGGCGAAAGACGATGACGGGCGCGCCCGTAAGATCGAGTTCCATGACCGCCTCGCTGACTGAAAGGCTTTTGAGCGCCGTCGTCGATTCGGCGATGATGACCGGGTGGAAGTCGGTCACCTCCTCCTCGCCGTCCAGCTCCGGCGCCGCAATGACGTAGCTCGCCGCTTCGACCGGCAGCGGCCCGCCCGCGCCGTCGCCGCGGCCCGCCTGGTGGTCCCGGAGCCGGCGCTTGTAGCGCCGCAGCCGCTTTTCGATGCGCAGCGCCGCGAGATCCGCGCTCGCGTAGGCGTCCGCGGCCATCGCTTCCGCCTGAAGCGTGATGCCGGACGGCAGATGGAGGGCGCAATCGGTGCGATAGCCGAACCCGTCGCGCGAGACGGTCACGTGCCCGACCGGGGCATCATGGAAGTATTTCTCCAGGGCTTCCGCGACGCGCACCGTGATGCGCTCGCGCAGGGCCTCACCGATGTCCATGTTCTTACCGGAGACGCGGAACGGCATCGTCTCGCTCCTTTCCGTCCTGGCGATCGCGGCCGCGAACCCTGAGGGCCCTCCACCCGCTTCCCCGCGTCACGCGCGCAGTCCGATCGCCGCCTGCTTCTCGCGCCGGCGCTGGACCGACGAGGGAATCCGCATGGCTTCCCGATATTTTGCGACAGTGCGGCGGGCTATGTCGATGCCGGCCGCGCGCAGGCGCTCGACGATCGTATCGTCGGACAGCACGTTGTCGGGGGTCTCGGCCTCGATCAGCTGGCGGATGCGGTGACGCACCGCCTCGGCCGAATGGGCCTCGCCGCCATTGGCGGAGGCGATCGCCGACGTGAAGAAATATTTGAGCTCGAAGATGCCGCGGTTCGTCGCCATGAACTTGTTGGCGGTCACGCGCGACACGGTCGATTCGTGCATGCCGATCGCCTCCGCGACGGTGCGCAGGTTGAGCGGACGCAGGTGCTCGACGCCGTGCGTGAAGAAGCCGTCCTGCTGGCGCACGATCTCGCTCGCAACCTTGAGAATCGTGCGCGCCCGCTGGTCGAGCGCGCGGACGAGCCAGGTCGCGCTCTGCAGGCGCTCGGCGAGATAGGACTTCTCCTCGCCGCTGCGCACCGCCTGCGACACCTTCGCATAGTAGCTCTGGTTGAGCAGCACCTTGGGCAGCGTGTCCGGATTGAGCTCCACCAGCCATCCGCCGTCGGGCCCCTGGCGAACCAGCACGTCGGGAACGACCGGCTGCACCACCGCCGCGCCGAAGGCGAGCCCGGGCTTGGGGTTGAGCCGCTTGATTTCCGCAATCATGTCGCGCAGGTCTTCCTCGTCGACGCCGCACAGCTTGCGCAGCGCCGCGAAATCGCGCCTGGCCAGGAGGTCGAGATTGGCGACGAGCGTCTGCATGGCCGGATCGAAGCGGTCGCGTTCGCGCAGCTGGATCGCCAGGCATTCGGCGAGATTGCGGGCGCAGACGCCCGACGGCTCGAAGGTCTGGAGCACGGCGAGCACGGCCTCCACGCTCTCGCGCGACGTGCCGAGCTTCTCGGCGACGGCGCCGAGATCCTCGGTGATGTAGCCCGCCTCGTCGACGAGCTCGATGAGGTGCGCGCCGATCAGGCGCTGGACCGGATCCGCGACCGCGAGCGCAAGCTGCGCCGAGAGATGCTCGGCGAGCGAGACGTCCGCAGCCACGAAGGCCTCGAGATTGTAGTCCTCCCCGTCGCGGCCGCCGTGGCCGACGCCCGCCCACTCGGAGGGCGCGGGAAAATCCCCCGTGCGGCGTTCGCCGGGCTCGGCCGGCTCGCTCGGAAAGACGTTTTCGAGATCGGTGTCGAGACGCTGCTCGAGGGCGGCGCGGCTTGTCTCCAGGTCTTCGTGCAGCCAATCGCCGGCGCGGATCTCGTCGCTCTCGGCGGCATCCCCCTCGGGCTCGGGAGCCTCTTCGGCGGCGACCACGTCCTCGCCGTCCGATGCCCGCTCGAGCAGCGGGTTTTGTTCGAGCTCCGCTTCGACGTAGGCGGAAAGATCCAGGCTGGAAAGCTGCAGCAGCTTGATGGCCTGCATCAGCTGCGGCGTCATGACGAGCGCCTGGCCTTGGCGAATCTCAAGTCTTTGCGTGAGGGCCATGGCTGTCGACGGGCATTTCCACGCGGCTAGACCACTATCCGGCACATTTATTGCATGTGCCGGAGACGGTGTCGACCGCACCGAGCCGACTTAGAGCCGAAATTCTTCGCCGAGGTAAAGGCGCCGCACATCCGGATTGTTGACGATGTCGTCCGGCGTTCCCTCCATCAGGACCTGACCCGAATAGATGATGTAGGCGCGGTCGGTGAGGCCCAGGGTTTCGCGCACATTGTGATCGGTGATGAGCACGCCGATGCCGCGCTGGGTCAGATGCCGCACCAGGGCCTGGATGTCGCCCACGGCGATCGGGTCGATGCCGGCGAAGGGCTCGTCGAGCAGCATGTAGGTCGGCTTGGTCGCGAGCGCCCGGGCGATCTCGACGCGCCGCCGCTCACCGCCCGAGAGGGCGATCGACGGCGTCTTGCGCAGCCGCGTGATGTTGAATTCGTCGAGCAGGGCGTCGAGCTCCGCCTCGCGCTTCTTGCGATCCGGCTCGGCGGTCTCGAGCACGGCGCGGATGTTGTCCTCGACGTTGAGGCCGCGAAAGATCGAGGCTTCCTGCGGCAGATAGCTGATGCCGAGACGCGCCCGCTGGTACATCGGCAGACTGGTGATATCATACCCGTCCAGCTCGATGCGGCCGCGGTCGGCGTTGATGAGCCCGGTGATCATGTAGAAGATCGTGGTCTTGCCGGCGCCGTTCGGCCCCAGCAGGCCCACGGCCTCGCCGCGGCGCACATACAGGCTCGCGCCCGCGACCACTTTGCGCCGCGCGAAGCTCTTCTCCACCTCGCACACCGCGAGATAGCCGGTCTCGCCGCCGCCGTCCGTGATCCGCTCCGGCGCCGGGCGGCGCCAGCGCCGCCACCGGCCCGAGCGCGGGGGCCTGGCCGCCGGCGCGAGATAGGCCTCGATGTCGTCCGACTCGCCGGCATCGACGGCGCGCGAACGGGACCGCCTGAGCCGCGTCAGCATGGCGCGACGGCCCTCCGGCCCGCAAAAAAGCCGCCCATCCGGTGCGCAGAGGATCGAGGCATCGTGAGTCCGGGCCGCTCGCCGCTCAGTTCAGCTTCAGGGGTCGCGCAGGCGGGGTTCTCGCCTTGTCCTTCTCGGCTGCGCCGTTCTGGCTTTGCGCCGTCCCGGCCTGGGGGCGGGGAGCGGAACGCGCCTCCGGCGCCTCGCCTTGCGGGCGCGCCGAATCGCGGGAACTCGGCAAAAACAGGCCCTGCACCCGTGCGTCGCCGCTTTTGCCCGATTCGACGCGCGAAACGTTCGTGTTCAGGTCGACCCACAAGCGATCCCCTCGAACCACGTTCTGGCCCTGGGTGAGGACCACGTTGCCGATCAGCACCAGCGTGTTCGACTCGACGTCGAAGACGCCGCTGTCGCCCGTTGCGGTCTGGTCCTTCTGGGTGACGACCACGCCGCCCTTCGCCTCCAGCCGCTTGATCTGCTGCTGGCCTCCGCCCGGCCTTGCGGGGCCGGCGGAGCGCGCCTTGCCGCCCTGCGGGGGGTCGTCCGCATAATGGACGACGAGAACCTTGCACTCGAGCACCGTATCCCCCTGCACGAGCCGGACATTGTCCTTGAACGTGGCGGTCTTTTCCTTCTCGCGCAGCTCCAGGGTGCCGGATTCGATGTTGATGGGCTGGTTGCGGTCCTGCGACGCGCCCGGCATCGGCCGGACGGTGGTGGACTGCGCGCTCGCACTGCCGGCCCACAGGGCGATCGCGGCCGCGGCCAGCGCACGCGAACGCAGCCGGCTCCTCGTCGCGCGCCGACCCGCCGTCATTGCGTCGCCTCCTGCGGCTTGCGCGCCGGCGCCAAGCCGGCGGCCGAGGAGATGAAGCGCACGCCGCCGCGGAAATGCACCACCGCCCCGTTGTCCACCACTTCCATCTCGTTGGCGGCGATGCGCGCGTTCTGCTGCAAAACCTCGACGGGCTTCTGCGACAGGATGTGGCCCTTGCGCACGTCCATCGTGGCCTCGCTCAGGCGGATTTCGGTGCCGTCGGTCGCCGTGCAGACCACGTTCTGCCGGAGCGAAACGACCTCGTTCTTCGAGTCGTAGATGCCCATGTCCGCCGTAATGACCACCGTGCCGCCGTCCGCCAACTGCATTTTGGCGCGGACCGCCGTCAGCTCGACGATCTGCGGCTTCTTCAGATCCTGCGCGGCGCTGTGCGCGTCCAGCTCGTAGGCGCGTCCGTCACGGGTGTAGCCGGCGACGTGTGGCCGGTCCATTCTGATCTTGCTGCCCGATACGACGAGATTGGAGAGGGCGGGCAGATTCACGCCGCTCCCCACGACCCAGCTCGCCAGCACATGGAGCGCGACGGCGGTCGCGATCCCGGCCGGGATCGCGACCCGCAGCAGCCGCACCAGCCGGCTGTGGCGGCGGGCGCGGCGGAACGCCGGCGCGAGATCGTCGCGATCGCTCGCCCGCCAGACGTGCCGTGCGGAGTCGGTGATGACGGTCGTGCGCATCAAGGCCTGTGCTGATCGCGGGCGGGCAGAAACGGCGAACGGGCGGAAGCGCTCCCCTCCCCCGCAAGGTCGCCTCCGAATATGGCTGCCCTGCGGCGGGGGTCCTCAGGAATGGGCGAAGATGTCCTCGCCTGCCCACCCGGCAAGATCGAGGCGGACGCGGTCGGGCAGGAAACGAAAGCAGGCCTGCGCCAGCGCCTCGCGGCCCTCCCGCGCGAGCAGCACGTCGAGCTTGGCCTTGAGCGCATGCAGGTGCAGCACGTCGGAGGCGGCGTAGGCGGTCTGGGCCTCGGTGAGCTCCTCGGCGCCCCAGTCCGAGAGCTGCTGCTGCTTGGACAGGTCGATTCCCAGCAGTTCCTTCACGAGGTCCTTGAGCCCATGCTTGTCGGTGTAGGTCCGCGTCAGGCGCGAGGCGATTTTCGTGCAGTAGACCGGCTCCGGCATCACGCCGAAGGTCTTGAACAGCGCCGCGAGGTCGAAGCGGGCGAAGTGGAAGATCTTCAGCACGCTGCGGTCCGCCATCAGGCGCTCGATGTTCGGCGCCTTGCGCGTGCCCGGCGGAATCTGGACCACGTCGGCCGAGCCGTCGCCCGGCGAGAATTGCACCACGCACAGCCGATCGCGATGGGGGTTGAGCCCCATCGTTTCCGTATCGACCGCGACCGAACCCTTGTAGGCCGAAAGGTCCGGCAGATCGCCGCGATGAACGCGGATGGTCATGGCAGCCCCTCCAATACGAGTCGCCGCCATGATAGCGGAATCGCGTCCGGAGGGGATGCGGGCTTAATCCGCCTCGTCCTCGTAGACGGGGCCGACGTCGCGCGGCGGGCGCGGCGGCTCATAGGCGCCGGGCGCATAGACCCGCGGCTCATAGGCGTGCGGAACGTGGCCGCGCGGGACGTCGTTGTAGACCGGGCCGCGCGCCGCCAGGCCCGGGCGCCAGGCCACCACGCCTTCGTCGCACTCGCGGATGCGGCGGACGACCTCGCGCCCGTAGCGGTCCATCATCCGGCGGTGCATGATCCGGCAGAAAGCCTCCGCTCCCTCGACGCGCCGGCGCACGGGCGGGAGAGGATCGTAAGCCGCGCCATAGGGCGGCGGACCATACCGCGGCGGGGCCTCGCCGTAATATCCGCCGCCATAGCCGTCATAAAGGTCGGCCGCGCGCCCGTCCGCGGTCACGGCGAGCCCAGTCGCCAGCGCCACGGCGCAGAGAACGAGATGCCTGCCGGGGGGAAATGAAACGCACACCACGACGCCTCCAATCTGCCGGACGTGCCTTGCGCGCCCGCGCTGTCGGCGCAGCGGGTGCGGTCCGGCGAGGCGTCCATGCCACCGCGCCACGGCGGCGGTTTGAGGGCGGAAAGGCGGCGCACCGCGCGCGGCGGGCGCGCCGTTTTCACCCGGTCACGTGGCCGCGCAAGGCGGCCGCGCGAGGTCCCCGGCGAGGCGCGCGCCTGCGCATGCGGTCGGAGCGATTTGCGATCGGAAGATGTGCGCCCCAGGGTCAGGCGGAGCGCCGTCTTGGACCCGAGCGTGGCCGAACACAAAAGTGGTGCCCAGGAGAGGACTCGAACCTCCACGGCTTTCGCCACTGGTACCTGAAACCAGCGCGTCTACCAATTCCGCCACCTGGGCGCGGGACGCACAGATAAGGTTCGCCCTTCCCTGTTGTCAATGTCGCGCGGCGGCGCGCGTGCAAACGATGTCAGACCCTGTACAGGCGCGCGGCGATCCTGTATTCGGCGGCGCCGATGCAAGACGCTGATCCCAGGCTGACTGCGGGACCGAGAGAACCGGCATGACCCCGCGAGGGAACCTCGATACACTCGTCACCGTGTTCGGCGGCTCCGGCTTCCTCGGCCGCCACATCGTGCGGGCGCTCGCGCGGCGCGATTTTCGCGTGCGCGCGGCGGTGCGCCGGCCGGATCTTGCGGGCCATCTGCAGCCGCTCGGCCGCGTCGGGCAGATCCACGCCGTGCAGGCCAATGTGCGCTATCCCGCCTCGATCGAGGCGGCCATGCGCGACGCCGCCGTCGTCATCAATCTGGTCGGGGTGCTGTTCGAGCGCGGGCGCCAGTCGTTCAGCGCCGTCCACGCCGAGGGCGCCGAGGCCATCGCCCGCGCGGCGGCCGCGCAGGGCGCGCGCCTGATCCACGTTTCGGCGCTCGGCGCCGACTTCGATTCGCCCTCGCTCTACGCCCGCACCAAAGCCCAGGGCGAGGCGGCGGTGCGCGCCGCCGCGCCGGACGCCGTGATCTTCCGCCCCTCGGTCGTGTTCGGTCCCGAGGACGACTTCTTCAATCGCTTCGCCGCGATGGCGCGCATCTCCCCGTTCCTGCCGCTCGTCGGCGGGGGCAAGACGCGCTTCCAGCCGGTCTTCGTCGGCGACGTCGCCGAGGCGGTGGCGCGCGCGGCGGAAGGACAGGCGAAGCCCGGCACGACCTATGAGCTCGGCGGGCCGGAGGTGAAGACGTTCAAAGAGCTCATGGAATTCGTGCTCGAGACCGTGCAGCGCCGCCGGCTCCTCGTTCCGATCCCGTTCGCGCTCGCCAGCCTGGGCGCAAGCATTCTCCAGTTCCTGCCCAAGCCGCCGCTCACGCCCGACCAGGTGCAGCTCTTGCGCCGCGACAACATTGTCTCCGAGGCGGCGAGGCGCGAAGGGCGAACGCTCGACGGACTCGGAATCGATGCGGTGAGCATGGCCGCGATCGTGCCGTCCTACCTCTGGCGGTTCCGCAAGGGCGGACAATTCAGCAACCGCCTCGCCTGAGGCGCGCGGCGCGGCCGCCTAGCCCACGAGCGCGAGCGCGATCAAAGACATCGCGCCGACCAGAATGCGCCACCAGGCGAACAGCGCGAATCCGTGCCGCGATACATAGGCGAGCAGGCTCTTCACCACGAACCAGCCGGCGATGAAGGAGGTCGCGAAGCCGACCGCCACGAGCAGCGCGTTCGCCCCCGTCATCTCCCCCCAGTTCTTGTAGAGATCGTAGGCGAAGGCCCCGGCCATGGTCGGGATCGCGAGAAAGAACGAGAACTCGGCGGCCGCGCGCTTGTCCGCGCCAAGCAGCATGGCCGACACGATGGTGGCGCCTGAGCGGGACACGCCGGGGATCATCGCCAGGCACTGGGCCGCGCCGATGCCGAGATACATCGCGAGCGGGAAGCGCGTGGCGTCGTGGTGGCGCTGCTTGAAGTCGAGCCGGTCGACCCACAGGAGGATCAGCCCGCCGACGATGAGCGTCATACACACGACCCACACATTGAACAGCACACCTTTGATGAAGCTGTGGGCGGCGGCCCCGATGACCGCCGCCGGCAGGAATGCGACGAGCACGCCGACAACGAAACGGCGGGCCTCCGGATCGGACGGCAGCGCGAGCGCAATCCGCCACAATCGGGTGAAATAAACGGACAGGATGGCAAGGATCGCGCCGAGCTGGATCAGCACCACGAATGTCTTGCCGAACGCATCGTCCGTGAAGCCGAAGAAGTGTCCGAGCAGCAAGAGATGTCCGGTCGACGAAACGGGAATGAATTCGGTCAGGCCTTCGAGCAGGCCGAGGAGAGCGGCCCTGGCCAGGTCGGAGATCATCGCAAGCTCCAGCGTGAGAGGACGATGCGCCGGCTCTTCCGCGCGGCGAAGAATCGGCGGGCTCGGCGTGCGGACCTTGTGGCCCACCGCGCGCCCGCCGGCAACCGATTAGCAACCGCCGCGGCCCCATATCGCCCCGCGAATCCGAGGAAAGTCGTGGAATTTCGGAGTGCCGCATGAGGTTGCTCACCGATCCGGGCTTTTCTATACGGGTGCGCTCCGCATCGGGCCCTGAAAAAGCGGGGGCAGCGGCCACTTCCATGGTCACCTTGTTCCATCACCCGTTCTGTCCCCATTCGCGCTTCGTCCGCCTGGCGCTCGGGGAACTGGGCGCGCTGGTGCGGCTCGTCGAAGAACGGGTGTGGGAGCGGCGGGAGGACTTCCTGCTCCTCAATCCCGCGGGCACCACGCCGGTTCTCGTCGAGGAGAGCGGCCCGCCCGTGCCCGGGGCGGCCGCCGTCGCCGAATATCTGGACGAGACGCGCGGGCTCTCGCTCGGCGCGCACCGCCTGCTGCCCGAGGACCCGGCCGCCCGCGTCGAGGTGCGCCGCCTCCTCAGCTGGTTCAACGACAAGTTCTTCGCCGAGGTGAGCGAGCCTTTGCTGATGGAGCGCATCTACCGGCGCTACATGCCGCCGGACAAGGGCGGGGGGCCCCCCGACACCAACGCGCTGCGCGCCGCGCGCAACAATATCCGCTATCATCTCGCCTATATCGGCTGGCTGGTGGGCAGCCGGCATTGGCTCGCCGGCGACAGGCTGAGCTATGCGGATCTCGCGGCCGCCGCGCACCTTTCGGTGGCCGACTATCTGGGCGATGTGCCGTGGAACGAGAACGAAGCCGCCAAGCACTGGTATGCGCGCGTCAAGTCGCGGCCGTCGTTCCGTCCGCTGCTGGCCGACGAGATTCCGGGGGTTCCGCCGGCGCCGAGCTACGCCGACCTCGACTTCTGAGCGATCCGCTCGCTTTCAAAAGGGCCCTGTGCGAGACGGCGCGGGCGCACGGCTTCGAGGTCGCACGCATCGTGCGGCCCGACGCCATCCCCGAAGCCGGTCCGCGGCTTGCCCGCTTCGTCGCCGAAGGCGCGCACGGCGACATGGCGTGGATGGCCGACGTCTCCCGCCGCGGCGACCCGCGCGGGCTCTGGCCTGCCGTGCGCTCGATCCTGCTCGTCGGCATGAATTACGGGCCGGCCGGCGACCCCTTGGCGGTGCTGCGCCGGCGCGACCGCGGCGCCATCTCGGTCTACGCCCAGGGCGACGACTACCACGACGTCATCAAGCCGCGCCTCAAGGCCATCGCCCGCTGGCTGGTCGAGACGGCGGGCGACGGCGTGGACGTAAAGGTGTTCGTCGACACCGCGGCGCTGATGGAAAAGCCGCTCGCGGCGGCCGCCGGCCTCGGCTGGCAGGGCAAGCACACCAATCTCGTCTCGCGCCGGTTCGGCTCCTGGCTCTTCCTTGGCGCCGTGATGACGACGCTCGATCTGCCGCCCGACGAACCCGAGACGGACCACTGCGGACGCTGCCGGGCTTGCCTCGACGTCTGCCCGACGGCGGCCTTCGTCGCGCCCTACCGGCTCGATGCACGGCGGTGCATCTCCTACCTCACGATCGAGCACAAGGGGCCGATCCCGCGCGAGCTGCGGCCGCTGATGGGCAACCGCATCTACGGCTGCGACGACTGTCTCGCCGTCTGTCCCTGGAACAAGTTCGCAATGGCCGGCCGCGAGGTCCGCCTCGCCGCGCGGGCCGAACTCAAGGCGCCACCGCTTGCCGAGCTCGCGCGCCTCGACGATGCCGCGTTCCGCGCCCTCTTCCGCAAATCGGCGGTCAAGCGCATCGGCCGCGACCGCTTCGTCCGCAACGTGCTGATCGCGATCGGCAATTCCGGAGAGGCGGGGCTTGCGCCGGAAGCCGAGAGGCTTCTCGCCGATCCCTCCCCCTTGGTGCGCGGCGCGGCCGTGTGGGCGCTTGCGCGGCTCGTTCCGCGCGAGCGCCTCGCGCGGCTGCGCGCCCGCCTGCCCGCGGAAGCGGAACCCGCCGTCCGGGACGAATGGGACGTGGCGCTCGAGCCGACCGCGCCCGCCGGCGCGGCGGCGGGCTGACGAGGGGTGCCGAGGCTCAGCAGAACTCCGCCACCGCCGCGATCAGACGCTCGATGTCCTCCGGCCGCGAGAGGCGGTGGTCGCCGTCCTTCACCAGCGTCAGCACGACGTCGTCGTGGGCAAGGCGCGTGACGAGGTCCATCGCATGGCTGAACGGGACGTCGGGGTCCTGCACGCCCTGGAGAATGCGCACCGGGCAGCCGGTTTCGATCAATCCGTTGAGCAAGAGGTGCCGCCGGCCGTCCTCGATCAACCCACGGGTGATGAGATAGGGCTCGTCGCCGTAGGCGGACGGGCGCTCCCACACGCCCTTCTGCTCGATCGCGCGCTTCACCTTGGCGGGGAAGCGCTTCCACATCAGCGCTTCGGTGAAATCGACCGCGGGAGCGATGAGCACCAGAGCCGCGATGGCGCCTTGCGCCGGCCGGCCGCTCGCCTGCCGCTCGCGCAGCGCACGGGCCATGAGCAGGGCGAGCCAGCCGCCCATGGACGAGCCGACGACGACCTGCGGCCCGGCGCAGAAGGCGTCGAACACCGCGAGGCTCTCCTCGAGCCAGCGGCCGATCGTGCCCTCGCGGAAATCGCCGCCGGATTCGCCGTGCCCGGAATAGTCGAAGCGAACGCAGGCGCGCCCGGTCTGCCCCGCCCAGGCATCGAGGGCTTGCGCTTTGGTGCCGCGCATGTCGGACCGGAAACCGCCGAGCCAGAAAATTCCCGGCGCGGCTCCGGCCCGGACGCGCACGGCGATGCGTCGCGCCGCCGACCCTGTTCCACAATCGAGAAACTTCAGGCAACAATCAGCCATCGACGATCTCAGGGCCCGCTAGGCTGGGGCTTGGGGGTGGCAGTGCAGACGACGAAGCGGTGTCCGAAATTGGGTCGACTTGTCAACCGAGCCGATGCACGCCCCATGGGCCCGCTCTCCTCTGCGCCCCAGAGCTTCAGGCCGCGCGAGCCGGGTCCGTGAGCGACGAGCCGACAGACAACCGCGTCGGGCGGCTGCTCGCCGGCACCACCGTTCTGCAGGCAGTTCCCGCCCTGCAGGACGATATGGCGGGCCGCGCTGCTCTCCGCATCGCGATCGGGCTGCTGCGCGCGGGAGCGCGCGCCCTCGTCGTGGGCGGCGGCGGACCGCTCGTCGGCGAGCTGCAGGCGCTCGGCGGCGAATGGATCGAGCTCGACTTTGCGGCGGAATCGCTGTTTCGGCGCGGACGCAGCGCCCGCGCCCTCACCGACATCGTGACGACGGAGGCTGTCGATCTCGTTCACGCCTACGGCGCGGACGCGGCCCGCACCGCCGCGAGGGCGCTGCCGCACACCCCCGCGCGCCTCGTTACGACCTATGCCGGCGCGCCGCCGCCCGCCTCCTGGCGCGGACAGCCGCACGACGCCATGGCGGGCGGACAGCGGGTGATTACGGCCTCGGCCTTCGCCGCCGGCCTGATCGCCGAGCGCCACCGCATTCCGCCCGAGCGGGTCGCGGTGATCGCGCAGGCCGTCGACACGGACCGCTTCGATCCGGCCGCCGTTTCGCCCGAGCGGGTGGCTGCGCTCCGTTACGCTTGGCACATCGACCCCAACAGCCGGGTCGTGCTCGCGCCGGGCCGGCTCGGGCCCGCCCGGGGCCAGCTCACGCTCGTCGATGCGGCGCGGATTCTCGTCAACGGCGGCCTGCGCCGGACCGTGTTCGTGATCGCCGGCGACGCCGCGGACGCCGATTCGGGCGAAGCGATCGACCGCCGGATCGAGGCCCAGGGGCTGCGGCCGATCTTCCGGCGCGTGGGCCATTGCGACGACATGCCGGCGGCCTACGCACTCGCGGACCTCGTCGCCCTGCCGACCGAAAGACCGTCGATCTTCAGCGCGATCGCCGCGGAGGCCCAAGCCATGGGGCGGCCGCTCATCGCCTCGAACATCGGCGCGCTGCCGGAGCTCGTGCGCGCACCCCCGCGCGATCCGGAAGCGAGCCGGACGGGCTGGCTCGTCCATCCTCGGGACCCGCTCGATCTCGCACGCACGCTCGCGGCGGCGCTCGCCCTCGGACCGGAGGCCCGGCAGGCCATGATCCGGCGCGCACGGCAGTTTGCCGAAACGAACTTTTCGCCCGAGCGCGTCGCGGCGGCCACTCTCGCGGTCTACGGCGCGCTTCTGGATAATGCCGGATTATGATTGCGCCCACGCCCCACCGGGACTATCACGAGGCGCGGCTTTCCGAAGCCGTTCCGATCGGCTTCAGCGGCAACGATTTTCACCCCGAAAGAGCCGGTTTGATGCGATCCAGCGCTGTCCGGGTACAGGCGGGGGACGGCCTCGCCGCGAATCGCGACGCAAAGTCGGGCGGATGCGAGGGGGCGCTCGACACGGCTCCGCTGCCGACGCCGCCCGTGGGCGCGCCGCCGCTCACCGTGCTGCAAATCGTGCCCACGCTGGAAGCGGGAGCCGCCGCCAGCAATGTGGTCGACATCGTCCGCATTCTGACGGGCGCCGGCCACCGGGCGATCGTCGTCTCGCGCAGCGGCCGCAGGGCGGGCGAGGTCAGCCGTTACGGCGGCGAATGGGTGCCTCTCGACGTCGCCAGCATCAATCCCGCCGTGATGCTCGCCAACATTCCGCGCCTCGTGCGAATCATTCGCGCGCGGGGCTGCGACCTTGTCCATGCGCATGGCCGCGCCGGCGCCTGGAGCGCCTTCCTCGCCGCGCGGATCACCCGTCGGCCGTTGGTGACCACCTGGTACAAGGGCTTTCGCGAGCAGAACCTGCTCAAGCACCTCTACAACGGCGTGATGGCCTGGGGCGACCGGGTGGTCGCGGTCAGCGATCAGCTCGCCGATCTCGTCAGCGAGCGCTACGGCACGCCGCCCGAACGGCTGCGGGTCGTTCCGGCGAGCATCGACACCGCGCGCTTCGACCCCGCAGCGGTGAGCCGCGACCGAATCGAGGCCGTGCGGCGCGCCTGGGGTCTCGGCGAACGGACGAAAGTGCTGCTCGTCGCCGGCCGCCTGCTGCCGCGCAAGGGCCACCATGTGGTGGTCGAGGCGGCGCGGCGCCTCAAGGGGCTCGGCCTCAAGGACTTCGCCTGCGTGTTCGCGAGCGAGCACGCGGAAACCCGTTACGCCGGCGAACTCTGGGATCTCGTGCTGGCGACCGACGTCGCCGACGTGGTGCGCCTCGCGGGCCCGGTCGAGGACGTGCTGGCGGCCTATGCGGCGGCGACCGTGGTGGTTTCGGCGGCCGTGCAGCACGAGGGCATGCAGCGCGCGATCCTGGAGGCGCAGGCCATGGCGCGGCCGGTCATCGTCTCCGATCTCGGCGCCGGCGCCGAGCTGGTTCTGGCCCCGCCCGCTGTGGGCGAGGACCGCATGACCGGCCTGCGGTTCCCCGCCGGGGACGCGGCTGCGCTCGCCGCTGCGATCGTGCGGCTGCTTGCAATGTCGGACGCCGAACGCGCGGCGATGGGGGCGCGCGGCCGGGCCTGGGTCGGCAGCAATTTCGACCCCGCAACGGTTGCGGCCCAGACCCTCAATCTCTATTTCGACACGGTGCGACGCATGCGCGCGCCGTGATGCGTCCGCGGGATCACGCTTTGCCGGAACGTTGGGACCGGCGGCGTGACGCCGTTGACTTCCTCCCCTTTTGTCCCGATCTTCACCGTGTCGCCGGCCTTGGAGAGCTTGTTGCGCGTGAACCCCCGCGGGCTTTCCGGGATGCGACGCAGTTTCAACAGCTTGAGGAGAATCGCCCATTCGTCGCCCGATGAGAGCCCCGACGCACGTCCAGAAGGAGGGTCCGCGCGTCAACGATGAAATTCGCGCCCGCGAGGTGCAGCTGATCGACCAGAACGGCACCAATCTCGGTGTCAAGGATTTCCGCGAGGCCTATGCGCTCGCGCAGGAAGCGGGGCTCGACCTCGTCGAAATCGCCCCCAATGCAAATCCGCCGGTGTGCAAGATCCTGGACTACGGCAAGTTCAAGTTCCAGGCACAGAAGAAGGCGGCCGAAGCGCGCAAGAAGCAGAAGGTGGTCGAGGTCAAGGAGATCAAGCTTCGTCCGATGATCGACGACCACGACTACGACGTGAAGATGCGCTCGATGAAGCGCTTCTTCGAAGAAGGCGACAAGGTAAAGGTGACGCTGCGCTTCCGCGGCCGCGAAATGGCTCACCAGGAACTCGGCGCCCAGCTCCTGAACCGCGTCAAGAACGACGTCGGCGCGATCGCCAAGGTCGAGCAGGAGCCGCGATACGAAGGCCGTCAGATCGTCATGGTTCTGGCACCCCGGTAGCCGCCGCGTCCGGCCATCGCATCGGGTCTGTCGGCGGAACGATTCGCTAAGCCGCGCGGCGACGTGCAAGCGGGGTTTTCAAGTCGCTCTGGATCGCGCGTGCCGACGGCGGGCCTGCGCCCGCCGTTTCGCTATCTTCCCGCGAAAGGTGCGGGCCGCGTGCGGCTGCCGCGAGCCGCGCCGGGACGAATGCGGGTGGCATGCCCCCGGAAGTCCGCCGAATTCATAGACCCGGCGATTTGTGCCGTTTCAGCTCAGCAGCGCGTGCGGCTTCGGCGGGTGCGCCTTGAGCGCCTCCTCGTTCGGCTCGGTGCCCCAGCCTGGCGTGTCGGGCACGAGCAGGTGGCCGTCCTCGATCGTCGGGGCGACGGTGAACAGCTCGTCGTCCCAGGGCAGCCGGTCGACGTCGATCTCCATGATGCGCAGATTGGGCACGGCGGCCGCGAAATGCGCGTTCATCATCGTGCAGAGGTGACCGTAGAAATTGTGAGGCGCGACGTTGACCTCGTGCGCCTCGGCGGCGCTCGCGATCTTCATCGCCTGCCAGACGCCGTTCCACGGCGTGTCGATGATGGCGACGTCCATCGCCTGCTCGCGAAAATAAGGCAGAAACGCGCGCAGGCCGAGAAGCGTTTCGCACGAGGCGATGGGATGCGGGCTGCGGCGCCGCATATGGCCGAGCGCCTCGGGACTGTAGGTGTCGATCTCCACCCAGAACATGCGGAAGTCCGCGATTTCGCGCAGGATGCGCAGATAGCCTTCGTTTTTTGGCGTTGAAATTGAGGTCGAGGAGAAGGTCGACGTCGGGGCCGGCGCCGTCGTCGAACGCCTCGAGATGCATGCGCAGGTTTCTGAGCACCGTCTTGTCGACATTCAGCTCCGGATAGAACGGCACGCCGAAGCCCGGCCGCCACCCTGTGGGGTTCCTGCCGTTCTCATAGATGAAGATGTTGGTCTTGGCGGCCGAAAAGCCGCGTGCGCGCACTTCGCGGCCGACGGCCTTGACGTCGTCGAGATCGGTGATCGCCGGCTTGTAGAATTCGGGATGATTGATGCGCCAGGTGGCGCAATGCGACCAGTAGAGACGAATCCGATCGCGCATCTTGCCGCCGAGAAGCGCATGGCAGGGAACGCCCAAGGTCCTGGCCTTGGCGTCGAGGAGCGCGTTCTCGATCGCCCCCATCGCCTCAGCGACGACACCGCCGGCGGCAGGCCGCGTGGCGCAATAGAGGGTCTGGTAGATGCGCTCGTGAGCGCTCACGGGCTCGCCGACGACAAGCGCGGCAAGCCGCTCGATCACCGCCCCGACGCCGGGGGAGCCGAACCCCTCGTCGAACTCGCTCCAGCCCACCACCCCGTCGTCGGTGGTCAGCTTGACGAAATGATAGTTGCGCCAGCCGGCGTCGCAGGCCAACGTCGCGATGCTTGCAACCTTCACGGCTCCCTCCCGTTCCTGCCGCTGCAACAGTACGCGCCCGGCAGGCGGGGGTCACCTTGCACTTCGGACTCCTCGGCCTCGGACCGCACAGCAAAAAGGGCGGAGCGAGGCTCCGCCCTCGACGCCGCACGGCGTCTTCGTCGTCTAGTGCAGGAGCGAGGCGAACAATCCGCCGTCCAGAGGCGTCGGCAGGTGGACGCCGAGAAGATCGCCGGTCGGCGCCGTGTCGACCGCCTCCTCCTGCGGCAGGAGGGCGAGCACGCCCGCATCGCCCGACAGATCGGCCGGGAGAATGTCGCCGACGTCGAGCGGCAGGTCGGCTTCGGCCGAATCGGCCGACAGAGGCGCGACGAAATCGCCGACTTCCAGCGGCGAAAGGACATCGAGCGCGACAACGTCGCCGACCACCGTATCGGCAAGATCGGTCAGCGGCGACACGGCGGCCGCAACGAGCGCGGCGTCGTGCCCGAGCACGAAACCGTCGTCGAGCAGGATGGGCGCATCGCCCGCGGCGGCCGCGAATGCGACGACCGGTTCGAGAATCTGCGGGGCGGCCGCGCCGGCATCCGCGCTTCCGGCCTCGCCGCCGTTCCGAGCCTCTGCGGCGAAATCGACGAGATGTGGGGGCAGCGCCAGGCTCGTCTCCCCCGCCCCGCCGAAATCGATGACGGTGTCGAGCAGCGCCTGCGCCGAATCCAGGGTCGCGGCGAGGAGGCCGTCGGCATGACCCGCGCCTCTGCCGCCCTCTGCCCTCTGCGCCCCGTGTGCCCCCTTGGCCTGCCCCCCTTGCAGGGGGAAGGCTTGGGCGCTCGCCTCGAGTCTTTAACACCCCAGAAAACGGGGGGCGACCGTGACAGGCGGTGAGGAGGCGGCAGGCCTGTCGCAAGGCCATGCCGCCAGTCCGAAAATCGCTTAAGCCGGCTTTCCGAAGACGTGCTCGGGGCCGGGGAAGCGCCGCGCGCGCACATCCGCCGCATAGGCGGCGACCGCCGCCTCGGCGGCCGCGAGCAGGTCGCCGTAACGCTTCACGAATTTGGGCGTGAAGTCCGCATTGAGCCCCAGCATGTCGTCGATCACCAGCACCTGCCCGTCGCAGGCCGCCGAGGCGCCGATGCCGATGGTCGGGATCGGCACCTCCTCGGTGATGCGCTTCGCCAGCGGCTCGTGCACCATTTCGAGCACCACCGAGAAGGCCCCGGCGTCGGCGACGGCCTTGGCGTCGCGCAGAATGAGGTCCGCGGCCTCCGGCGCGCGGCCCTGCACCTTGTAGCCGCCGAGAACGTTCACCGCCTGCGGCGTCAACCCGATATGGGCCATGACCGGAATGCCGCGGGCGACCAGGAAGTTGATGGTCGGAGCCATGGCGACGCCGCCTTCGAGCTTGATCGCGCCGCAGCCCGTCTCGACCATCAGCCGGGAGGCGTTGCGGAACGCCTGTTCGGGGCTTTCCTCATAGGTGCCGAAGGGCATGTCGACGACCACGAGCGCGGAGGAAACCCCGCGGACCACCGCGCGACCGTGCATCGCCATCATCTCGAGCGTGACGCCGTGGGTCGTGGGCAGGCCGTGAAGCACCATGCCGACGGAGTCGCCCACCAGCACGAGGTCGCAATGCCGGTCCACCAGGCGCGCGATCGGCGTCGTATAGGCGGTGAGGCAGACGATGGGCTCGCCCCCCTTGCGGGCCCTGATGGCCGCCGCGGTGACGGATTTGCGTTGAATCGATGCGGACATGTCGTCATGTTCCTCGGATCGGGTGTCGATCGACGCCGGCGCGACGCCCCTCGGGCCGGGGCGCGACCTGCGTGGAGGGACCCCTAGCGCAGCGCGGCCGAGTTGCCAAACCGCCCGAGCTCTGCCATAAACCCGGCCTTCCCGCGCCCGGCTATTCAGGGCTGCCGTGGCGCGGTGGACAAGCTCAATTCCGAGCATGCTCGTCTCGATGACCACGCCGGTGGCCCACGGCCTTTGGCCTTGCGCGCGAGCCGGCACAAGGAGAGCCAAATGCCCAAAATGAAGACCAAATCGGGCGCGAAGAAGCGCTTCAAGATCACGGCGACCGGCAAGGTCATGAGCGCCCAGTCCGGCAAGCGCCATGGCATGATCAAGCGGACCAACAAGCAGATCCGCGAACACCGCGGCATGGCCGTCCGCTTCAAGGCCGACGGCGAAAACATCAAGAAATACTGGATGCCGTACGGCTGAGGCGCAAGACCGGCGCGCCCTCCGCGGCCGCGCCCGCCTCCTCGTTCGCCGCTCGTTTCCATGATTTGAAGGAGATCCGCCATGGCCCGCGTCAAACGCGGCGTCGCCGCGCATGCCAAGCACAAGAAGGTCCTGAAGGCCGCCAAGGGCTATTACGGCCGGCGCAAGAACACGATCCGCATCGCCAAGCAGGCGGTCGAAAGGGCGGCGCAGTACGCCTATCGCGACCGCAAGCGCCGCAAGCGCACGTTCCGCGCGCTCTGGATCCAGCGGCTCAATGCCGCCGTCCGCCCCTTCGGCCTCACCTATTCGCGCTTCATCGACGGTCTTTCCAAGGCCGGCGTCCTGGTCGACCGCAAGGTGCTGTCCGACCTCGCGATCCGCGAGCCGGCGGCGTTCCAGGCGATCGTGGAGAAGGCCAAGGCCGCCCTTCCGGCGTGACGGTCCAGGCCGCGGCGCTTAAGCCGCGCGCGGCCGGATGGTCGCAGCCATGCCGGCGCCGCGCCGGGCTCCACCCGGCGCCGCCGCGCCTCGAGCGAAGCCACACGCCCTGCCCGGCTGAGCTGGGCGTGACGCCCGGAAATGGACCGGTGTGATGTCGGACATCGAGCAGCTTGAACGGCAGCTTCTCGCCTCCATCGAAGCGGCGCCCGACGAAGCGGCGCTGGAGTCCGTGCGCATCGCAGCGCTGGGCAAGAACGGATCGATCTCCGCCCTGCTCAAGACGCTCGGCGCGATGACGCCGGAGGAACGCCGGATCAAGGGTCCGCTCATCAACGGCCTCAAGGATCGCGTGACCGGGGCCCTTGCTGAGCGCCGGCGCGCGCTGCGGGACGCCGCGCTCGAGGCGCGCCTTGCGACCGATACGGTGGACGTCACGCTGCCGGTGCGCGAGAGCCCGACGGAGGCCGGCCGCATCCACCCCATCAGCCAGGTCATCGACGAGCTCACCGCGATCTTCGCCGATATGGGCTTCGCCGTCGCCGAGGGCCCGGACATCGAGACCGACGCATACAACTTCACCATGCTCAACTTCCCGCCCGGCCATCCGGCGCGGGAGATGCACGACACCTTCTTCTTCAACCCCAAGGAGGACGGCTCGCGCCTCCTGCTGCGCACGCACACCTCCCCGGTGCAGATCCGCACCATGCTGGCGCAGAAGCCGCCGATCCGCGTCATCATTCCGGGCCGCACCTACCGCTGCGACTCCGACCAGACGCATACGCCGATGTTCCATCAGGTCGAGGGCCTGGTGATCGACAAGAGCTCGCATCTCGGCCACCTCAAGTGGATCCTGCAGGAGTTCTGCCGGGCGTTCTTCGAGGTCGACCAAGTGAAGATGCGGTTCCGCCCGTCCTACTTTCCGTTCACGGAGCCGTCGCTCGAGGTCGACATCCAGTGCCGCCGCGACAAGGGCGAAATCCGCTTCGGAGAGGGTGAGGACTGGCTGGAGATCCTCGGCTGCGGGATGGTGCATCCCAACGTGCTGAGGAACTGCGGGCTCGATCCCGACGAGTACCAGGGCTTCGCCTGGGGCATGGGGATCGACCGCATCGCCATGCTCAAATACGGCATGTCGGATCTGCGCGCCTTCTTCGAGGCGGATGTGCGCTGGCTTTCCCATTACGGGTTCCGCCCGCTCGACTTCCCGACGCTCGCCGGGGGATTGAGCTCATGAAGTTCACGCTGTCCTGGCTCAAGGAGCATCTCGACACGGTCGAGCCGCTGGAGAAGCTCGTCGACACGCTGACCATGATCGGCCTCGAGGTCGAGCACGTCGACGACCGGGCGAAGGCGCTCGCCCCCTTCACCATTGCGCGCGTCGTCGAGGCGAAGCCGCACCCCAACGCGGACCGCCTGCGCGTCTGCATGGTCGATACCGGCGACGGCCAGCCGATCCAGGTCGTGTGCGGCGCGCCCAACGCGCGAACCGGCATGATCGGCGTCTTCGCGCCGCCCGGCTCGTTCATCCCCGGCAAAGGGATCACGCTCGGCGTCGGCACCATCCGGGGCGTCGAGAGCCGCGGCATGCTCGTCTCCGAAGCGGAGCTCGAACTCTCCGACGATCACGACGGCATCATCGAACTGCCCGAGGATGCGCCGGTGGGCGCGAGCTTCGCGCAATGGGCGGGCCTCGCAGACCCCGTCATCGACATCAATCTCACGCCGAACAGGCCCGACTGCACCGGCGTAGCCGGCATCGCCCGCGATCTTGCGGCCGCCATGGTCGGCACGCTCAAGGAGCGGGCGGAGAAGCCCGTGCCGGGCGCCTTCCCCTGCCCCGTGAAGGTTACCCTCGACTTCGGCGCGACGCCGTCGCTGTGTCCGGCCTTCGCGCTGCGCCTCGTGCGCGGCGTCAAGAACGGGCCTTCGCCGGAGTGGCTGCAACGCCGCCTGAAGGCCATCGGCCTGCGCCCGATCAACGCGCTCGTCGACATCACCAACTTCATCACCTTCGACCGCGGCCGGCCGCTGCACGTCTTCGACGCCGCCAAGGTCAAGGGCGACCTCACGGTGCGGCGCGCGCGCAACGGCGAGACGCTGCTCGCGCTCGACGGGCGCACCTACACGCTCGACGACACGATGTGCGTGATCGCCGACGAGCGGGGCGTGGAGTCCCTCGCCGGCATCATGGGCGGCGAGGAAACGGGCTGCTCGGACCAGACCACCGACGTGCTCATCGAATCGGCCCTGTGGGTGCCGGACAACATCGCCCAGACCGGGCGCAAGCTCGGCATCAACACCGATGCGCGCTACCGCTTCGAGCGCGGCGTCGACCCCGCCTTCATGCTGCCGGGCCTCGAGCTCGCAACGCGCATGGTGCTCGACCTCTGCGGCGGCACGCCGTCGGAGATCGTGGTCGCCGGCGACCCGCACGTGCCCGACCGCGTGATCGACTTTCCGCTGCGCGAGGTGAGCCGACTCGCCGGCCTCGACATGCCGCTCGCCGAGATCCGGCGCATCCTCACCCGGCTCGGCTTCTTCGTCGCGGGTCACGGCGAGGTCGTGAAGGTCGCGGTTCCCTCCTGGCGACCGGACATCGAAGGCAAGGCCGACATCGTCGAGGAGGTGGTGCGGATCGCGGGCGTCGATCGCATCCCGGCCGCGCCGTTCGAGCGCGGCGAGGCCGCGCGCAAGCCGGTGCTGACCGCGCTGCAGGTGCGCACCCGCAAGGCCAAGCGCGCGCTCGCCGCGCGCGGCATGGTCGAGGCCGTGACCTGGTCGTTCATCTCGCACCAGCAGGCCGCGCTGTTCGGCGGGGGGAAGCCCGAGCTCAAGCTGGCGAACCCGATCGCCGCCGACCTTTCGGACATGCGGCCGAGCATCATTCCGGGGCTCGTCACCGCCGCGCAACGCAATGCGGATCGCGGTTTTGCCGACGTCGCCTTGTTCGAGGTCGGGCAGGTCTTTCACGGCGACCGCCCCGAGGATCAGCTGACCGCCGCCGCCGGCGTGCGGCGGGCGCTCGCCAAGGCGAGCGGGACGGGCCGCCACAGGTCGAACAGGGCGGCCGAGGTCGACGTCTTCGACGCCAAGGGCGACGCGCTCGCGGCGCTGGCCGCCGCCGGCGCGCCTACCCAGGCGCTTCAGGTGGTCCCTGGTGGCCCGGCCTGGCTGCACCCCGGCCGCAGCGGGACGATCCAGATGGGCCCGCAGACCGTGCTCGGCTATTTCGGCGAACTGCATCCGAAGGCGCTCGAGGCGCTCGGCGCCGAGGGGCCGGTCGCGGTCTTCGAGGTGATCCTCGAGCGCATTCCCGAGCCGAAGGCGAAGGCCACCCGCGCCAAGCCGAAGCTCGAGCTTTCACCGTTCCAGCCGGTGGAGCGCGATTTCGCCTTCGTGGTCGACCGCAATGTGCGGGCCGGCGATATCCTGCGCGCCGCGCAGAATGCCGAGCGCAGGCTCGTGACCGACGTCACCGTGTTCGACGTCTACGAAGGCGCGGGCATCGAGCCGGGCAAGAAATCGGTGGCGATCGCCGTCACGCTGCAGCCGCGCGAACGCACGATGACCGACGAGGAGATCGACGCCGTGGCGGCGAAGATCGTCGCCGAGGTCCACAGGCGCACGGGCGGCGTGCTGCGCGCCTAAGGTTGCTGCGCGCGGCCCGTCATTTCGGCAGCATCACCTCGTCGCGGGGGAAGAGGTGGCCGAGGGCGACGAGGCCGACGATCAGCAGCGGCGTCGCCAGGAAGGCGCCGAGCGGGCCCCAGAGCCAGGTCCAGAACGCGAGCGCGAGAAAGACGAGGAAGGGGCTGAGCGTCAGCCGCCGGCCGACGATGCTCGGCGTGATGAACTGGCCTTCCACGGTGACGATGGCGACGAAGAGAAGCGGCGGCAGGACCGCTCCGCCGAGCGTCGGCGAAGCGATGAGCCCCATGCCGAACAGCGCGAGCACGACCATGGTCGGCCCGAGATACGGGATGTAGTTGAGGACGAAGGCGAGCACGCCGAAGGCCAGCGCATTCGGGAATCCGACCACGAACAGCATCACGACCGTGGCGGCGCCGACGCCCAGATTGATGGCCGTCACGGTGCCGAGATACATGATCAGGTTGTGCTCGATGTCGCCCCAGATGCGCACGACGGTGCGCCGCGCGTCGCGCGTCTCGAACGACGTGATGAGCTGCCGCCTGAGCTTCTCGGTGCCGATCATGAAGAACAAGAGAGCACCGAAAAAGACCAGGAGCTCGCTGAGGGCGGGCGTCAGAATGCCGGCGGCGGTCTGCACCATCGTCGGAAGGCTCGTCTCCAGCGCCACCTTGGGGACCGATCCTCCGCCGGCGCCCGCGCCGACGCCCACGCCGTCCTGCAATTCCCGCAGCCGCGTCAGCGGGCGCTCCAGCCAGCGCAGCTTTTGTTGGATGACGGAGCCGATGTCCGGCGCCTGGGCGATCCACTCGCCGAGCGAGCCGACCACCAGGGTCACAATGCCGTACACAATTCCGAAAAAGGCTGCTATCAGCACGAGCGCCGTGATGACGGGCGGCACCCCGTAGCGCGCGAGGTACACCTGAACGGGACGCAGGGAAATCCCGATCAGCAGGGCCGCCGCCACGGGCATGACGATCGAACGCGCCAAATACAGCGCAACGATCGCGACGATCAGCGCCATGCCGACGATCGCCACGCGATCGATCGCGGTCCACGCCGCGGCGGCCGAAAAATCCGGCGGCTCGCCGGGCGCAAGCTCGGCCTGCGGCGCCCCGGCCGACACCCGGTTGGACCGCGGCTCCGGCGCGCTCGGCGGCCGCTCGGTGGTGATAGAAGACCGGCCTTCCTGCTGGTTCATGCCTGCGCTCGCGCGGCGGACCGCCTCCGCGACCGCTGCATCACCGACAAGAACGCGCGACAGCGGTTCTGGTTGCGAGGGCGCCCGGCGAACGCGGTCTCCGACCCCGCAGGACCGGACCCGGCTCAGCGGGGGGCCATGCGCAAAGCGCCGTCGAGGCGAATGACCTCGCCGTTGAGGTAGCCGTTCTCGATGCAGTGCATGACGAGCGCGGCGAATTCGCTCGGCTCGCCCAGCCTGTTCGGGAACGGCACCTGCGCGCCCAGGCTCTGCTGCGCGGCTTCCGGCAGCGCCCGCAGCATGGGCGTTGCGAAAATGCCCGGCGCGATGGCGAGAACGCGGATTCCGAACTGGGCGAATTCGCGCGCGGCCGGCATGGTGAGCGCCGCGACGCCGCCCTTCGAGGACGCATAGGCGGCCTGCCCGATCTGCCCTTCGAACGCCGCGACCGACGCGACCGAAATGACGACGCCGCGCTCGCCCCCGGCGAGCGGTTCGAGCTTGCTCGCCTCGGCGGCGAACAGCCGCATCATGTTGAAGGTGCCGACGAGATTGACGCGGATCACCCGCTCGTATTCGGCGAGCGGCATCGGCCCGTCGCGGCCGACGATGCGCTTTGCGGGGCCGATCCCGGCGCAGTTGACGAGAATGCGCGCCGGCCCGTGCGCCGCCCGCGCTTTGGCGATGGCGGCGGTCGCGGAGTCGCTGTCGGCGACGTCGCAGCCGATGGCGAGGCCGCCGATGCGGTCGGCCACCGTTTTGGCCGCCTGTTCGTTCACATCCAGCAAGGCGACCTTCACGCCCGCGGCGGCGAGGCGCGTTGCGGTTTCCGCACCGAGCCCCGATGCGGCTCCGGTGACGATGGCGGCGTGTCCTTTCGGGTCCATGGGACTTCTCTCGTTTGCCCTGGGTCTTGCGATTGCTCCTGCGCGGCCGCGAGGCCCGCGGGGGACGCGCTACTTGTTCGCGGTCACGAGGCGCACCGGCTTGCCGTCGAGCCAGGCGCGGATGTCCTCAACCGTATCGGCGTAGAAGCGGCGGTAATTGGCCTCCGTGACATAGCCGAGATGCGGCGTGAGGATCACGTTCGGCAGGCTGCGGAAGGGATGGTCGAGGGGCAGCGGCTCGACGTCGTAGACGTCGATGCCGGCGCCGGCGATCCGGCGCTCCCGGAGCGCGGCGAGGAGCGCCGCTTCGTCGACGATCGGCCCGCGCGACGTGTTGACGAGATACGCGGTCGGCTTCATGCGGGCGAGATCGGCCGCGCCGACGAGCCCGCGCGTGCGCGCGCTCAGCACGAGATGAATGCTGAGGAAATCGGACCGGCTGAACAGCTCCTCCTTGGTGACGTACTCGACTCCGATCTCGCGGCAGCGCTCTTCGGTGAGATTCTGGCTCCAGGCGATCACCCTCATGTCGAAGGCCTGGGCGAGCCGGGCGACGCGCGAGCCGAGCTTGCCCAGGCCCAGCACGCCGAGCGTCTGCCCCGCGAGATCGATGCCGATGGTGGCCTGCCACGGCTCGCCGGCCTTGAGCCGCGCGTTCTCGAAACTGATGTTGCGGGCAAGATCGAGGATCAGCCCCATGGCGAGGTCCGCCGTCGGCGCGCCGACGCCGCGCGTGCCGCAGACGGTGATGCCGCGCGCCTTCGCCGCCTCGAGGTCGACGGAGGCGTTGTACATGCCGGTGGTCACGATGAGCTGCAGGTTCGGCAGCGCCTCGATGACCTGCCGCGGCAGCGGCGTGCGCTCGCGCATGAGGCAGACGATCGTCGCGTCGCCGAGCGCTTCGATCACTTTTTCGGGAGTGCCGAGGGGCCGATTGAGCACCTGAACGTCCACCTCGTTCGAGATGGCCGACCAGTCGGCCATCGCGAGGGCGACGTTCTGATAATCGTCGAGGACGACGCAGCGCTTACGCATGGAAGGTTCATCCTGCTGTGGAGACCGGGGTGAAACCGGCGGCGCCGGAGCGGGCGCTTCAAAATGCCACATCCGATCGGCGCTTGGATAGCCTTGTCGCGGCGGCGGCCTTGTCCGGCAACGCTTGCTTTGCTCCGTCCCATTTGCATCATGTCAGTTCAAACCGGTCGACCGAACCCGCAACGGGCGGCCGAGGAAAAAGATCAGGGAGGATTCGATGTTTTCACGCATGCTGCTGTCGCTCGTCGGCGCGCTGTCGCTGTTCGCGCCGGCCGCCCTCGCCCAGACGGAGATCAAGTTCGGCCATGTCGGCGAGCCCGGCTCGCTGTTCGACCGCTCGGCGCAGGAATTTGCAAAGCGCGCCAACGAGAAGCTCGGCGACAAGGCGAAGGTGGTCGTCTACGGCTCGAGCCAGCTCGGCGGCGATGCCGAGCTCATGAAGAAGCTGAAGCTCGGCACCGTCGATCTCGCCCTGCCCTCCACGGTGATGTCCTCCCAGGTGGCCATCTTCGGCCTGTTCGAGATGCCCTATCTCGTCAAGAGCCGCGAGCACATGGCGCGCGTGCGCGAACAGGTCGTGGTGCCGATGATGCTGCCGGCGGCCGAGAAGGCGGGCTACAAGATCATCGCCGTTTGGGAAAACGGCGAGCGCCACATCACCAACTCCAAACGGCCGATCGTCAAGCCGGAGGACCTGCAGGGCATCAAGCTGCGCGTGCCGCAGGGCAAGTGGCGGGTGAGGATGTTCCAGGCCTACGGCGCCAATCCGAGCCCGCTCGCCTTCTCCGAGGTGTTCGTGGCCCTGCAGACCGGCGTCATGGACGGGCAGGAAAATCC
The DNA here is from genome assembly GCA_019689555.1 of Variibacter sp. Lineage (GTDB taxonomy): Bacteria > Pseudomonadota > Alphaproteobacteria > Rhizobiales > Xanthobacteraceae > JADGHE01. The sequence goes on along the minus strand of JADGHE010000002.1, from coordinate 60,857 downwards.
GTTCGCGCAGATCTATCCCGCGCGCTTCTATGAAGTGCAGAAGTATCTCTCGCTCACGGGCCACGTCTACACGCCCGCCTATGTGACGGCGGGCGCAAGCTGGTCGCACCTGCCGGCCGACGTGCAGAAGATCGTCTCCGACGTCGCCAGGGAGATGCAGGACGTGGCGCTCAAACTGGCCGCCGATCTCGACGGCGATTTCCTGGCCAAGCTGAAGGCCGCCGGCATGCAGGTGAACGAGGCCGACAAGGACGCCTTCATCAAGGCGAGCGGGCCGATCTACGACGAGTTCGCCAAGGAGGTTCCCGAGGGCAAGGCCTTGATCGACAAGGCGCTCGCGCTCGGCAAGACGTCGTAAGGCCCAAGGCCTCGCCCGCCCCCGCGGCGGCGGCAGAAGACGCCGGCGAGCCGCGCTCGCCGTTTAAGGCACGAACGCACGAAGGACGACTCGCGTGAGCTTGGAAGCGGTGCAGGCGGGCTTCGAGCGGCTGCTCGAGGCGATCGTCGTGGTGCTAATCGTCGCTCTGTCGGTGCTGGTCATCGCCGGCTTTCTGTTTCGCTACGCCGGCTCTGCGCTGGCCTGGTACGACGAGCTGGCCTCGATCGGCCTCGTATGGCTGACCTATTACGGTTCGGCGCTCGCCGCGCTCAAGGGCGCGCATATCGGCGTCGCCGGCCTCGTCAACGCGCTGCCGCCGCCGCTCCGCCTGGCCGTGACGGTTTTTGCGGAGGCCTGCGTCTTTTTCTTCTTCGCCGTTCTGGCCGTCACCGGCATTGAGGTGCTGGGCGTGCTCGCCGGCGACGGCATGGTGAGCCTGCCCTGGGTGCCGCTGCAGATCACCCAGTCGGTCATCCCGATCGGGTCCGTGCTGTTCATCATCGCCGAGGCCTTGCGGCTGCCGACGGTTCTCCGCCAGGCCCGCGGCGGCGGCCTCGTCGACGCCGAGCTGAAGGCGGCGCTGGAGCAGGCCGGCCTCGAGGCCGGCGCCCAACCCCCGGCGAAGCAGGACGCGGTGCGGCCATGACCATCGCGCTGATGCTCGTCGGCATGCTCGCGCTTGCCCTGATCAACGTGCCGATTGCGATCGCGCTCGGGCTCGTCGCGATGGCGGCCATCTGGGTCACCCAGGGCAGCCATATGCTCGTGAACACGGCGCTCGTCATGTTCGACGGCGCCTCGAGCTTCCCGCTGCTCGCGATCCCGCTCTTCATCCTCGCCGGCGCGATCATGAATGCCTCGTCGATCTCGCGGCGGCTGATCGCCTTTGCGTCGGCGCTGGTCGGCTTCATTCGCGGCGGCCTCTCGATGGTGTCGATCGGCGCCTCGATGTTCTTCGCGGAGATTTCCGGCTCGGCGGTCGCCGACGTGGCGGCGCTCGGCACCATCCTGATCCCGGCGATGCGGCGGCGCGGCTACACCAAGGAGATCGCCGCGGCCACCGTGTCTTCCGCGGCAAGCCTCGCGATCATCATTCCTCCGTCGATCCCGATGATCCTTTACGCCGTGATGGCGCAGACGTCGGTGGTCAAGCTGTTCGTCGCCGGGATCGTGCCCGGCCTGATCGGCGGGCTGGGACTTGCCATCGCGGCCTATTGGCAGGCCGTGCGCTACAATCTGCCGATCGAGGAGCGCTTTCAGTTCTCCCGCGTCCGGAAGGCGTTCAAGGAGGCGCTGTGGGCCTTCATCCTGCCGGCCGCCGTTCTCGGCTCCATCTTCGCGGGGGTGGTCACGGCGACGGAGGGCGCCGGCATGGCGGTCGTGGCGGCGCTCATCGTCGGCGGCGTGATCTACCGCGATCTCAACGTGCGCGAACTGTGGAAGGCCTGCGTCGACGGCGGCGTGCAGACCGCGGTCGTGATGCTTCTCGTGGCGAGCTCGGCGCTCGTCGGCACGTTCCTGACCGAAGCGCAGGTGCCGCAGAAGCTGGCGGCCGGCATCTCCGATCTCACGACCAACAAGTACCTGGTGCTGCTGCTGCTCAACGTCGCCTTCCTCGTGCTCGGCATGTTTCTGCATTCGGCCGCGGCGATCATTCTGGTGATTCCCATCGTAATGCCGATGGTCATCGCCGTCGGCATCGACCCCATTCATTTCGGCCTCGTGGTCACACTCAACCTGGCCATCGGGCAGCAGACTCCGCCGGTCGCCAGCGTGCTGATGGCCGCCTGCGCCATCGCGCGCTCGGACGTGTGGGAAACGAGCAAGGTGAACCTGCCCTTCATCCTCGCGCTGCTGGTCGTGCTCTTCCTCTGCACCTACGTTCCGGTGCTGTCGCTCGGGCTCGTCGAACTGTTCTACGGCAAATGATGCGAATAAGTGCGGACGAGCGGATTCGCGGTTGCGAGCCGTCCGCGAGAGCGCCCTTCAGACCCTTCCCCCTCAGTGACGTTTCACCTGAGCGGAAACTTGCGCGCTGTTCGCTTCCGGCGCCGTGCTGCGAAGGCACCCGGCGCGGGCCGGCAAAATTCGCTGCCCGCCCCGCCGATTTAACCGCGCGTTAACCATAACGGTCGCATCCTTCACGCTGGACTGATGGGCCCCACACCGGCACGGAGGACCTCACCGTGGAACGAACCCAGCGGTTTCCACGCGGCGACGAGGACGAGGCCGTAGACAACGTGCTGCGTCTCGGCCTCGCGCTCAAGGAACGGGCGAGCCCACGTTTCCACGCCAGCAGTCGCGGCCAGCGCGACTGGGCCTTTGCCCTCGACGCCGTCTATCGCGCGGCCGAAACCATGCGGACCACGGAGGAACAGGCGCGCGAGACCGAGGCGCGCAGCATGCAGCTCGTGGAGCGCGCGATCAAAGAGCTCAAGACCGCCGAGACGCGCCTGCAGGCCGCCGAGGCCGCGAACGCCGCGGCCGCCGAGCGCGCCCGCGAAGCCGAAATGCGGGCGAGGGAAGCCGAGGAATGGCTGAAGCGCCTGTACGACGCCATCGTCGAGCACCTGATTTCAGGCCGCAGTCACGACGCGCGCGGATCGACCGCCGCGGCCTGAGCGCGGCCGCCCTCCGCGGCCGCACGCTGCGCCCCGCATTCGGCATGCGCCCGCGGCGCAAGCGCGTCGCAGCAAGCGCTACACCTTGCCGAGCGCCCGCAGCACGCATTCGGGCGTGATCGGCGTCTCGGTGATCGGCGTGGCGCCCAGCGGGCGCAGCGCGTCGTTGACGGCGTTGATCACCGCGCCCGGCGCGCCGGCGGTGCCCGCCTCGCCCGCTCCCTTGGCGCCCAGCTCGGAATCGGCGGTCGGGGAGACGACGTGCGCCACCTCGATGTCCGGCATCTCGGCCGCCATCGGCACCAGATAGTCGGCCATGTTGCCGTTCAGCAGCTGCCCGCGCGAATCATACACACAGTGCTCGAACAGCGCGCCGCCGAGGCCCTGCACGATGCCGCCGCGCACCTGCTCGTCCACGAGCTGCGGATTGATGACGGTGCCGCAATCCTCGACGCACCAGTGGCGCAGCAGCTTGACGAAGCCCGTCTCGGGATCGACCTCCACATAGGACGCCTGAATGCCGTTGGTGAAGGCGAAGGGCCAGGTCCGCGGCACGTAATGCCGCGTCGCCATCAGCTCGGCCTGGAAGCCGGGCGGCAGCGTATCGGGCCGGAAATAGGCGATGCGCGCAACTTCATCGAGGCCGATGCGCTCGCGCCCGCTGTCGGCGTCCACCACCACGCCGTTGCGGATGTCGAGCGCCTTGGGGGCGGCCTGGAGGATCGAGCCCGCGACCGCCAGAATGTTCGCCCGCAGGGCCTTGCCGGCCTGCCAGGCCGCCTCGCCGCCGATGCCGGCGGCGCGCGAGGCCCATGTGCCGCCGCCATAGGGCGTGTTGTCGGTGTCGCCGGTAACGACCTTGACGCGCTCGATGGGCACCCCGACCGCGGTGGCGACGACCTGCGCCATCACCGCCTCCGTGCCCTGCCCCTGCTCGGTCACGCCGGTGTGGCAGATGACCGCGCCTTGCGCGTCGAGCCGCAGCGTCGCGCCGTCCTGCGAGGAGATCTTGGCGCCGCCGACCCCGTAGAAGGCCGCGCTCGGATTGGTCACCTCGACGAAGGAGGCAAAGCCAATGCCGCGATAGATGCCGCGCTCGCGCAGGCGCTTCTGCTCGGCGCGCAGGCCGGAATAGTCCATCATCGCGTCGAGATGCGCGAGCGAGGCGTGATGCGACAGAAGCTCGAACTTGAGGCCGGCGGCCGACGTCGCCGGATAGGCGTCGTCGGGGATGAGGTTGCGTCGGCGGATTTCCAGCGGGTCCATGCCGATCTTCGCCGCCGCGAGCTCTACCAGCGCCTCCGTCACCGCGACGGCGATGGGGTGGCCGACGGCGCGGTACTGGCACATCACGTTCTTGTTCTGAAAGACGACGCGGGCCTGCGCGCGGTAGTTCGGGCACGCATACGGGGCGCCCACCAGGTTGACCACCTGATTGGCCTCGATGCCGCTGGTGCGCGGATAGACCGAATAGGGGCCGATGCCGGTGAGATCGTCGATCGCGAAGGCGGTGATCGTGCCGTCGCCCTTCACCGCGATCTTGGCGTGGACGCGATGGTCGCGGGCGTGGATGTCGGTGACGAAGCTTTCCAGCCGGTCGGCGACGAACTTGATCGGCCGCCTGAGCAGCTTGGACAGCGCGACGGTCGCCATCTCGTCCGCATAGGTGTGGACCTTGATGCCGAACGAGCCGCCGACGTCCTTGGTAACGACCCGCACCTGATGCTCCGCGAGCGAAAGGTGCTTCGCGAACAGGTTCTGCATCATGTGCGGCGCCTGCGTCGCTTGGTAGACGGTGAGGCGCTGCTCGCCCGGATTCCAGTCGGCGACGATGGCGCGCGGCTCGAGGCAGACGCCGGTGTGGCGGCCGAACCTGAACGTGGTCTCGACCACCGCGTCGGCTTCCGCGAAGGCCTTGTCGACCTCGCCGACATCGAGCTTGCGCTCGAAGGTGAGATTGTCGCCGAGTTCCGGATGGATCACCGGCGTGCCCGGATCGAGCGCCGTCTCCGGGTCGGTCACCGCGGGGAGCTCCTCGTAGTCGACCTCGACCAGTTCGGCCGCGTCCTCGGCGAGCGCGCGCGTGCGCGCGACCACGGCGCAGACGGCCTCGCCCTGCCAGCATGCGCGCTCGACCGCGAGCGGATATTGCGGCGCCGACTTGATGCCCTTGAGGTGCGTCAGCACGCCGACCCAGGGTGTGATGATCTCGGCGAGCTCGCGGCCGGTGACGACGGCGACGATGCCCGGCGCGTTCTTCGCCGCCTCGGTGCGGATCGCCTTGATGCGCGCATGCGCGTGCGGCGAACGCACGAAGGCAACGTGCGCCATGCGCGGCAGCACCACGTCGCTGACGAACTGCCCGCGCCCCTGTGTCAGCCGCGCCAGGTTCGGCCGCGGCACCGAACGGCCGATATAGGAGTTGGGCCGGTCGAGCGCCGTGAGGGCGGGGGGCACATCTTCCGTGATATTCATCGCGTCGTCTCCGAATCGCACCGCGCGCAGGTCAGTCGGCTGCGCAACGCCCTTCCCTCGATCTCGCCCGTCATCCCGAGGCGGCCGCAGGACGCGGCTCCGCGGCGGGCACGCCGCCCTTCAAAGCTCGCCTGGCCCGCCCCGCGGCAAACCGGCTTCGGGGCCGCCCGCTCACTGCGCTTCTCCGACGCCGACCTGGCCTGCCCGCGCCCGCGCCACGGCTTCCACCGCGTCGACGATCGCGTGATAGCCGGTGCAGCGGCAGTAGTTTCCTGAAAGATACGCGCGAATGGCCTCGCGGCTCGGCACCTCGCCCGACTTCAGGAGCTCCGCGGCGGTGAGCAGCATGCCGGGCGTGCAATAGCCGCACTGCAGGGCGTTGCGGCGCTCGAAGGCCTGCTGCAGGTCGGCGATTTCGCCGGAGTCCGACACGCCCTCGATGGTTTCGACCACCGCGCCGTCGCACTGCACGGCGAGCGTGAGGCAGCCGCGCACGATGGCCCCGTCGAGGCGCACCGTGCAGGCCCCGCACACGCCGTGCTCGCAGCCGACGTGACTGCCCGTGAGAGCGAGATCCTCACGGAGGAAATCGACGAGCGTCTTGCGCGGCTCGACCGCGGCGCTGACCCGCTCGCCATTGACCATGAGGGTGACTTCGACGGCAGTGCTCATGCCCACGGATCCTGCATTTCGCGCACGACGCGGCGCAGCAGCACGCCCGCGAGGTGCCGCTTCGCCTTGCCGCTCGCGTGGATGTCGTCCTCCGGGTGAAGATCGTCGGCGAGCGCCGCGACCGCCTCGTCCAGGCCGTCGAAGCCGCGCGCGTCCAACACGGCTTCCGCCTTACGGGCCCGCACCGGCGTCGCCCCGACCCCGAAGAACACGAACCGGCTGTCGCGCAGGCCGGCGCCGTCGGCCCGCGCGCAGGCCGCAAGGCCGACGAGCGCGTAGTCGCCGTGCCGCCGCGCGAGCTCGGCGAAACCGCAGCGCATCTGCGGCGTCGCAGCCGGCACGCGGATCGCCGTCAGGATTTCGCCCGGCCCGAGCGCGGTCTCGAACAGGCCCAGAAAGAAATCGTCCGCCTTCACGGTGCGCCGGCCGGCCGGGCCGGTGATATCGACCTCGCCCGCGAGCGCGAGCAGGCAGGCGGGCAGTTCGGCCGCCGGATCGGCGTAGGCGATCGATCCGCCGACGGTGCCGCGATTGCGGATCGCCGGATGGGCGATGTGCGGCAGCGCCCGGGCGATCAACGGCGCGTCGCGCGCGACCACCTGCGAGCCCAGCGCCTGCGCGTGCCGCACCAGGGCGCCGATCTCCACTTGGCCGTCCGGCCGCTCGATGCGGTCGAGCCCGGAGACGCCGTTGATGTCGACGAGAAGCGGCGGCGCATCGAGCCGCATGTTCAACGCCGCAATCAGGCTCTGCCCGCCGGCGAGCACGCGCGCGCCCTCCCGCGTGCCGAGCAGTTCGATTGCATGGTCGAGCGATCGCGCCTTCGCGTAGGCGAACGCCGCTGGCTTCACTGGCTTCCTCCCCACGGAGCCGCAGCCGGCCCCTGCCTTTTTCGGAAATTCTCAACGAGGATCGCCGAGCGGTCAACGCCTCGCCGCGCGCCCTCGCAAACGAAGGCGCGCCTTCCACGCGCCTTCCACATCAAGCGGCCTTCGTGACGGGTCTGCCTGCAGACTCACGAACGGCCCATGCGTCCCTGGTCGCCTCGCAAGCGGGGCCGGGGCAGGCTCCCGGCGGGCTCGGACGCAGGCGAATCGGCGAGAGGCGGGCCTACTGCGCCGCCGCGCGGCGCTCGCCGCGCGCCCTGTCCGCGAGATAGTCCATCGCCGCCTGCACGCCGCCCGCGCGGTGCGGAACGCCGGCGAGCGAAAGCGCCATTTCGACGCCCGCGAGCGCGCCGACGATGGTGAGGTCGTTGGTGTCGCCGAGATGGCCGATGCGGAAGACCTTGCCGGAAAGCTTCGACAGGCCGGTGCCGAGCGAGATGTCGTAATGCGCGAGCGCGACCTGGCGGAAGGCGTCGGCGTCGTGCCCCTCCGGCATCAGCACGGCGGTGAGCGAGGAGGAATAGTCGCGCGGCTCGCGGCACCAGATTTCGAGCCCCCAGGCGCGCACCGCGCGCCGCGTCGCCTCGGCGTGACGGTCGTGGCGGGCGAAGACGTTCTCCAGCCCCTCCTCGTGCAGCATGTCGATCGCCTCGGCGAGCGCGTAGAGCATGTTGGTCGCCGGCGTGTAGGGGAAGAAGCCGTTCTTGTTGGCCGCGATCATGTCCTCCCACGACCAGAAGGACTTCGGCAGTCTGGCGGTTTTCGCCGCCGCCAGCGCCTTCTCCCCGATGGCGTTGAACGACAGGCCGGGCGGCAGCATCAGGCCCTTCTGCGAGCCGCCGACCGTCACGTCCACGCCCCATTCGTCGTGCCGGTAGTCGATCGAGCCGAGCGAGGAGATGGTGTCGACCATCAGAAGCGCCGGATGGCGGACGGAATCGATCGCGCGGCGCACCGCGTCGATGTGCGAGACGCAGCCGGTCGAGGTTTCGTTGTGCACGACGCAGACGGCCTTGATTTCGTGGCCCTTGTCGTCCGCGAGCCGCGCCGCGATGGCCTCCGGCGGCGCGCCGGTGCGCCAGTCCGTGCCGATGAATTCCGGAACGAGGCCGAGCTTCGTCGCCATGTTCTTCCACAGCGTGGCGAAGTGGCCGGTCTCGACCATCAGCACGCGATCGCCCGGCGAGAGCGTGTTGACGAGGGCGGCCTCCCAGGCGCCCGTGCCCGAGGACGGATAGATCGCCACCGGCCCGGCGCAGCGAAAGATGGTCTTGATGCCCTCGAGCACCCGCTTGCCAAGCCGCGCGAATTCGGGCCCGCGATGGTCGATCACCGGCATGTCCATGGCCCGCAGGATGCGGTCTGGAACCGGCGTCGGCCCCGGGATCTGCAAAAAGTGCCGTCCGGCGGTGCGCGCGGCGTTCTGGGCCATGATTGCGTCTTTCGCCGAAGCGAAGTCCGTTCTATCGATGACGATACTCTAACCGGGCACTCGATGCCGATACTCTAACCGAGGCAGCCGACGGCGCGAAAGCCTTTTCCCATGCCTGCCACCCTCATGCCCGGCCTTGAACGCCGCCTGCGGGCCGCGGTCAGCGGCGATGTCCTGTTCTCGCCCTTCGATCGCGGCCGCTACGCGACGGACGCCTCGCACTATCAGATGATGCCGGTCGGCATCGTCGTGCCCCGGTCGGTCGCGGAGGCCGAGCGCGCCATCGCGATCGCCCGCGCCGCGGGCGTGAGCGTGCTGCCGCGCGGCGGCGGCACCTCGCAAAGCGGCCAGACGGTGAACGAATCGCTCGTCATCGACTGCTCGAAGCATCTCACGCGCCTTCTCGACCTCGACGTGGCCGGCCGCCGCTGCGTCGTGGAACCGGGGATGGTGCTCGACGATCTCAACCGCGCTCTGCGGCCGCACGGCCTGTGGTTTCCGGTGGACGTGTCGACCGCTTCGCGCGCGACGATCGGCGGCATGGCCGGCAACAATTCCTGCGGCGGGCGCTCGCTGCGCTACGGCACCATGCGCGACAACGTGCTGTCGATCGACGCCGTGCTCGCCGACGGGACGGCGGCGCATTTCGGCCCCGTGGCGCCCGACCTTTCGGACCTGCCGGACGGCTCGCCCTTGCGCGCGCTCGCGCGCGATCTTCTCGGCATCGCCGCGCGCGAAGCGGAGGAGATCGCCGCCCGCTTTCCGAAGGTTCAGCGGCGCGTCGGCGGCTACAATCTCGACGCGCTGACGCCCGGGCGCAACGCCGTCAACCTCGCGCACATCCTGGTGGGCTCCGAAGGCACGCTCGCGTTTTCGACGAGAATTGAACTCAAGCTTTGGCCCGTGCTCGGCAAGCGGGCGCTCGGCGTATGCCATTTCGGTCACTTCTCCGCGGCGATGGATGCGGCGCAGCACATCGTCAAACTCGGCCCCATCGCCGTGGAACTCGTCGATTCGACGATGATCGCGCTCGCCGGCGAGATCGCGATGTTTCGCCCGACGCTCGCGCGGTTCGTCAAGGGCGAGCCCGAGGCCCTGCTGCTCGTCGAGTTCGACGAGGGCGAGGCGGAAAACGCGCGAAGGCTCGCCCGCCTGCACGAGCTCATGGGGGACCTCGGCTTCGCCTGGGACAAGGCCGGCGCGCACTGGGGCGGCGTCGTGGACGTGCTCGATCCCGCCCTGCAGACGGCGATCGCCGACCTTCGCACCGCGGGCCTCAACATCATGATGTCGATGAAGGAAGAGGGAAAGCCGGTCTCCTTCGTCGAGGACTGCGCGGTGCCGCTCGAACATCTCGCCGAATACACCGCGCGCCTGACGGAGATCTTCGCGAAGCACGGCACGCGCGGCACCTGGTACGCGCATGCCTCGGTCGGCTGCCTGCACGTGCGCCCGATCCTCAATCTGCGCCTCGACAAGGACGTGAAGGCCATGCGGGCCATCGCCGAAGAGGCCTTCGCGCTGGTGCGCGCCTACAAGGGCTCGCATTCGGGCGAGCACGGCGACGGGCTCGTGCGCTCGGAGTTTCACGAGCGGATGTTCGGAGAGCGCCTCACGCGCGCCTTCGAAGAGGTGAAGGATCGCTTCGACCCGCAGGGGCTCTTCAATCCCGGCAAGATCGTCCGCGCGCCGCGGTTCGACGATCGCCGCAACTTCCGCTACGGCCCCGCCTATCGCGGCGAGCCGCTCGCGACCGTGCTCGACTGGTCCGCCTTTCCCGGCGCGGGCGGCGGCTTCCAGGGCGCCGTGGAGATGTGCAACAACAACGGCGCCTGCCGCGCGCGCGCCGGCGGCGTGATGTGCCCCTCCTATCGCGTGACGCGCAACGAGCGCGACGTGACCCGCGGCCGCGCCAACACGCTGCGGCTCGCGATCACCGGCCAGCTCGGCCCGGACGCCTTCGCCTCCGACGAAATGGCCGCGACGCTGAAGCTCTGCGTCTCCTGCAAGGCTTGCCGCCGCGAATGCCCGACCGGCGTCGACATGGCGCGGATGAAGATCGAAGTGCTGGCCGCGCGCGCGCGGACGCACGGCCTTTCGTTGCACGATCGGCTGATCGCTTTTCTGCCGCGCTATGCGCCCTATGCCGCGAAGGCGCCGTGGCTCCTCAATCTGCGGGACCGGCTGCCGGGGGCGGCCGCGCTCACCGAAAGATTCGCGCGATTGAGCGCCCGGCGCAGCCTGCCGAAGTGGCGGGCCGACTGGTTTCGCGACGACGCGGCGGGCGGCGGGGCTTCCCGCGAAGCGGCCTCCGCGCGCGGCGAGGTCGTCCTGTTTGTCGACACCTTCAACCGCTACTTCGAGCCGGAGAACATCCGCGCCGCGCTCGAGGTGCTCGCCGCCGCCGGCTATCGCACGCACATCGCAAAGCCCGCCGACCGGGCCGCGCGGCCCCTGTGCTGCGGACGCACCTTCCTCGCCGTGGGCGACGTCGATTCCGCGCGAGCCGAGGCCGCGCGCGTGCTCGCCGCGGTCGGCCCCCTCGTCGCGCGGGGGCTGCCTGTGCTCGGCCTCGAGCCGAGCTGCCTGTTCACCTTCCGGGACGAGCTGCCGGCCATGGTGAAGGGAGAGGGCCCGACGCAACTTGCGCAACGCGCGCTGCTGATCGACGAATTCCTGGCGCAGGAGGCTGAGGCGGGGCGCCTCGCGCTTCCGCTCGGGCCGCTGGGGAAGCGCGCTCTGCTGCACGGACATTGCCACCAGAAGGCCTTCGGCGCCCTCGCAGCGACCCAGCGGGTGCTCGGCCTCGTGCCCGGACTCGAGGTGGAGACGATCGAGTCGAGCTGCTGCGGCATGGCGGGCGCCTTCGGCTACGATTCGGAAACGATCGAGGTGTCCATGGCCATGGCGGAGCTTTCGCTCTTGCCGGCGATCCGCAAGGCCGACGCGACGACCGTCGTGGTGGCGGACGGCACGTCGTGCCGGCATCAGATCAAGGACGGCGCCGGGCGCGAGGCGCTGCACGCCGTGCGCGTCCTCGCGGCAAGCCTCGAGGCGGCCGGCGTGTCGTGATGGCGCGGAGGGGGAAGGACATGGCGTGGACCCGGTTCGGGCGTCTGGGGGCGGTGATCGCGGCGGCCGCCATGCTGTATGTCGCGCCGTCGGCGGCGGAGCGGCCGCGCGAGGCGCCCGTCCCCGCGCCCGTGCCTGTCGAGGTGCGCGCGAGGACGATCGCGCACTTCGAGGCGCGCGATGCGGGGCGCCGACATTTCGGCGCGCTGGAGTTCCGCGGCGGCATCGAGCTAACCTCGCCGGCCCGCGATTTCGGCGGGATTTCGTCCATCCGCGTGGAGCGCGACGGCGAGCGCTTTCTCGCCGTCACCGACAAGGGCCACTGGCTGCGGGGGCGCATCCGCTACGAGGGGGAAGCGCCGGTCGGGATCGCCGACGCCGAGATGGCCCCCGTTCTCGGCCCGGACGGGCGCCCGATTACGGCGCGCGGCTGGTACGACGCGGAATCGCTCGCGGAGGACGGCGGCACCGTCTATCTCGGACTCGAGCGCGTCCACAACATCCTCCGGTTCGACTTCCGCCGCCACGGGCTGATGGCGCGGGGCCTGCCCGTCGCCGTGCCCCGCGAACTGAAGCAGCTCCCGCCGAACAAGGGGATCGAGGGCTTGGCCGTGGTTCCGCAAGGGCTGCCGCTCGCGGGCGCGCTCATTGCGTTCTCGGAGCGGGGGCTCGATGCGGACGGCAACATCCGCGGCTTTCTCATCGGCGGTCCGCGGCCGGGCCTCTTCAGCGTCAAGCGCAGCGACGACTTCGACATCACCGATGCGGCCGTGACGCCCGCCGGCGAGGCCTTCATCCTGGAGCGCAAATATTCCCTGCTCGCCGGGCCCGGCATGCGCATTCGGCGGCTGCCGCTCGCGGCCATGGAACCCGGGGCGCTGGTCGACGGTCCGGTGCTGATCGAAGCCGACGCCGGCTTCCAGATCGACAATATGGAAGGGCTCTCGGTCCATCGCGGGCCGACCGGCGAGCTCGTGCTGACGCTCGTCTCCGACGACAACTTCTCGCCGCTCCAGCGCACCCTGCTTCTGCAGTTCACGCTGGCGGAGCCCTGAGGCGTCAGCTTCCGCGCGCGTCCGGCGCGGCGAGCACCAGCGACCAGAACACCTTGTACTTGGAATGGGGCGCGTAGACGGCGGCGATCCCCATATGGGTCACGCCCGCCTTGAGCATGTTGCGCCGGTGCGAGGGCGAGTCGCGCCAGCCGGAGAACGCCTCGGCCAGCGTATGATATCCGGCGCCGATGTTTTCGACCGCGACGCCGGCATCGAAGCCCGAGGCGCGCAGGCGGCTCGCAAAATCGCGCGGAATGTTGTGGTCGAGCTTGTCGCGCGCGGCCATGGCGCGCGCCTGCTCCTCCGCCATGCGCATCAGCGCCGGATCGAGCACCACGGGCGAGAGGCCGTTGTTCTGACGATAGCCCGAAATCATCGCCTGCGCGGCCGCGGCATCGAGCTCGGCGCCCGGCTGGGCGAGGTTGCGATAGAAGCTCGGCGGCCCCGCCGGCGGATCGCGGTCGGCCACTCCTGCGCAGGCCGTCAAGGCGGCGAGCGCGAGCAGCAGGGCGGCGGCGTGTCCAAGGCGAGCGGGCGGTCTCGTCATCTTCGATCTCGACAGGTTTTCGTGGGGTCGGAAAGGCGGGGGTCAGAACGGGTGGGGTCAGGATGCGTTCGCGCCGCTCCGGCGCGCGGGCGGGCCGGAGCGCGCTTCCGTCTGCGCCTCGCGCACGCGCACGTCGCACTGCGGGAACGGAATCTCGATTCCGGCTTCGCGGAAGGCTTTCAGAATGGCGAAATGGAGGTCGCTGCGCACGGCCAGTCCGTGCTCGACATTGGCGACGACGCAGCGCAGATCGAATTCGAGCGCGCTGTCCCCGAAGCCGAGGAGGAACGCGCGCGGCGGCGGGCTCTGCACGACCTGAGGGTGATCGTTCGCGATCTTCTCGAGCAGCTCGCGCACCTGATCGGGATCGCTGTCGTAGCTGACCCCGACCTTGATGATGACGCGGCCCATCGTGTTGGCGTGGGTCCAGTTCTTCACCAGGCCGGTGATGAGCTCGGAATTGGGGATGATGACGCTCGCGCGCTCGAACGTCTCGATCTCGGTCGCGCGCACGCGGATGCGCCGTACCCAGCCCTCCTCGCCCTTGACGACGATCGAATCGCCGACGCGGATCGGGCGCTCGGCGAGGAGAATGAGGCCCGACACGAAGTTGGAGACGATCGACTGCAGGCCGAAACCGATGCCCACCGACAGCGCGCCCGCGACCAGCGCGATCTTCTGCAGATCGATGCCGAGCGCGCCCAGGGCCAGCGCGACCGCCGTGATGATGCCGAGGTAGCCGAAGATCGTGACGATCGAGAGCTGCAGGCTCGGCTCCAGCGTCGTCTGCGGCAGGAAGCGCACCTCCAGCCAGCGCTGCGCGATCCGCGTCGCGACGAGCACCACGATGAGCGCGAGGATCGCGCTCAGGAGCCCGCGGAAGGACACGTTGATCTCGCCGATCTTGAACCCGAGCGGCATCGACTGCACGGATTCGAAGAGGTCGGCGGTCGAGGCCTCCCACGGGCCGACGATGACGGCCACCACCAGCACGACGAGGACGATGCGGATCGCCGCCGACAGCAGCGTGCCGATGAGCCCGGCGTTGCGGGGCGGGATGCCGAGATTGGCGGCGATGGCGCGGCCGCGCGGCGTCTCGGGACTGAGGGCCTCCGTGAACAGGGCGTCGGCGGCGACCAGCCAGATGTAGAGCGCGCAGCCGAGCGCGGCTGCGACCACCGTCCGCAGCGCGATGAAGGCGGCGAGCCCGGCATAGCCGGTCACCAGCGCGGCCGCGAGCGTGGCCACGATGACCCAGCCGAGCAGCCGCACCCAGGGGGCCGCCGTCGTCGCCCCGTCGAGCTCCTCCTCGAGGCGCCGGAGGCGGAAGATCAGGTGGACGAGCAGGGCCGCGATCGCGAGGGCGAACAGCGCGTTGGTCGCGATCGTCAAGACCAGCGGCGTCACCACCGCCTTGTGCACGATCTGCAGCACGATGGCGGCGCCGAAGATGCGCGCGCTCCAGACGAGGTGCTCGGCGAGGCAGACGGCCGCCTTATGGTCCATCGCCAGCAGCCGCCGCTCCGGGCGCTCCGGCGCGAACAGGCCGAGGGCGGCACCGCGGCCGAAGGCGGCGACCGCGACGCCGGCGACGAGCCCGGCCGCGATCTCCTCGATCTGCGGCGTCCACAGGCCGAACAGATCGAGCACCTGGAGCGCGGCGGCGGTGACGATCGGGGCCGGTGCCGCCACCGATATGAACACCCACAGGCCCTTGCGCGCCTTGGCAAAGCGCGTGTCACTCGCGACGCCGTTGGCGTAGCGGCGCCGCCACCAGCGCCGGATCAGGCGCGCCGCAAGCAACAGCCCGGCGATGCAGACGAGCGCCGCGGCGACATGGGCCCGCCCCTTCTCGTCCGCCGCAGCGCTCCAGGCGCTCACGACGGTGCCGAGCTTTCCGAACTCCTCCGGGAGGGCGCCCACCGCTTCGTGCCAGAACGAGAGATCAAGCACGCTCGGGCTGCGCTCGAGGATCTCGCGGGCATAGAGGGCGTGGCGGCGCGCGGTGATGCGCTCGGCGAGCTGGTCGCTGCGCACGAGCAGCAGGCGGCTCTGCTTGACCGCGCCGTCGAGCGCCGAAAACGCCCGCGACAGGTCCTCGCGTTCGGCCGCGAGCGCGGCCGGCTCGGCCGGCGCGTCCTTCGGCGGCGGGGGGCCGAGCTGCTTGAGCCGCTCTTCCGCTTCCGCCATCCGCGGCTCGAGATCCTCGAGCTTGGCGCGCAGGGCGTCGCGGGTCTCGGCCAAGGCGGCGCGCAGGTCGCCGAGCTGCTTGGCGGAGAGCTCGCCGCGGCCGAGGGTGTTCTCGATGCGGTCGAGCGCCACCTTGGCCGCCTCGATGGCGGCCGAGTCGCCCGATGCCGCATTCTGGCCCAGGCTCGGCGCCCCGGCCAGCACGAGGGCCGCCAGCAGAGCGAGCGGCAGGAGCCGACGCGCGGCGCTACGCCAGGCGAATCGCAGTCGCATGATTCCGCCTCTTTTCGACTGCGGTTCCATGGAGCCGCGAGGCAGTCAAGCGGATTGCGCGCACCGGGAAAGGGCTTCGCCGACGGTCAATAGGAGCGCGGCAGCCCGAGCACATGCTGGGCGATGTAGGCGAGCACCATGTTGGTGGAGATCGGCGCGATCTGATAGAGGCGGCATTCGCGCCACTTGCGCTCGACGTCGTATTCGCGGGCGAAGCCGAAGCCGCCGTGGGTCTGCATGGCCGCTTCCGCCGCCTCCCACGCGGCCTCCGCCGCGATGTGCTTGGCCATGTTGGCGTCGGCGCCGCATTCGCGGCCGGCGTCGAACAGGGCGGCGGCCCGCCGCACCATCATGTCGGCCGCTTCCAGCGAGGCATAGGCGCGCGCCAGAGGGAACTGCACCCCCTGATTCTGCCCGATCGGCCGACCGAACACGCGACGCTCGCTCGCATAGGCGACGGCCTTGTTGAGGAGCCAGCGCCCGTCGCCCACCGCTTCGGCGGCGATGAGCGTGCGCTCGGCGTTCATGCCGTCGAGGATGTAGCGAAAGCCCTGGCCTTCCTCGCCGATCAGGTTCTCGGCCGGCACTTCGAGGCCGTCCATGAACACTTCGGTCGCGTTGTGGTTGATCATCGCCTTCAGGGGCCGGATCTCCAGCCCCTTGCCGAGATTCGCCTTGATGTCGACGATGAAGGTCGACAGCCCCTCGGTGCGGCGGCGCACCGCGTCGGCCGGGGTGGTGCGCGCCAGCAGGAGCATCAGGTCCGAATGCAGCGCGCGCGAGGTCCACACCTTCTGGCCGGTAATGACGTAGCGATCGCCCCGCCGCTCGGCCCGGGTCTTGAGCTGCGTGGTGTCGGAGCCGGTGGTGGGCTCGGTGACGCCGAAGGCCTGGAGCCGGAGCTCGCCGCGGGCGATGCGCGGCAGATAGCGCCGCTTCTGCTCCTCGCTGCCGTGCCGCAGGAGCGTGCCCATGATGTACATCTGCGCGTGAGCGGCGCCGGCGTTGCAGCCGCTGGCATTGATCTCCTCGAGAATGACGCAGGCGGCGCGCAGCGGCAGGCCGGAGCCCCCGTATTCCTCGGGAATCAGCGCGGCGAGAAAGCCGGCCTCCGTCAAGGCGTCGACGAACTCCTTGGGGTAGACCGAGCGCTCGTCGCAGGAGCGCCAGTACTCACCCGGAAAGCGCGCGCACACGCGCTGCACGGCCTCGCGCAGCTCCGGAAAGTCCCGGCCGAGAAACACGGGAACCGTCTGATCCGACGCAACCGAACCTTCCATTCACATCTCCCGTCGCGGCCACGCGGCCGCCACCCATGATCGCGGCCATCATGCCGCAGACGGGGGGTGTGTGTCGAAGGCGATTGCGGCGCGGCGGTGGCGCGGCCCCTATCCGAACGAAACGGCGCGAATCGGCGGCGCCTCCGCGAGGCACCGCACCACGGGCGCCTCGACGGCGGACCGCGCCAGAGGACCGACTGCCGATTCGCACCCCTCGAGCGCGCGGGGCGCGGCCGGCTCGGGCGCCTGCCGGGTCTTCAGCCGAATCGTGGAAGCCGGCTCCGCGGGCGCGCGGACGGGCCGCGGCAAGCGGTCGCCTTTGAGGGCACGGTTGACGCTCCAGGATTCTTGCGGCGCATCGCCACCCGCCGTGGCGATGACGTGATCGGCCAGCACGATGACGAACGCGGCGGCGGCCGCGCACAGAACGGCCTTGCCCATGGGAAGTCTCCCTCTGCGCTGCGAAACCCCTCCAGGGGGACTTCCATGTCGATGGTCGCGGAAACAACGCGCAGGTGGACGGGCGGTTCCGGCGCAGAGCCGCCGCGCTCAGCGCGCCGCGACGAACTGGACGAGCGGCATCTGCACCCGGCAGCGCACGCCGCTCGGCGGAAAGGTGAACTCCACTTCCGCATCGAGCGACTTCGCGAGATGCCGCTCGATCACGAGGGTACCGAAGCCGCGCCGGCTCGGCGGCACAACCGGCGGCCCGCCGGACTCCTGCCAGACGAGCTCGATTCCCGAGCCCTCGGAGGCCGGCAGGCGCCGCCACACGATCGAAACCTGCCCCGTGGGCGTCGACAGCGCGCCATATTTCGCCGCGTTGCTCGCGAGCTCGTAAAGCGCGAGCCCCAGGCTCTGCGCCGCCTCCGGCTTCAAGAGGATCGGCGGGCCCTCGAAGGATATCTGCGATCCGTGCCGATCGAGATGATGCCCGAGCTGCGAGCGCACGAGATCGTGCAGGGAGGCGCCGTGCCAGCTCTCCATCACGAGCAGATCATGCGACGTCGCGAGCGCCTGCAGGCGCGCGCCGAACTGCTCGAGAAAGGCGTCGATCGAGCCGGCATGGCGCGCCGTCTGCCGGGCCATGGCCTGGATCACGGCAAGGAGGTTCTTCGAGCGGTGGGTGATCTCGCGCATCAGCAGGCGCAGATGCGCCTCCCCCTCCTTGCGCTGGGTGATGTCGACCGCCGCGCCCGTGAGCCCCACGATGTCGCCGCGCACGTTTCGCAGCGGTTCGATGTGCAAATCGAACCAGCAGTCCTGCGTGCCGGTGACGATGTGGATCTCGCTGTCCTGCGGATCGCCGGTGTCGAGCGCCGCCCGCTTGAGCGCGGTGACGGCGGCGCAATTGGCGGGCGGCAGCAGCTCGGCGTCGGTGTGGCCGACGATGTCCTCGACGCTGCGGCCGAGGAAGCTGTTGCTGATCGACGTGTAGCGCAGGTGCCGGTCCTGCGTGAAAACGGTCACGCGCGAGCCGCGCAAGGCGGTCTCGTAGCGCTGGAGCGCGCTGCCGAGCTCCTCGGTGAGCCGGCGCTGCTCGCTCTCGAGGGAGCGGATATGCGAGACGTCGATGGCGGCGCAGATCAGCCCGTCGATGGTGCCGTCCGCGGCATAGCTCGGCTCGACGTGCAGCGCGAAGAGGGCGCGGCCTTCCGGCAGGAGGTAGGACACCTCGCAGTCGCCCGGGACGCCGGTGCTGAGCACCGACTTCTTCAGGCTGATGACGGCCTCGCGCTCGCCGGGAGGCAGCAGCTCCTCGTCCGTACGGCCCAGCATGTGCGCGCCCGCGGCCTCGCCCTCCGGCGTGTAGACCCAGGTGTAGCGGAGCGAGCGATCCTGCGTGAAGACGTAGACCTTGGCGCCGCGCAAGGCCGTTTCGAAGCGCGCCTTGACGAGGCTCAGTTCCTTCGTGCGTTCGGAGACCCGCTGTTCGAGCTGATGGCGCACGGCATTGAGCTGCCGCAGGGTCTCTTCGTGGGCCGCGATCTCCCGTCGGAGACGTTCGTTGGCTTCCCGCAGCTCCTTGGCTGTCGTGCGATCCGCATTATCCGCCATCGAGTCGCCCTATGCGTCCCTGGCGCCATTCAGTTATTGACTTGTCCGCCGCCGCGACGAAGCCGCGCCCCTGTTTCCCCGATCGAGGCGGCCTGAGGGAGACGCCGCCCGCGACGCCGCGGCACAGAGAGCATAAGCATTGGCTCCGCAAAGCGCGATAGGTGCGTCCCCGGCTTCGCCCCCTTTCGCGAGCCCTTGCCGAGGCGGGGCGCGCCCGCGCGCCCGCACGGCGGTCGCGGCCGCCTCGCCTCGGCATGACGATCGAGCACGGGACAAGCGGGAGGAGTTGTACCTGCATGAAAACCACAAGCGGGCGCTGCTCAACGACGGGGCGAGTCTGATCGGGCGGAACAGATCGCAGGTGGAACAGATCGCAACGGCGTGCATTGACTCTGCGACCGGCCGCCATCCCCCTCCCCTCGTGCTCGGCCGGCCAACCTGGCGTAGTCGGCTCCGGCCGGCTACGCCACTCCTCACGACCTTTGCGCGTCGACCTTTGCGCGGCGACCTTTGCGCAGGCGCGCCTTCGACTTTCCGGTCCTCGTCGGCGTTTCGGAACCCTTTGGGTCTCCCGTCTGTTGGTTCACCAACAGATCACGAGCACAAGGAACGACAAACATGCCGACCGGAGCGAATGAACAGCGGACCACGCATGCGGAGACGAGGCGCGACGGCCGCGGCAACCGCTCCGGCGCGAGGCGACGCCGGCAGGCGGCGCGAAGCGTGCGCCAGCTCGAGCAGGTCATCCGCGAACTTGAAAGCCGCATTTCCACTCTGACCAGCGAAGGCAGCATTCGCGCCACGGTCGCGGGCGCGTCCGATCAGGTCGGGCAGGCCGCCCTGCGCGCCTCCAACCAGGCGGGGGTGCTGGTCGCCGACGTCTTGACGGACGTCGCCGACCGTCTGCGCGAGAGCGCGACGTCCATAACCGGGGCGGCGCAGATGGGCACGAGCGCCGTTCGCAGGATCGGGCACGAGATCGAGCGCCGGCCGCTCATGACGGTGGCGGTGGCTCTCGGCGTCGGTTTTCTGGCCGGCATGGCCAGCCGGCGCGAAGCGGCCTGAGCCGACGAAGGGCCGCTCCAGATGCGGCTGTCCTTCGGCCAGGCCCTGACGACGTTCTTCGTCGATGCAACGAGGAAGGCGCGGCGGCGCGTGATTGCGGGCGCGATCGTGGCCGCGAGCCTGGTCGCGGCCGCGATCGAAGGCACCTCGGCGGCGCGGCACGCGCTGGAGCCGAGCCTTGGGCCCGTGGGCGCGCGTCTCGTCCTCGCGGGCGCTTTCGTGCTGATCGGAACCGGCGCGGTGCTGACGCTGTTGTGGGCCGAGCGGCGCGCCGAGCAGCGGGACGCCGCGCGTCGGCCCTATGCGGACGGCGATGCGCGCGCCGCCATCCTCGCGGAGGCGATCTCACTCGGCTACGCCCTGGGTCGCGATTTCATGAAGGCGTCGCCCGACGGCCAGGCTGCGTCCGCAGAGGACGAGGCCTTCGACCGTTCGGCCGACCGACCGGCGTCCTCCCCCGGGGCGGGGCAGACCCGCCCCGCCGCCTGAAATCCCACAGCCCTTGGCGGAAGCCCGCAACGGCTACCCCGCGCCCCGGCCTCATGCCATCGCGCGCCGTGGCGTCGTGCGCCGCGCATTGCGCTGGAAGAACAGGGCCTGGCTGACCACCGCCGAGACCGTCGTCGGCTGGAACGGCTTGGCGATCAGGAAGGCGGGCTCCGGCCGCTCGCCGGTGAGGAAGCGTTCGGGATAGGCCGTGATGAAGATCACCGGCACCTCGAAGGAGCGCAGCAAATCGTTGACGGCGTCCAGTCCCGAGCTGCCGTCGGCGAGCTGAATGTCGGCGAGGATGAGGCCGGGCCGATGCACCGTGCAGAGCGCCAGCGCCTCCGCATGGGTGCGCGCGACCCCGAGAACGCGGTGGCCCAGGCTCTGCACCAGCCCTTCGAGATCCATGGCGATGAAGGTCTCGTCCTCGATGATGAGGACGTCGGTCGCGATCTCCGCGGCGAGTTCGCGCCCCGCCTCCTCGACCAGCTCGCGCAGCGCGGCAACGTCGTCCAGGTCGAGGATCTTCGCGGCGTCGCCTTCGGAAAACCCTTCGAGCGCCACCAGAAGGAACGCCTGCCGCGGCCGGGGCGTAATATGGCTCAGTCGCTGCTCGGCAGGAGCGGTCGCCTCCGTCGCGTCCGCCTTGCGGTTGACGGCCAGCGAGTTCCAGATCGACGTGAACATGCGATACAGCGCAACCCGCGGTCCGGCCGGATCGTTGAGAACCGAGGGATCCTCTACGAGCGCTTCGAGCGTCGCCGCCACATAGGCGTCGCCCGATTGTTGGCTTCCGGTGAGAGCGCGTGCGTAACGCCGCAGGAAAGGCAAATGCTGAGCGACTGCTTGAGCTGTCGGTACCAATGTCCCCTCCGCCAAATCCCACAACCTGTAACGGCCCGCTAACGTCCTTAACGCGGGAAAGTTCCAACCTGGTGGAACCCATTGGTCCGCTTGACGTTGTCGTTTGTTAGGGGCACGGGGACCCAGCGTATCATGAGTAGGGGTGAGGGGAGACTGATGAAGGAGCGAAAGCCGAACCGGGCCGGAACAAAGCGAATGCAAAAGAACGAATGGGGACCGGTTGAACGCGGTGCGACCTTGGGGCGGGACATCCAGGCAAAGATCGGAGAACAACTCCGCGCCATGTATGATGACGTGGTCAGCCAGGGCGTGCCCGACCGCTTCGCCGAGCTGCTGAAGCGGCTCGATCAACCGGACGATGGGGATCGCTCCTGATGAAAGTCGATCCGTCGGTGAAAGACGCTGTGCTGGCGGCGGTGCCGAGTTTGCGCGCCTTCGCGATTTCCCTGTGCGGCAACGTCGACCGGGCGGATGACCTCGTGCAGGAAACGCTCCTGCGCGCGCTTGCGAACATCGAGTCGTTCCGGCCCGGCACGAACATGTCGGCCTGGCTCTTCACCATCCTGCGCAACCTGTTTCGCTCCGAATACCGCAAGCGCCGCCGCGAGGTGGAGGACGGCGACGGCAGCTATGCCGACACGCTGAAGTCCCAGCCCGAGCAGAACAGCCGCGTCGAATTCGAGGAGTTCCGCGCGGCGCTCGCCAAGCTGCCGCCGGACCAGCGCGAGGCGCTGATCCTCGTCGGCGCGTCGGGCTTCTCTTACGAGGAGGCGGCGGAAATCTGCGGCTGCGCGGTCGGAACGATCAAAAGCCGCGTGAACCGGGCCCGCGGCCGCCTGGCGGATCTCCTGTCGATCGAAAGCGCCGACGATTTCGGACCCGATCGCGCCACCCGGGCCGTGCTTCTGGACAGCAAGTAGGACAGGCGAAAGCGGCGTCGCCGACCCGGAGCGCTCCCTCTCCTCTCCCGCCAATCCCCCCGTCGCCTTACCGGACGTCGGTCGCTTCGAGGACCGTTGAAGCCCCATTCTGCGCCGCACAAAGAATCGGCCCGCGCGGGCGAGGCGCGGGCCGGTCCGGCAACTTCTTGCGCGTCTGCGCGGTCGACGCTCAGGGGGGCGAAAGCGGGCGGCCCCGGAGCAGACCCACGATTGCTGCAATCGCGAACAGCACGATCGCCACGAAGAAGATGATCTTCGCGATTTCGAGCGAAACGCCAGCAATCCCGCCGAACCCAAGCAGGGCCGCGATCAGAGCGATGACCAGGAACGTCAGAGCCCAGCCGAGCATAATCGATTCTCCTTCCCGCAAACCGCGTTCCGACAGGAAAAACCATCCGCGGTGGTGAAGGTTCCCCTCCCGGGCGGCGCGGGAGCGAGGGGGCAGGAACTCGCGCCGAGGCGGACGAGTTTTCAACTCGACCAAAGGGTTTTCACATCGAGGGATTCTGGCGGCACCCGGCGCGGTTCCCGGCGTCGCCGCGCAAACGCGAATCGCGAAGCGGGCAGAGCGTGCGGAAGCGGATGACGAAGGCGGATTGACGTGGCGCTCGAACAGTACCGTGCCAAGCGCAACTTCAACGTCACGCGCGAGCCGCGCGGGAAGAAGGGGAAGGCCGGAGGCGCCGCGTTCGTCATCCAGAAGCACGCCGCCCGCCGGCTTCACTACGACCTTCGCCTCGAACTCGACGGGGTGATGAAGAGCTGGGCGATCACGCGGGGCCCGAGCCTCGTTCCGGGAGAAAAGCGGCTCGCCGTTCACGTCGAAGATCATCCGATCGCCTACAACGCCTTCGAGGGAACCATTCCGGAAGGCGAGTACGGCGCCGGCACCGTGATGATCTGGGACAGGGGACGGTGGATTCCCGAAGGAGACCCGCATGTCGGCTACGAAAAGGGTCATCTCGATTTTCGGCTCGACGGCGAGAAGCTGAAGGGGCGCTGGCATCTCGTCCGCATGCGCCGGCGCGACAACGACCGCCAGGAGCCGTGGCTGCTCATCAAGGGCGACGACGAGGCCGCGCGCGCGCCGGACGATCCAGACATTCTCGAGGAGAAGCCCCTTTCCGTCGCGACCGGCCGCAGCATGGAGGAGATCAAGGCGGGCAAGCCGGTGCGCAAGCGGTCTGCGCGCGGCACGATCCCGGCGGCGGCGGTCTGGTCCGGGCAAAGGATGAAATCGGCGCTCGAGGCGGAAGGGAAGCCGCAGCCGCAGGAGAAGCGGGCGCGGCCGCGCGGGCCCCGCGGCAGCAAGTCGAAAAGCCCGCGCCCCGCCGGAAGGACGCGCACGGCGGGGAAGAGGCGCGGCTCGAGCGTTTCCACGCAGCCGCGGAAAGCCGTCGCGCGCGCCGCCCCGCTGCCCGACTTCGTTCCGCCGTGCCTTGCGCAGCTGAGCGACCGCCCGCCCGACGGAGCCGGCTGGATACACGAGATCAAGTTCGACGGCTACCGCATGCAGGCGCGGATCGCGAAGGGCCATGTGCAGATCAAGACCCGCCGCGGCCTCGACTGGACCCGCAAGTTCCGGCCCGTTGCGGAGGCGCTCAGCGCGTTGCCCGTTCGGCAGGCGCTCATCGACGGGGAAGCGGTGGTGGAGACCGAGAAGGGTCTTTCGAGCTTCGCCGCGCTGCAGGAGGCGCTCAAGAGCGGCCGCGGGCCGTTCGCGTTCTATGCTTTCGATCTTCTGCATCTCGACGGGCGCGACATCGCGCGGTTGCCCTTGATCGAACGAAAAGAAATGCTCGCGCCGCTGATCGGCGCGCTGCCGCCGCAGGGAACGGTGCGCTTCAGCGCGCATTTTGAAACCCAAGGGTCCGTGCTGCTCCGGCATGCGTGCAAGATGGACCTCGAGGGCATCGTCTCCAAGCGGCGCGACGCGCCGTACCGATCCGGCCGCACGGGAGACTGGATCAAGACGAAGTGCGCGAACCGGCAGGAATTCGTCGTCGTCGGCTACGCGCCGGCGACGCACGAAGCGCGCGCCGTCGGCGCGCTGATCCTGGGTTACTACGAGGACGGCGTCCTGCGTTATGCGGGCCGCGGCGGCACCGGCTTCTCGCGCGCCGGCGCGCGCGACCTCTGGCGCCAGCTCGATCCGCTGCGGCGCGCGGATTCACCGATCAAGCCACAGCCGCCGGACGAGCGCGGGCGGCCGCACATCTGGACCGAGCCGCGCTTCGTGGCGGAGGTGGATTTCCGTGGATGGACGCACGGGATGCGGCTGCGGCAACCTTCGTTCAAAGGACTGCGCTTCGACAAAGTGGCGACCGAGGTCGTGCGGGAGGCCGAATCCATGCCCAGCGCCGTGCCGGCACATCGCGCTTCCAAACGCAAAGCGACAAGGGCGACAAGCGCAGGACAAGACCGCGGCCAGGACCCTGCCGCCGCTTCGACGGCGCATGCGCGCCTGACGCATCCGGATCGCGTCTACTGGCCCGATATCGGGCTCACCAAGCAGGGTCTTGCCGACTATTACGCGAGCGTGTGGGACTGGATGGCCCCTCACGTCGTGAACCGCGCGCTGAGCCTCGTGCGCTGTCCCGAAGGCGCCGGCGCCCCATGCTTCTTCCAGAAGCACGCCTCCGCGGGGCTCGACTCCGAGCGCCTGCGCCTTGTGCCCGAGGACGGAGACCACGTCATCGCCATCGACGACCTCGACGGCCTGCTCGCGCTGGTGCAGGCCGGCGTGTTGGAGATTCACGTGCGCGGCAGCACGCTCGCGCGGCTGGACGCGGCGAACCGGATCGTGTTCGATCTCGATCCCGGCCCCGACGTCGGATGGAGCGACGTCGTTGGCGCCGCGCGCGAGGTGCGTGAGCGGCTCGAATCGCTCGGGCTTGTGAGCTACGTAAAGACCACGGGCGGCAAGGGACTGCATGTCGTTGTGCCGATCGAATGCGCGCCGTGGGACGAGGTGAAGGCGTTCACGCGCGCCCTCGCCTTCGCGATGGTCGCCGACAGTCCTGACCGTTACATCGCCACCGCCTCGAAGCGCCAGCGCGCCGGGCGCATCTTCATCGACTATCTGCGCAACAGCCGCGAGGCGACGGCGATCTGCGCCTATTCGACGCGCGCGCGGCCGGGGGCCACCGTGTCGACGCCGATCGCCTGGAGCGAGCTCGGCTCGCTTGACGCCGCGAGCCGGTACACCGTCGGCAATCTGGGGCGCAGGCTGTCCCGCCTCAAGCGGGATCCCTGGGGCGACATCGCGGACCGGAAGCAGCGCCTGCCACAGCTTTCGCCGGCGCGCCGATAGCCGCGAGCCTCGCCGCGCGCCGCGCGCCGCCTCTGCCGCAATTGTGCCGCAAAACAGCCTCTCCTCAATTGCAAAGCCGTGTCATGATGGAGGCCGCCGAGCGGGCTTGGGTGACTCACCGGAACCGACCTTTGCACGGCTCATTCTTGTCCCGCGGTGCTGTTCAAGGCCGCGGACAGGCGGCATCGCCTTGCGCCAAACGTGTGCAAGCGATGTCGGAAACCGGAGACTTATGTTGGCTTGGTAAGCAGAGGACGAAGAGAATGCGAAAGATTTTGCTCATCACAGCCGCTGCGAGCGTCCTCGCAGGGTGTCAAACGGCACGGGAGGAGCGCGCCTTGACGGGAGCGGCCATCGGCGCTGGCACCGGAGCCGTGATCGGCGGATTGGCGGGGCGGTCGGCCGGCGCCGCAGTCGCCGGTGGAGTCGTCGGCGCGGCTGCGGGCGGCATTCTCGGCGCCGCGACCGCTCCTCCCGAGCCTTGCTACGTCCGCACGCGCTCCGGCCGTCTGCGGGAGGTCCCCTGCTACTGAGCCTCGGCTCGCACATCTCCACATCTCAAGGAATCGGCAACGATTCGCAGGCCCGGCGCAGCCCGCCGGGCCTGTTTTGCGTTGAGCCCGCCGCGGCCGAAAGGGAACCCGATCGGAGGCCGCACGGTTATGCCTTCGAACGGCGAAGCAGACGCCCAAAGGAGACGCGCATGGAGAAGCGCGGACGCGGCGAAGTGATAGAAACCGCGCGCGAAGCGCGGCAGGGCTATCTCGATCGGCCGGTTCTGGTGGTGCTTGTCGCGAGCGTCGCGCTTGCGCTTGTGGCGCTGGGGTTTTTGTGGCTCACGGCGTGAACGCAGCGTGCGCTGCACGGCCGGCCTGCGAACGGCAGCAAAAAACGGCAGCAAAAGATGACAGCAACAGATAGCAGCCTGCTTGCGCCGCGGATTGGCTCGACCTCGCGGACTGCCGCATCGGCATGAAAGCTCTGCGGCAAATGGATAACGCGTAAAGGCCGCGGGCAGAGGCCGCGCATGAAGCGGCCCGCTCGCGGCGGGCCGCCGGAGCCATCAGGCGACGCGCCGCTTGCGCCGGCGTGCGACGGGCGCGGCCGGGGCCTGCTCGTCGAACAGTTCGGCGAGCTTGTCGGTCATCGCGCCGCCGAGTTCCTCGGCGTCGACGATCGTCACCGCCCTGCGGTAATAGCGCGTCACGTCGTGGCCGATGCCGATGGCGATGAGCTCCACCGGCGAGCGAGTCTCGATCTCGTTGATGACGTGGCGCAGGTGCCGCTCGAGATAGTTGCCGGGGTTCACCGACAGCGTCGAATCGTCGACCGGCGCGCCGTCCGAAATCATCATGAGGATGCGGCGCTGCTCGGGCCGCGCGAGCAGCCGCTTGTGCGCCCAATCGAGCGCCTCGCCGTCGATGTTCTCCTTGAGCAGGCCCTCGCGCATCATGAGCCCGAGATTCTTGCGCGCGCGCCGCCACGGCGCATCGGCCGACTTGTAGATGATGTGCCGCAGATCGTTGAGACGGCCGGGATTCGGCGGCTTACCGGCGGCAAGCCAAGCCTCGCGCGACTGCCCGCCCTTCCACGCGCGCGTCGTGAATCCGAGAATTTCCACCTTGACGCCGCAGCGCTCCAGCGTGCGGGCCAGAATGTCGGCGCAGGTGGCGGCCACGGTGATCGGGCGCCCGCGCATCGACCCGGAATTGTCGAGCAGCAGCGTGACCACCGTATCGCGGAAATTGGTGTCCTTCTCGATCTTGTACGAGAGGGGGTGCAACGGATCGATGATGACGCGGGAGAGCCGCGCGGGGTCGAGCTGGCCCTCCTCCATGTCGAATTCCCAGGAGCGGCTCTGCTGCGCCATCAGCTTGCGCTGGAGGCGGTTGGCAAGCCGCGCCACGACGCCCTGCAGGTGCGAGAGCTGCTTGTCGAGATAGCCGCGCAGCCGTTCGAGCTCCTCGGGCTCGCACAAATCCTCGGCCGCGACGACCTCGTCGAAGCGGTCGCTGAAGGCGCGGTACTCGGGCGCCCGCGGCTCGTTGTGCCCGTGCCGCGGCCGCCACGGCTCGCCGGGCGTGTCGGCGTCGCCGAGCTCGCTGTCGTCGGGCATGTCGGCGGCCTGCGCGTCCGCGGCCTCCGCAGCCCCCTCCGGAAGCTCGTCGGCCGTGACTTCGGCCTGCTCCAGCGCGGCCGAGTCGGCGTCTTCGGAATCCTGCGTCGCGCCGGTCTCGCCGTCGGCGTCCTCGCGGCCTTGCCGCTCGTTGTCGTGCTGGTCCTCGTCGTCGGCGTCGTGGCTGCGCTCGTCGCCCATGTCGAGCGATTCGAGGAGGTCGTGCACGACGATCCCGAACTTCTCCTGGTCGTCCAGCAGATGCTCGAGCCGGTCAAGATCGGCGCCGGCCCGCTCCTCGATGAACGGACGCCACAGATCCACGAGCTTGCGGGCGGCGAGCGGAGGCGGCTCGCCGGTGAGCCGCTCGCGCACGATCATCGCCACCGCTTCCTCGATGGGGGCGTCGGCGCGATCGGTGATCTCGTCGAACTTCCCGCGGTGAAAGCGGTCCTCGAGCATCGCCGCGAGATTGTCTCTCACGCCCTCCATGCGGCGGGCGCCGATCGCCTCCACGCGCGCCTGCTCGACCGCCTCGAAGATCGCGCGCGCCTGCTGGCCGGCCGGCAAGAGGCGCCGGTGCACGGCGGCGTCATGGCAGGCGACGCGCAAGGCGAACGCATCGGCATGGCCGCGGATGACGGCGGCGTCCCGCGGCGTGAGCTTGCGGGGAGGCTCCGGCAGGCGCACCTTGCCGGCGGCGAGCGCGGGCCGCTCGGCGGCATATCCCACCTCGAGCTCGGCGTTGCGCGCGAGCGCGCGCAGGCAGGCCCCGACGGACCGCTTGAACGGCTCGACCGGGGATTCCTTGGCCGAGGACCTGGGCTTGCTGTTCGAAGCCATCGCTGGTCGTCTCCCGCGGGGGAGAGCGCTCTTAGGAGAGGACGACGTTCACCGCGCTTTCCGGCAGTTCCTGACCGAAGCAGCGCTGATAGAACTCGGCCACCAGCGGGCGCTCCAGTTCGTCGCACTTGTTGAGGAACGTCACCCGGAAGGCGAAGCCGATGTCGTTGAAGATGTCGGCGTTCTCCGCCCAGGTGATGACCGTGCGCGGGCTCATGACGGTCGACAGGTCGCCGTTCATGAAGGCGTTGCGGGTGAGATCGGCCACGCGCACCATCTTGCTCACGATGTCGCGTCCCTCCGGCGTGCGATAGTGCTTCGCCTTGGCGAGCACGATCTCCACCTCCTTGTCGTGCGGCAGATAGTTGAGCGTGGTGACGATCGACCAGCGGTCCATCTGACCCTGGTTGATCTGCTGCGTGCCGTGATAGAGGCCCGACGTGTCGCCGAGGCCGATCGTGTTCGCCGTGGCGAAGAGGCGGAAGGCCGGGTGGGGTCGAATCACTCGGTTCTGGTCGAGCAGCGTCAGCTTGCCGGACAGCTCCAGCACGCGCTGAATGACGAACATGACGTCGGGACGCCCGGCGTCGTACTCGTCGAAGCAGAGCGCAACATTGTGCTGCAAGGCCCAGGGCAGGATGCCGTCCCGGAACTCGGTGACCTGCATGCCGTCGCGGATCACGATGGCGTCCTTGCCGAGCAGGTCGATGCGGCTCACATGGCTGTCGAGATTGACGCGCACGCACGGCCAGTTCAGGCGGGCGGCCACCTGCTCGATATGCGTCGACTTGCCGGTGCCGTGATAGCCGGTGACGATCACGCGACGGTTCTTGGCAAATCCGGCGAGGATGGCGAGCGTCGTCGACCGGTCGAACCGGTAGTCCGGATCGAGGTCAGGCACGTGCTCGTCCGGCTCGGAGTAAGCCGGCACTTCCATGTCGCTGTCGATGCCAAAGACCTGCCGAACCGACACCTTCATGTCCGGCAGGCGGGCCACGTCTTCGGTAGCGGTCGTCATTGCTCCTCCGTGGCCCCGAGGTAAGCGCCCGAGGCCCGTTTTCAGTTCACCCCAGCGGTTCGGATTGAGGCTCCAACTTAGCAGAATGGGGCGGGGAGAAAAAACCCTGTTCGGCAGACTTGCCGACGGCCGGATATATAGCCATCGCGATCAGCCTTGACCACCGGTTCGGCCGGGCTTGCCGGTGGGCGCGGTCGGCTGGTCCTCAGGGCCTGGCGCAGCGGGTCGCCGCCCTCAGCAGTAGCCGGCGGACTTCAGATACTTGTAGGCCTGAATGATCTCGCGCAGCCGGTCTTCGGAGCCGCGGTCGCCGCCGTTCGCGTCCGGATGGTGGCGCTTCACGAGCTCCTTGAAGCGGGCCTTGATGTCGGCGGACGTGGCGTTGAGCTCGAGACCCAGCGTCTCGAACGCCTTGCGCTCGCCGTTGCGGATCGTCCGCTCCTCGCGGTCGGGCCGGTCGGTCCGCCCCTGCCACCGCGCGCGCCCGCCCAGCTCGCGGAACACACCCAGCGGATCGTCCGCGGCGCTGAAATCCGGACCGAAGCCGTACCGGAAGCCGCCTTTCGGCGCATGGCCGTTCACGCCCATCTTCCAGGTCGGCCGGTGCCCCGTCAGCGCATCCTTCTGGAAGCGCGCCACCGCCTCCTCGCTCATGCCGGCGAAGTAGTTGTACGACTGATTGTATTCGCGGACGTGCTGGAGGCAGAAGCGCCAGTACTCGCCCTCGTAGAGCCGCCCCTTCGGCGCGCGGTGCGTGGCCGCCTCGGCGCAGCCCGGCCATTCGCAGGGCGGGCACGTGGCACGCAGCCGGCGATCCTGATCGGGCTTGACGCGGACACAGTCGAAAAGCGGCGAGTCCAATTTCATGGCGGCCGATTATGTGAAAGAGGAGACGGCCGCCGCAAGCTCCGTGTAGGAAACAGGCCGCTGCCGGCGCGTCGTCCAGGCGAAACGGAGTCCGTCTCCGGCACGGCGTGCACCGCCCAGGCGGCGCGCAGGCCTGCGCGTTTGCCACCGGGCCGGAAAAGCGTCTATGCGAGCCGATATGCGCACCATCGACATCATCACAGAGAAATTGAAGAAGGCTTTCGCCCCCGAAAGCCTCGACGTGGTCGACGAATCCCACCGGCACGAAGGGCATGCCGGCCATCGGCCCGGCGGCGAGACTCACTTCAGGGTTTATATCGTCGCTGAGGCGTTCCGGGGGAAGAGCCGGCTGGAGCGCCACCGCCTGATCAACACGGCGCTTGCGGCCGAACTCGCCGGCGGCGTGCACGCGCTCGCCATCCACGCCGCGGCCCCGGGGGAGAAGGCGGTAACGCCCCGCGCAGGCAGGCGCTAACCCTTCGCCACCGTCTCGGCGAGGAACGCCCGCACCTCGGCAGGGTCCACGTCGGGGGCGATGAAGCTCGCCCCGATCCCGCGCGTGAGGATGAAAGTGAGCTTGTCGCGCTTGACCTTCTTGTCCTGCGCGATGAGCTCCATGAGGCCGTCGACGCCCGGCAGGTCGCCCGGAATCTGCGCGACCGCCGTCGGCAGGCCGACGGCGGCGAGATGGCGCCGCACGCGCTCCGTGTCCCCGGGATCGGCGAGGCCGAGCCGGGCCGAGAAGGCGAACGCCAGCACCATGCCGATCGCGATCGCCTCCCCGTGCAGCAGCCGCTCGGAAAAGCCCGCGGCAGCCTCCAGCGCATGGCCGAAGGTGTGACCGAGGTTGAGAAGCTGGCGGTCGCCGGTCTCGCGCTCGTCGCGGGCGACGATGGCCGCCTTCGACCGGCAGCACACGGCGATCGCCTGCTCGCGCGCGGGGCCGCCCGAAAAGACCTCCTGCCAATGCTCCTCGAGCCAGGCAAAGAACCGCGCGTCGTTGATCAGGCCGTATTTGGCGACCTCGGCGTAGCCGGCGCGGAACTCGCGCTCCGGCAGCGTGTCGAGCAGGCCGGTGTCGGCGAGCACCAGAATGGGCTGATGAAAGGCTCCGATGAGGTTCTTGCCGCGCGGCGAATTGATGCCCGTCTTGCCGCCGACGGACGAATCGACCTGCGCGAGCAGGGTGGTCGGCACCTGGATGAAATCGAGCCCGCGCCGCACCACCGCCGCCACGAAGCCGGCGAGATCGCCGATCACGCCGCCGCCGAGCGCCACGATCACGTCGCTGCGGCCGATGCGCGCCGCCAGCACCGCGTCGCAGGCCTGCTCGAACCGGGCGAAGCTCTTCGAGCCCTCCCCGGCCGGCACCGTGATGCCGACGTGCCGGATGCCGGCGGCCTCGAGCGAGGCGACCGCGGCCGCGAGGTGGTGCCGCGCCACCTGCGCGTCCGTGATGACCGCCGCCGCCGCGCCCGGACGGAGGTCGCGCAGCCGCGGACCGAGCTCCTGCAGCAGGCCGCGGCCGATGGCGATGTCGTAGCTGCGCCCCGCGAGATCGACCGGAACGCGCGTGATGGCCGGCGCGAAGTCTCTCATGGGGGCGTTCCCGCGCCCTTCGCGCCGAGGTCGTGTACGCCGAGAAATTTGCACAGCAGAGCGACGATGTCCTCGACCACTGCGGCATGCGGCACGTCGCGCGATTCGACCGTCAGATCGGCTTCGGCGTAGATCGGCTCCCGCTCCTCCATGAGGCGGCGCAGCGTCGCCGCCGGGTCCGCCGTTTTGAGCAACGGCCGGTCGCTGCGCCGCTTCACGCGGCGCATCAGCACCTCGAATTCGGCCTTCAGCCACACCGATATGCCTTTGGCGCGGATGGCCGCGCGGGTCTCCGGGTTCATGAAGGCGCCGCCCCCGGTGGCAAGCACCTGCGGGCCGGCCTGGAGCAGACGGCCGATGACCCGCGCCTCGCCGGCGCGGAAGGCGGCCTCCCCGTGGGTCGCGAAGATGTCCGGGATCGACATTCCCGCTGCGGCCTCGATTTCGTTGTCGGCATCGGTGAACGGCAGCGCGAGCCGCGCCGCGAGCCGTCGCCCGACCGACGACTTGCCCGCCCCCATCATGCCCACGAGCACGATCGACCGCTCCCCCAAAGCGGCGACGAACCCTCGGGGTGGGCCGACGGCATCGTTCTGCGCGGCAAGCTGCGACATGGGCCGACTTTTAGCCGGCAGCGGCGCAAGACGAAAGGGCCGTTGCCGCGGAAGGGCCGTCGCCCACGACTCGCCGGAGGAGTTTGCCGGATCCGTCGCAATAGCCTCCCGCCGGTGCTCGGCGTATCATGCCTGCCGTCGAATCGGGTTGAAGACCGCCGCCCCCTTCCTATTCATAGACACGATGCCCAGCCTCGTTCGCTTGTTGTTTGTGCTCGGCCTGCTCGGCGGGCTCGCCTATGGCGGGATCGTGTCGCTCGCAACATTCGTCCAGCCGCAGCCGCGGGAAATGACCGTCACGATTCCGCAGGACCGGCTGAACAGGCATCGCTGAGCGGACCATGGCCAAGCCGCCGCGGAGCCGGGGCAGCGGCGAGCGGCTGATCGCGCTCTTTCTCGACATGCAGAGCGCCGAGCGCGGCGCGTCTGCCAACACCCTCGCAGCATACCGGCGCGATCTCGCGGACCTTTCCGCGGCGCTCTCCGCCGCGGGGCGGACGATCGAGACCGCCACCACGGCGGACCTTCGCGAGTATCTCGCGGCCCTGGCCGCGCGCGGGCTCGCAGCCTCCTCCCAGGCGCGGCGGCTTTCGGCGCTGCGCCAGTTCTACCGATTCCTCTATGCGGAGCGGCACCGCAAGGACGACCCCGCGGCGGCGCTCGCCGGGCCAAAACGCGGCCGGCCCCTGCCCAAGGTGCTTTCGGTCGACGAGGTCGACCGGCTTCTCGCCGCCGCCCGGGACGGAATCGCCGACGCCGAGCGCCCGCTCGCCGAACGCCTGCGGCGCGCGCGCCTCAACGCCCTCCTCGAGCTCGTCTACGCCACGGGCCTGCGCGTCTCGGAGCTGGTCGCGCTGCCGGCGACGGCGGCGCGGCGCGACGCGCGGGTGCTGATGGTCCGCGGCAAGGGCGGCCGGGAGCGGCTGGTGCCGCTCAACGC
Organism: Variibacter sp.; assembly: GCA_019689555.1. GTDB lineage: Bacteria > Pseudomonadota > Alphaproteobacteria > Rhizobiales > Xanthobacteraceae > JADGHE01. Next base: position 27,247 of record JADGHE010000002.1, on the reverse strand, counting down.
GGCGGCCAAGGCCGCTGTCGCCGACTATCTGGCGCTGTGCGCCGAGGCCGGCCTCGCCTCCTCCCGCTGGCTGTTCCCTTCCTTCGGCGAGAGCGGTCACCTGACGCGCCAGCATTTCGCCCGGGAACTGAAGGCGCTCGCCGCCCGCGCCGGGCTGCCGCCGGACAAGGTGAGCCCGCACGTGCTGCGGCACGCCTTCGCCAGCCATCTCCTGCAAAACGGGGCCGATCTGCGCTCGGTGCAGATGCTGCTCGGCCATGCCGACATTTCCACGACGCAGGTCTACACCCACGTGCTCGAGGAGCGGCTCAAGAGCCTCGTGCGCGACCTGCACCCGCTGGCCGAAGAATAGGCGGGCGCGGGCGCCCGCCGCCTCTTTTTCCGTCCGGCTCTGACTGCGGGGCCCGCGACGCCGCCGCTATTTGCCGGGCGGCGGTTCCGGCGTCAGCAGCCCGGACTTGAAGAGCCAGCCGGCGGCGGCTCCCGCAACGGTCGGCACCACAAGGAAGAGCCAGACCTGGGCCAGCGCCGTGCCGCCGACGAAGACCGCCGGGCCGAGACTTCGCGCCGGGTTCACCGACAGGCCGGTGACGTTGATGAACGGAAAGTGCAGCGCGAACAGGGTCAGTCCGATGATCAGCCCGGCCACCTCCAGGGTGGTCGTCGGGTTGGTCGCGCTCAGGATCACGATCGCGAAGATCAGCGTCGCGAGAAACTCGACGAGCAGCGCCGCCCCGAGGCCATAGCCGCCGAGATAGCCCTGGCCCCAGCCGTTCTGGCCGAGCCCGCCGGCCGCGAGATCGTAGCCGGCGATCCGGCCCTTGAGGATCAGCACCAGCAGTCCGGCGCCGATCACGCCCCCCACGAACTGCGACACGATGTAGCCGATCGCGTCGCTGCCGGACATCCGGCCGGAAGTGACCATCGCGACCGTCACCGCCGGATTGATGTGGCAGCCGGAGATCGGCCCGATGCCGTAAGCCATCGCGGTGACCGCGAGGCCGAAGGCGAAAGCGATTCCGATCACGTCGACCAAGGTCCTGCCGTCGGCCGCGCCGATCGCCGCCGCGCCGCAGCCGACCAAGACCAGGACCGCGGTGCCGAAGGCTTCGGCGAGATAGCGTTTCGTCGTGCTGTTCATGGCGAATCGCCCCCATTGGTGCGGCGGCCAGCATATTCCGGTTCGCGGCCCCATGCACCGCCGCGCGCACAATTTTCAGCTTTCAGCCGGCCCACCGCCCGCACGGGCAAGGTCCGCGACAGACCGCCCGGAGAGGCCCTTGGCGTCGCGATGCGGCCTTGCATCCGCCCGGCAGAGGATTATATTTGGGGCGTCCGTCCAGGATGTCTCATAACGATCGAATGATTCGATCGGCTATCGAGAGTGGGCCCCGCCCGGGACCCGCTCTTTTTTATTACCTGGCGCGCGGGGCGCGCCGAGACGCATGACCGGGACCGTGGAAACGAGCATCACCGAACCGCGGGTGATCGGCGAGCAGGGCGTGGCGGCGCGCGTTGCGGCCATCGCCGAGCCCGTGCTGGAGGGCCTGGGATTCCGCCTCGTCCGCGTGCGGATCTCCGGGCTTGCCGGCTGCACCGTGCAGATCATGGCGGAACGGCCGGACGGCTCGATGTCGATCGAGGACTGCGAGATCGCGTCAAAGGCCCTTTCGCCGGCGCTCGACGTCGCCGATCCGATCGACCGCGCCTACAACCTGGAAGTCTCGTCGCCGGGCATCGACCGACCGCTCGTGCGCCGCTCCGACTTCGACCGCTATGCCGGTCACCTGGTGAAGATCGAGATGGCCCTGCCGCACGAGGGCCGCCGCCGCTTCCGCGGCGTGCTGCTCGGCACCGAGGGCAACGCGGTGCGCATCCGCCGCGAGGACGCCGAGGCCGAGGAAACCGCCGACGTTCTGCTGGCGATCGACGACATGGCGGAGGCGAAACTCGTCCTCACCGATCAGCTCATCGCCGAATCCCTGCGGCGCGGAAAGGCCGCGGAACGCCAGCGGGCCGCGGCAGCCAGGGACGAGAACAACGGGACCCGCGGAGCGGAAACCAAAGCATTTCGAGGCGGAGCGTCCCGAGCTCGGCGCGCGCCTCGCGACAAAGGAGACCACTGATGGCTGCTGTGAGCGCCAACCGGCTTGAACTGTTGCAGATCGCCGACGCGGTCGCACGCGAGAAGGCGATCGACCGCAGCATCGTCATCGCCGCCATGGAGGACGCGATCGCCAAGGCGGCCCGCTCGCGCTACGGCGCCGAAACCGACGTGCATGCGGAGATCAACCCGCGGACGGGCGAACTGCGCCTCGCCCGCCACCTGCTGGTCGTCGAGACGGTGGAGAATCCGTCCACCCAGATCAGCCTCGAGGAGGCGCGCCGGCGCAACCCGGCGGCGCAGATCGGCGACACCATCGCCGATGCGCTGCCGCCGCTTGAATACGGGCGCATCGCCGCCCAGTCCGCCAAGCAGGTGATCGTGCAGAAGGTGCGCGAGGCCGAGCGCGACCGCCAGTACCAGGAGTACAAGGATCGCATCGGCGACATCGTCAACGGCCTGGTCAAGCGGGTGGAATACGGCAACGTCGTCGTCGATCTCGGCCGCGCCGAGGCGATCGTGCGGCGCGACGAGCTTCTGCCGCGCGAGGTCTTCCGCAACGGCGACCGCATCCGCGCCTACATCTACGACGTCCGGCGCGAGTCGCGGGGGCCCCAGATCTTCCTCTCGCGCACGCACCCGCAGTTCATGGCCAAGCTGTTCGCGCAGGAGGTGCCGGAGATCTATGACGGCATCGTCGAGGTGAAGGCGGTGGCCCGCGATCCCGGCTCGCGCGCCAAGATCGCGGTGGCCTCGCGCGATTCCTCCGTCGATCCGGTCGGCGCCTGCGTGGGCATGCGCGGATCGCGCGTGCAGGCGGTGGTGAACGAGCTGCAGGGCGAGAAGATCGACATCATCCCGTGGTCGCCGGACATCGCGACCTTCGTCGTCAACGCGCTCGCCCCCGCCGAGGTTGCCAAGGTGGTGCTCGACGAGGAGCGCCAGCGCATCGAGGTCGTGGTGCCGGACCATCAGCTCTCTTTGGCGATCGGCCGGCGCGGGCAGAACGTGCGCCTTGCTTCGCAGCTCACCGGCTGGGACATCGACATCCTGACCGAGCAGGAGGAATCGGAACGCCGCCAGGCGGAGTTCGAGAAGCGCACCAAGACCTTCATGGAAGCGCTCAATGTCGACGAGGTCGTGGGACAGCTCCTCGCGTCCGAAGGGTTCACGTCGATCGAAGAGCTGGCCTTCGTCGATCAGAGGGAAATCGCCTCGATCGAGGGCTTCGATGCGGAGACCGCGCAGGAGCTGCAGTCCCGCGCGCAGGACTACCTCGCCCGTCTCGAAAGCGAGCTCGACGCGCGCCGCAAGGAGCTCGGCGTCGAAGACGCCTTGAAAGAGGTTCCCGGCGTCACCACAAAGATGCTGGTCGCCTTCGGCGAGCATGGCATCAAGACGGTCGAGGATCTGGCCGGCTGCGCGACGGACGAGCTGATCGGCTGGACCGAACGCAAGGACGGCGAGACCGTGCGTCATGAGGGCGCCCTCGAGGGCTTCGAGCTGACGCGCGAAGACGCCGAGAACATCATCATGCAGGCGCGCCTCAAGGCCGGATGGATCACGGAAGCCGATCTCGAGGCCGCGGAGACGGAGGAGGACACGGCCGGCGGCAAGCAGCCGGCGCAGGCTTGACGACATCGGCAAGCGGCATTTGGGCGCATGCACGGCCCGGATCCGGCTTGCCGGCAAACCGATCGGGTCCCCTTGGCGGCAAGCGACAGACCGACGCTGGACGCGGAAACCGACGCCGGCCCGCACGACCGCAAGGCCGGACCCGAACGGCTGTGCATCGCGACCCGCACCGTGCGGCCGATCGCCGAGATGATCCGCTTCGTGGCCGGACCCGACGACACGATCGTTCCGGACGTGAAGCGCAAGCTGCCGGGGCGCGGCGTGTGGGTGACCGCGACCGCCGAGGCGGTGGCCAAGGCCGTGGCGCGCAACGCTTTTGCCCGCAGCCTCCGGCGGCCGGTGCGCACGCCCGCGGACCTTCCGGCCACGACGGAGCGCCTGCTGGAGCAGAGCGCGCTCGATGCGCTGGCCATCGCCCATAAGGCGGGGCTCGTGCGGGCGGGCTTCGCCAAGGTGGAGGCGGCGCTGGCGGACGGCCGCGCGGTCGCCGTTTTGCATGCGGCGGACGCCGCGGCCGATGGGGTGCGCAAGCTCGAGGCGAGGGGCCGCCGGGCGGGAGAAAGGGAGCCGGTGTCGATTACCGCGTTTACTTCTACGCAATTGGGTTTGGCATTAGGCCGCCCAAATGTGATACATGCAGCGCTGCTCGCCGGGCCGGCCTGCGAGGCGTTTCTCGCCCGTTACCGTTGCCTTGCCGCATTTCGGGAGAGCGCGCCGGCGAGCGAATTGGCCACACCGCGCGAGTAGCGCACGGCGCGGGCAGTGTTTTCGCATTCCGGGCTAGGCGCCGGCGGAATTCGAAAGGACTGCGAAAACAAAACCTTATGGGCCCGCAGAGGTCTCGGCGGGCCCGGCGGGACAGATTGGAAGGTTTGATGAGCGAAACCAAGAACCCGGGCGAAAAGACGCTGAGCGTCCATCCGACGAAAACCCTGACGCTCAAGCGCGGCGTCGAGCATGGCGTCGTGCGTCAGAGCTTCAGCCATGGGCGGACGAAGCAGGTCGTCGTCGAGAAGGTGAAGCGCCGGGCCGTGGGCGACAAGCCCGAGGCGGCCGCGCCTGCCGCGCCCGAACGGGCGCCGGCGGGGGGCCTGCGGCGCCCGGCCGGGCGCGGCGATGCCGCGCCCGCGGCTCCGTCCGGAAAAGGGGCCGGCGCGCCGGCGTCCGGGCCGAAGCCTTCCGGCGTCATCCTGCGCACGCTCACGGAGGAGGAACGGGCGGCCCGCGCCCACGCGCTCGCCGATGCGCGCCAGCGGGAGGCGGAAGAGCGCCGCCTCGCCGAAGAGGAAGCGCGCCGCCGCGCCGAACGCGAAGCGCGCGAGCGCGCCGAGCGCGAAGCCGCCGAAGCGCGCAAACGCGAGGAGGAGGAGCGTCGCCGCCAGGAGGAAGAAGCCAAGAAGAAGGCCGAGCAGGAGGCCAAGAAGCGATTCGGGGAGGACGAGGCCAAGGCCAAGGCGGGGGGACTCCCCCTCGGTGTTCCGCCGAATGTGCGGGTCGCGCTCGAGCCGGAGGAAGAAGAATCGAAGCGCCCGCTGCGCCGCGGCGGCGGCGCGGGCGCCGCGCGGCCTGCCGCAGCGCCGAAGCCGAGCCGGGGCGGCGGCGAGAAGCGCCGCGGCCGCTTGACGCTCGTCACCGCGCTCAACGCTGACGAGGAGCGCGAACGCTCCATCGCCTCGTTCCGCCGCCGGGTCCAGCGCATGACCGGCCACCGGCAGGTGGAGAACAAGGAGAAGATCGCGCGCGAGGTCGTGATCCCTGAGACCATCACGATCCAGGAGCTCGCCAACCGCATGGCGGAGCGCGCGGTCGACGTCGTGCGCCTGCTGATGAAGCAGGGGCACATGGCCAAGAGCACGGACATCATCGACGCCGATACGGCCCAGCTCATCGCCGAGGAAATGGGCCACACGGTCCGTCGCGTCGCCGAATCGGACGTCGAGGAGGGCCTGTTCGACGCGCCCGACGATCCGAGCACGCTGCAGCCGCGGCCGCCCGTCGTCACCATCATGGGTCACGTCGACCACGGCAAGACGTCGCTGCTCGACGCCATCCGCTCGACCAACGTGGTGAGCGGCGAGGCTGGCGGGATCACGCAGCACATCGGCGCCTATCAGGTGACCTCGCCCTCCGGCGGGAAGATCACCTTCATCGACACGCCGGGCCACGCGGCGTTCACGGCCATGCGGGCGCGCGGCGCGCGGGTGACCGACATCGTGGTGCTGGTGGTCGCCGCGGACGACGGCGTGATGCCGCAGACGGTCGAGGCGATCCACCACGCCAAGGCCGCGAAGGTGCCGATCATCGTCGCGATCAACAAGATCGACAAGCCCGATGCGCGGCCCGAGCGGGTGCGCACGGAGCTGCTTCAGCACGAGGTGCAGGTCGAGTCGCTCGGCGGCGACGTGCTGGACGTCGAAGTGTCCGCCACCAAGAAGCTGAACCTCGACCGCCTGCTCGAGGCCATCAATCTGCAGGCGGAAATTCTCGAACTGAAGGCCAATCCCGACCGCTCCGCGGAAGGCACGGTGATCGAGGCGAAGCTCGACCGCGGCCGCGGACCGGTCGCGACCGTGCTGGTGCAGCGCGGCACGCTTAAGCCCGGCGACATCGTCGTCGCCGGCACGCAATGGGGGCGGGTGCGCGCGCTCATTTCCGATACCGGCGAAACCGTCGACAAGGCGGGGCCGTCGATGCCCGTCGAGGTGCTCGGCTTCGGCGGAACGCCGGACCCCGGCGACCGCCTGGCCGTCGTCGAGAACGAAGCGCGGGCGCGCGAAATCGCCGAGTACCGCGAGCGGCAGAAGCGCGAGAAGGCGGCGGCGCGGGCCACCGGCATGCGCGGCTCGCTCGAGCAGATGATGAATCAGCTCAAGATGGCGGGCCGCAAGGAATTCCCGCTCGTCATCAAGGGCGACGTGCAGGGCTCGGTCGAGGCCATCACCGGGGCGCTCGAGAAGCTCAGCACCAACGAGGTCGCCGCGCGCATTCTGTATGCGGGCGTGGGTGGCATCACCGAATCGGACGTGACGCTGGCGGAAGCGTCCGGCGCCGCCATCATCGGCTTCAACGTGCGCGCGCACAAGGAGGCGCGCGAAGCCGCCGAACGCGCCGGGGTCGAAATCCGCTACTACAACATCATCTACGATCTCGTGGACGACGTGAAGAAGGCGATGTCCGGCCTGCTCGCGCCGACCGTGCGGGAGACGACGCTCGGCACCGCGCAGGTGCTCGAAATCTTCACGGTGTCGAAGGTCGGCAAGGTGGCCGGCTGCCGTGTTCTCGACGGCACCGTGGAGCGGGGCGCCCATGTGCGGCTCATCCGCGACAATGTCGTGATCCACGAAGGCAAGCTCTCCCAGCTCAAGCGCTTCAAGGACGATGTGCGCGAGGTCCTGGCCGGCCAGGAATGCGGCATGGCCTTCGAGAACTACCAGGACATGCGCGTGGGCGACGTGATCGAGTGCTACCGCGTCGAGACGGTGCAGCGCTCGTTGTAAGCATTATCGGTCCCCGCGCCCGGAAGGCGCGCCGGCGGCGCTTCGCATCGGCGTTGCGCCGCGCGCGGAACGCGGGGGACAACAGCACGTCCGAATCGAAATCGACATGCCGAGGCACCATCGCCGCGACCAGACGACCGGCCTTTCGCAGCGCGCGCTGCGAGTCGGCGAGCTCGTGCGCCACGCGCTGGCCGACGTGCTCACGCGCGGGCAGGTGCGCGACCCGGTGATCGAGTCCCACACGATCACGGTGCCGGAGGTGCGCATGAGCGCGGACCTGCGGCTTGCGACCGTCTACGTGATGCCACTCGGCGGCAAGGACGGCGAGGAGGTGGTGTCCGCGCTCGACCGCAACAAGCGGTTCCTGCGCGGCGAGATCGCCCACCGCGTGAACCTCAAATTCGCTCCGGATCTGCGCTTCCGCATCGACGACCGCTTCGACGAAGCGGAGCGCATCGAGAAGCTGCTGCAATCGCCGGAGGTGAAGCGCGATCTGGGGCGCGACGACGGAGAGGGGCATTGACGACTGTGCGGCAGGGCGTGATCCCTCCTGCTCGATGCGGGAGGAAGCCCGGCTCATGACCGAGACGAAGATGCTTGCAAGCGGCACGACAGAGCGGGGCAAACCCAAGCGCGCGAAACGAGAGGTCGACGGCTGGCTGGTGCTCGACAAGCCGGTGGGCATGACCTCGACGCACGCGGTGTCGATCGTGAAGCGCGCCTTCGCGGCCAAGAAGGCCGGCCACGCGGGCACGCTCGACCCACTCGCCTCCGGCGTGCTGCCGATCGCGCTCGGCGAGGCGACCAAGACCGTGCCGTTCGTGATGGACGGCCGCAAGAGCTATCGTTTCACCGTGCGGTGGGGCGTCCTCACCGACACCGACGACGCCGAGGGCCGGACGGTGGACACCTCCGACGTGCGGCCGAGCGCGGAGGCGATCCGCGCCGCGCTGCCGCGCTTCATCGGCCAGATCATGCAGACGCCGCCGAAGTTCTCCGCGATCAAGATCGCCGGCGAGCGCGCCTACGACCTCGCCCGCGCGGGCGAGGAGGTGACCATCGAGCCGCGGCTCGTCGAGATCAGCCGGCTCGCCTTGATCGGCACGCCCGACCCCGACCACGCCGAGTTCGAGGCCGAATGCGGCAAGGGCACCTATGTGCGGGCGCTCGCCCGAGACCTCGGCCTCGCGCTCGGGACGTACGGGCACGTCTCAGCGCTGCGGCGCACGGCCGTCGGCCCGTTCACCGAGGCGGTCGCGAAAACGCTGGACGCGCTGCCCGCGCCCGAGGACGCGGATCAAGGCGCTTTGGCGCCGCCGTCGCTCCTCCTTCCCGTCTCCGCCGGCCTTGCGGGCCTGCCCGCCGTGACCGTGAGCCGGGCGGACGCCGCCCGGCTCGCCCGCGGGCAGCCGGTGCTGCTGCGGGGCCGCGACGCACCGTTGGTCTCCGGATGGGCGGCCGTTGCGACCGAGGGCCAACTGATCGCCCTCGTCGAGGGGGTCGAAGGCGAGCTGTGCCCGCGCCGCATCTTCCACCTGCGGGATCCGGCGACGGCGCGCATGCGAATTTAGGAGCCTCCGGGAGCCGACGGCCGCCCCGCGCGGACCGGGCGCGCGCGCTTCGTGCCCGGTCTTTGTGCTGGTCTTGGCAAGCGATTCGGCTATATTGGCTCGTCGCGCGGGCCCAAGCCCGCGCGCATTGATGAACGGCGACCGCGCTGGACGACATCCCGGCGCCGGCCGCCTCAAAGCGCGGCCGCAATGGCGGCGCTTCGTCTTTGAGACCCCCAATTCAGGAGCAGTCGATGTCGATCACGGCCGAACGCAAGGCGCAACTGATCGAGGAATATGCAACCTCAAAGGGCGACACAGGCTCGCCGGAAGTGCAGATAGCGATCCTCTCGGAGCGGATCGCCAACCTGACGGAGCACTTCAAGACCCACGTGAAAGACAACCACTCACGGCGCGGGCTGCTCAAGCTCGTGTCCCAGCGGCGGCAGTTGCTCGATTTTCTCCGTCGCAAGGACGAAGCCCGCTATCGAAAGTTGATCGAGCGGCTTGGAATTCGCCGCTAACGGCGGATTGCGCGGGAGCGGGACAGGCTCCGCGCAAGCGCAAAGATGGCGGGCGCCGCGGTTTCGGCGCCCGCGCGTAGCGGCCGGCGAGGGACGCCGCGCCGTTTGATGCGGGCGAGGGGCTCGCCCGTTTGGAAACACAGGATCTCTCGAAGGCCATGGCAGGATCGCCAGACGCTGGTTTCACCCGCGACGGTTCGCGCCGACGCAGCGTCTCGCCGTCTTGCCCATGGCGTTCGCAGAGCCGCGAACCGATGGAAGAAGATCGAAATGTTCGACATCGCCCGTGTTGGATTGGACTGGGGAGGCCGACGGCTCACCCTTGAAACCGGAAAGATCGCGCGGCAGGCCGACGGCGCCGTCGTGGCGACCTATGGCGAGACCACCGTGCTCGCCACCGTCGTGTCGGCCAAGGAGCCGAAGGAAGGCGTCGATTTCCTGCCGCTCACCTGCAACTATTTCGAAAAGTATTATGCCTCGGGGCGCATTCCCGGCGGCTATTTCAAGCGCGAAGGACGGCCGACCGAGCGCGAGACGCTCGTCTCCCGCCTGATCGACCGGCCCATCCGGCCGCTGTTCGCCGACGGCTACCGGTGCGACACCCAGGTGATCGCGACCGTGCTCTCGCATGACCTCGAGAACGATCCCGACATCGTCGCCATGATCGCCGCCTCGGCGGCGCTCACGATCTCGGGCGTGCCGTTCATGGGGCCGATCGGCGCCGCGCGCGTCGGCTTCATCGGCAACGAATACGTGCTCAACCCGCAGATCGACGAGATGCTGGAAAGCCATCTCGATCTCGTCGTGGCCGGCACGAGCGACGCCGTCCTGATGGTGGAATCGGAAGCCAAGGAGCTGTCCGAGGACATCATGCTGGGGGCCGTGATGTTCGGCCACCGACACTTCCAGCCGGTGATCGACGCGATCATCCGCCTCGCCGAGAAGGCGGCCAAGGAACCGCGCGAATTTTCGCCGCCGGACAACACCGAGCTCGAAGAAGAGATGCGCGGCCTGATCGAGGCCGACCTGCGGGCCGCCTATGCGATCCCGACGAAGCAGGAGCGCCACGCCGCCGTCGACGCCGCCAAGGCCAAGGTGATGGCGCATTTCTTCCCGCCCGAGACGGAGGCCGCGCCGCGCTTCGACAAGCTGCGGGTCGCCAAGGTCTTCAAGGACCTCGAGGCCAAGATCGTGCGCGGGAACATTCTAGACACCGGCCGGCGCATCGACGGCCGCGACGTCAAGACCGTGCGGCCGATCTCGTGCGAGGTCGGCGTGCTCCCGCGCACCCACGGATCGGCGCTGTTCACCCGCGGCGAGACGCAGGCGCTCGTGGTGGCGACGCTCGGCACCGGCGAGGACGAGCAGTACGTCGACGCGCTGCCGGGCACCTACAAGGAGCACTTCCTGCTCCACTACAACTTCCCGCCGTTCTCGGTCGGCGAGACGGGCCGGCTGGGCTCGCCGGGGCGCCGCGAGATCGGCCACGGCAAGCTTGCCTGGCGCGCCATTCACCCCATGCTGCCGCCCCACCATGAGTTCCCCTACACGATCCGCGTCGTCTCGGAGATCACCGAGTCGAACGGCTCGTCCTCGATGGCGACGGTGTGCGGCACCTCCCTCGCGTTGATGGACGCCGGCGTGCCGCTGCGGCGGCCGACCGCCGGCATCGCCATGGGGCTCATCCTCGAGGGCGACCGCTTCTCCGTGCTTTCGGACATCATCGGCGACGAGGACCATCTCGGCGACATGGATTTCAAGGTGGCCGGCACCGAGTACGGCATCACCTCGCTGCAGATGGACATCAAGATCGCCGGCATCACCGAGGAAATCATGCGCATCGCGCTCGCCCAGGCGAAGGAGGGCCGCATGCACATCCTCGGCGAGATGAACAAGGCGCTGAGCACGGCGCGCGCCGAGCTCGGCGAGCATGCGCCGCGCATCGAGGTGATGCATATCCCGGTCGACAAGATCCGCGAGGTCATCGGCTCCGGCGGCAAGGTGATCCGCGAGATCGTCGACAAGACCGGGGCGAAGATCGACATCTCGGACGACGGCACGGTGAAGATCGCCTCCTCCAAGAGCGAGTCGATCCGCGCCGCCATCAACTGGATCAAGTCGATCGTGTCCGAGCCGGAGGTGGGCCAGATCTACGAGGGCACGGTCGTCAAGACCATGGACTTCGGCGCCTTCGTGAACTTCTTCGGCTCGCGGGACGGCCTCGTCCACATCAGCCAGCTTGCGCCGCACCGCGTGCAGAAGGTCACCGACGTGGTCAAGGAAGGCGACAAGGTGAAGGTGAAGCTGCTCGGGTTCGACGAGCGCGGCAAGGTCCGCCTGTCCATGAAGGCGGTGGACCAGCAGACCGGCGAAGACCTCGAGGCGAAGGCCAAGGCGGAGCGCGCCGCCGATCCGGCGCCCGGCGCCGCCGAGTGAGCGGCTCCGACGAACGACCTTGACGAAGAAGGCGGCCTTGGCGCCGCCTTTTTTGTTGCCGTGCTTCTTTTGAGAGCGGATTTCCCGGCGGGAGCGAAATGCAAGGGGCGGTCGCTGCCTGTGCGCCGTCACCCTTGCGCCACGCCGAGACGGTCGCGCGTCGCGCGCCCCTCGAAGGGGACGGCGCCGCGCGCGCAACGGCTCGTCCGCCCGCCTTCGCCTGCTTGATCCGCGAGGCTCGCTCCCGCTCGCACCTCGGGACGACGGCTTTTTTCAGCGCGGCGCGATCCCGTTGCCCGCCCGTTCGGCCGTGCGGGAGGGGGTCGGGGAGGGGCAAAATCGGAGCGAACGGCGAATCGGGAAAAGATTCGCCATCCCCGCAGCCCGAGTTACGGATAGTGCGACCTTATTGCGCGGCGTCGGGCCGGCGTGCCTCGGCGGCGGTCTGCGCTTCGTCCACCGTCTGCAGCGCGGCGGGGTGCGGCATCGAGATGATGTTGTAGCCGGCGTCGACGAAGTGCACCTCGCCGGTGACCGCGCTCGACAGGTCCGAGAGGAGGTAGAGCGCGGCTCCGCCGACCTCCTCGATGGTCACCGGACGGCGCAGCGGCGCATGACGTTTCTGGAAGTTGAACATGAGGCGCGCATCCGCGATGCCGGCGCCGGCAAGCGTCCGCACCGGCCCCGCCGAGATGGCATTGACGCGGATGTTGCGCGGGCCGAAGTCGGCGGCGAGATAGCGCACGCTCGCCTCCAGCGCCGCCTTCGCGACGCCCATCACGTTGTAGTTGGGCATGACGCGGGTCGAGCCGCCGTAGGTCAGCGTCAGCAGCGCGCCGCCCCCGGTCATCAGCGGCGCGGCGCGCTTTGCCACCTCCGTGAAGGAGAAGCACGAGATCACCATGGTGCGCGTGAAGTTCTCGCGCGTCGTGTCCGCATAGCTGCCCTTGAGCTCGTTGCGGTCCGAATAGGCGATGGCGTGCACGACGAAATCGAGCGAGCCCCACTGCTCGCCGAGCGCCGCGAAGACGGCGTCCACGGACTCCAGATCCTCGACGTCGCACGGCAGCGCCAGCGACGAGCCGACCGACGCGGCGAGCGGCTTGACGCGCTTGCCAAGGGCCTCGGTCTGGTAGGTGAAGGCGAGCGTCGCGCCGTGCTCGGCCAAGGTCTTGGCGATGCCCCACGCGATCGAATGATCGTTGGCGACGCCCATGATCAGCCCGCGCTTGCCGTGCATCAAAGGCGTCATGGCCATTCCTTTGCTCTTTTTGGGGTCGTTGGGACGGGCGGACCATCCGATCCGGTCTTCGGCGGCATGGTCACGCGACGGGGGCGCAGGCGCATCTCCGCCACGGGCGCGCAGGCGCGGCCGCCCGATGCCTCACGATAAGGAGAAAGGGCCTGCATGGAAATCGCGTCGCTCACGCATCCAGCCGCTTCAGCACGATCGAAGCATTGGTGCCGCCGAAACCGAAGGAGTTGGACAGCACGCAGCCGATCTCCACATTGTCGCGGCGCTCGCGCACAATCGGCATATCGGCTATTGCCGGATCGAGATTTTCGATGTTCGCGCTCTCGCAGATGAAGCCGTTCTGCATCATCAGGAGCGAGTAGATCGCCTCCTGCACGCCGGCCGCCCCGAGCGAATGGCCGGTGAGCGATTTCGTCGCCGAGATGGGCGGGCATTTGTCGCCGAACACCTCGCGGATGGCCTCGATCTCCTTGATGTCGCCGACCGGCGTCGAGGTGGCGTGCGGGTTGATGTAGTCGACGGGCACCTTCACGTCCGCGAGCGCCATGCGCATGCAGCGGACCGCACCCTCGCCCGAGGGCGCGACCATGTCGTAGCCGTCCGAGGTCGCGCCATAACCTGCAACCTCGCCGTAGATCCGCGCGCCGCGGGCGCGCGCGTGCTCAAGCTCTTCGAGAACCAGCACGCCGGCGCCCCCCGCGATCACGAAGCCGTCGCGATCCGCGTCATAGGCCCGCGACGCCTTTTCCGGCGTGTCGTTGAACTTCGACGACATCGCCCCCATGGCGTCGAAGAGGACCGACAAGGTCCAGTCGAGCTCCTCGCATCCCCCGGCGAAGATGATGTCCTGCTTGCCGAGCTTGATGAGCTCCATCGCGTTGCCGATGCAGTGGTTGGAGGTCGCGCACGCGGAGGAGATGGAATAGTTGACGCCCTTGATCTTGAACCAGGTGGCGAGCGTCGCCGAAGCGGTCGACGACATGGCCTTCGGCACCGCGAACGGCCCCACGCGGCGCGGCCCTTTGTCGCGGGCGATGTCCGCCGCTTCGACAATCGCGCGCGTCGAGGGGCCGCCGGAGCCCATGATGATGCCGGTGCGCTCGTTCGACACTTCCCGCTCCTCGAGTCCGGCGTCGCGGATGGCCTGCTCCATGGCCACGTGGTTCCACGCGGCGCCGCCGCCGAGAAAGCGCTGCGCCCGCCGATCCACGACCTCCTCCGGATTGAGCGTCGGCGCGGCGTGCACCTGGCAGCGGAACCCGAGCTCGGCATACTTCTCCGCGCGCACCACGCCCGACCTGGCTTCGCGCAGGCTGGCGAGCACTTCCTGGGTGTTGTTGCCGATGGAGGAGACGATCCCCATCCCCGTGACCACGACGCGTCTCATGCCGGACTCGTTCGCTTTGTCTCAATGGACGCAGCGCCGACCTCCCCGGCCCGCAGCCGAGGAGCCGACGACCGCGCGCCGCCCTCAGGCTTCGCTCGGCTGCATGGCGCCCTGGCGGAAGAGACCCACCTTCAGGTCAAAGGCCCGATAGATGACGTCCCCGTCCGCCGACAGCCAGCCGTCCGCGATGCCCAGCACCAGCTTGGAGCGCACCACACGCTTGATGTCGATCCCGTAGATGACCTTCTTCACGGTCGGCAGGACCTGACCCGAGAACCTCAGCTCGCCGAGGCCGAGCGCGCGGCCCCTGCCCGGGGCACCGAGCCAGCCCAGGAAAAACCCCACGAGCTGCCACAGAGCGTCCAGGCCGAGACAGCCCGGCATCACGGGATCGCCCTTGAAGTGGCAGGGGAAAAACCAGAGATCGGGCTTCACGTCGAGTTCGGCCCTCACCAGCCCCTTGCCGTGTTCGCCGCCTTCCTCCGCGATCTCGGAGATGCGGTCGAACATGAGCATGGGCGGCAGCGGCAGTTGCGCGTTGCCTTCCCCGAACAGTTCGCCACGGCCGCAAGCCAGCAGGGCCTCATAATCGAAGCTCGTCGGGCGCTGCTGCATCGTCATCAAACCTTCGCATGGGCAGAGAATTTCCGGCGCCTTCTAACATAGCCGCGGCAGGTGGCAAAGCGACCAAGAGGTCGCGCCGGGCCCCTTGTGCGGATGCCAACGAGTTGCATCCAGCCCCCCCGATGCCTATCATCTGTCTGCAGTAATTCAGCCGAAGCCAAGCAGCCACGGCTGAGACGCGGTGGCCTGAGGAAAGATGACGCATACGCGCGCGGTGGTGATCTCGCCGACCCCCGAATCGTCCGGGGAGCGGCGGCCGAATACGGCTGTCCGTGCCGAACTCAACGGCTGCCCGTGGCACGACGTCAAAGCCATGCTGCGGCAGGTGGGCCTGCGTCCGACCCGCCAGCGCATGGCGCTGGGCTGGATTCTCTTCGCCAAGGGCGATCGCCACATCACGGCGGAAATGCTCTACGAGGAGGCTACCCGCGCCAAGGTGCCGGTGTCGCTTGCAACCGTCTATAACACCCTGCACCAGTTCACCGAGGTGGGGTTGTTGCGCCAGGTGGCCGTGGACGGCTCCAAGACCTATTTCGACACGAACGTATCGGACCACCACCACTTTTTTGTGGAAGGCGAGGACGCGCTGGTCGACATCCCCGAGGCCGACGTGATCGTCGACCGCATGCCGACCCCGCCCGAGGGGTTCGAGATCGCCCGCATCGACGTCGTGGTGCGCCTCAAGCGCAAGGACGAATAGGCCGCGCGGGCCGCGCGCGGCGCTCCCGCCTGCCCCGCTGCGCCCGATGACGGCGCCGCAGGTGCCGCTAGTCGAGCTTTTCGTTCGGATAAACCCCCCAGAGCCGGTCCTGCGCGACCCAGCCGTCGAAGCCGGGACCCGTCAGACGGCACCAGCTTCCGGTGCAGGCCTTCACGGCGGCGAGAACGCCCGGCTGCAACCGGGCCGCCACGGCGGCGCGCTCGCTTGCGGACTCGTGCAGCGGCACGAGCGCGTCCTTCGCCGTCGGCCGCGCCGTGACAATGGCCGTGCGCCGGCCGGACAGCAGCGAGTGGTAGACCCAGCCTTCCGCGCCCTCCCAGTCGCGGATGCGGCGCCAGTTATCGAACTCCGCCGTGACCTCGACCGGCAGCCCCGGACGCGTGAAGATCCACACCACCGGATGGTCCTTGGTCGGCCCGGCGCGGACATTGACCCGATCGGCCTTGAGGCTCACGAATCGGGGCACGGGCAGCCCGCTCGACGGCCCCACCGACGGCTCCGCCCGCACCGGCGCGCCGAGCAGCACGGGCAGCAGAAGAAGGACCATGCCGATCACGCCCCGCCTCCGAGCCGCAGCCGCACGCATGGCGCCGACGGCATCGGGCCGACGAGCCGCCGTCGCCCTCGACTGTGCGATGCGATCGGTTTTGCGGAGCAGGCGCGAGACGCTTTTTGTTGCGGAATTCATCTGTTAGACACAGTGCGGCATCAATTCCTTCCGCTCGACGTGGGCACGGGCAGTGTCGGTCGACGCAGTTAATGGCGGCTGAACGGAAACGGATTACGAGAGGACACTGGCACCGGATCGAGCCATGGCCAATCGCAAGAAGCCCCTGGTGGTCGTCACCCGCAAGCTGCCCGATACCGTCGAGACGCGCATGCGCGAGCTGTTCGACGCGCGCCTCAATCTCGACGACACGCCGATGAGCAAGGCCGAACTCGCCGAGGCGATGCGGACCGCCGACGTGCTGGTGCCGACGGTGACCGACCGCATCGACGCCGAACTGATCGGGCAGGCGGGCGAGAGGTTGAAGCTGATCGCGAATTTCGGCAACGGCGTCGACAATATCGACGTCACGGCGGCCGCCAAGGCGGGCATCACGGTGACCAACACGCCGCGCGTGCTCACCGAAGACACCGCCGACATGACCATGGCGCTCATTCTCGCGGTGCCGCGGCGCCTCGCAGAGGGGGCGGCGATCCTGACCGGCGACAAGGAATGGGCCGGCTGGTCCCCGACCTGGATGCTCGGGCACCGCATCTCGGGCAAGCGGCTCGGGATCATCGGCATGGGCCGCATCGGCCTTGCGGTGGCGCGGCGGGCGCGCGCCTTCGGCCTGCAGATCCACTACCACAATCGCCGGCGCGTTCCGGCCAGCATCGAGGAGGAGGTCGAAGCCACCTATTGGGAAAGCCTCGACCAGATGCTGGCGCGCATGGACATCATCTCGGTCAATTGCCCGCACACGCCGGCGACCTATCACCTTCTGTCCGCGCGGCGGCTGAAGCTGATCCGGCCGGAGGCCTATGTGGTGAACACCGCCCGCGGCGAGGTCATCGACGAGGCGACGCTCGCGCGGCTGATCGAGGCGGGCGCGATCGCCGGCGCCGGCCTCGACGTGTTCGAGCACGAGCCGGCGATCAATCCGCGCCTCATCAAGCTCGCGCGGCTCGGCAAGGTCGTGCTGCTGCCGCATATGGGCTCGGCGACGATCGAGAGCCGCATCGAGATGGGCGAAAAGGTCATCATCAACATCAAGACCTTCATGGACGGCCACAAACCGCCGGATCGCGTTTTGCCCTCGATGCTCTGAGGGGTGACGCGCTCCTTCCCCCCTTGGGCCCCTTCGTGGGGATGTGCTTCAGAGGCAGAAGGCATGATGAAGTCTGCGCTGGTCGTGGCCCTCGCCGGAACGGCGCTGCTTGCCGGGTCGCCGCTGCGGGCCGCGCCTTTGACGGCCGAGGAGTTTCGCCGCGAAGTCGTGGGCGTGCCGCTGTGCGGCACGCCGCGCTCGGGGCCCTTCGCCGGCAAGGCCCTCTGCACCGTGCATCTGCCGGACGGCACCGCCGTGGTCGCCGGCTCGGGGGTCTTCGCCCGCGGCGTCTGGGAGGCCGACGGCGGGCTCGTGTGCCGGCGCGGCTCCGACGACGCGCCCGAACGGCGCCGCTGCATCGCCTATGAGCGGCTCGGGCCCGGCCGCTACCGCAACAGCGACGGCGTCGAGGTCTGCCTCGGCCCCTGCCCTTAAGCGCGGTTTCGATTCGAGCACGTGTCTCGCGCGCGGGAGAGCGCGGAGCGTATTGCGGCGGTGCGCGGCAGACGCGGGGTCTTCGTGCAGCGGCCGCGCCGCGACCGGGAGCCGGATTTCGGCTCAGCCGCGCCACAGCCGCGGCCTCGATTCAGATGCTCCGAGACCGACCCCCCCCCCGAGCAGCGTTGCACGACGACGCTGCGCCGTCGTGCCGCGCCGCATCCGGGGGAACGTGAGCGCGCAATAATTCAAGCCGGCGCAGCAGTGCACCGCCTGAGCGGTGCACTGCATCGGGCACACGGACCCACGCTTCGGGTCGAGTCGATCGGTGACTAGGCGTCCTTCGGCGGCACGATCGGCAGCAGCAGATAGGCCTGCCGCTCCGGGCCGAAGTGGAGCGTCGTGGTGCCGCCGTAGATCTCCGGCGGACGATCGAGCGGCTCGTCGTGCAGGAAGGGCCCGCAGCCGCGCATCGGATTTTTCATGTTGGAGAGGTGCTCGGGCGGCCCGCCATACTCGTAGTCCTTGCCGCGCACGCTGAGCGCCAGGCGATAGCCCTTGGGGATCACGATGCAGGTCGGCCAGATCTCGATGTCGAGCTCGTACACCTCGCCCGGCGTCAGCGGCTGCTTCTCGTCGTGGGTGTGATAGGGGCGGTAGGGCAGCGACAGCTTTTCGTCGAGCTTGCGGTGCGAGGCTCTGAGCCACCCTTGCGCGATCGGCGTGTGCGGGTCGAGGGCGCCCTGGAAGGTCACCTCGTTGCCGAAGGGATCGAACACGCGCACGACGAGGAAGATGTCGGCATCGCTGGTCGAGGAGGAGACGAAGAGCTTCGCGGCGAGCGGGCCCGTGACCTCCGTGTCGGCGGGCATCGGCTCCGACCAGAAGGTGAGGCCCTCGCCCAGCGCCTCGAAGCCGAGCTTGCCCTCGCGCTTGGCAGGTTCCTCGGTGAGCGCGCGGCCCACGGGGTCGAGGAAGAGCTTGGTCCACCGCGTCCGCGCGATCGGCCACTCGTTCTCGTGGCGGAGGACGAACTTCTCACCGGGATGGCGGATGTTGAGCTGCACGCGCGGCTGCTGGTCCCAGCCGTTCTTCTCGCCCTTGAGGAAGTAGTCGAAGAAGCGGCGCTGCAGATCGTTGGCGTAGTCGGTGTAGAAGACCGCCCAATGGGTGCCGCCGTGCATCTCCAGCCACTTCTGCTTGGAGGCGGCGCGCATGAACCCCTCGATATTGCCGCGCAGGTGCAGGCCATTGCCGCCCCAGTTGCCGCAGGACAGCACGGGCACCTCCACCTTGTCCCACTGGGCCGAGCGCTCCCAGTAGTAGGGGCCGTCGAGCGGGTGCGCGAGGATCTCGTCCCAGAGCGGCTTGCGATTCTTGATCAGCTCCTCCTCGGGCAGCGTCTCCGGCCCGCAGACGAGCTCGCCGGTGACGCGGCTGCGCTTGCCGCGCTCGCCCACGCCGTGCTGCACGGTCTTCACCTGCATGTCCTGCCAGTGCTTCTGGAACGTGCAGACGATGCCGCCGTGATGCGTGGCGTCGCGATAGCGGTCGGCATAGCCCTCCCAGACGCAGATGGCGGCGAGGTGCTTCGGCTTCAGGCCCGCGACGCGCCACTGATTGGTCGCGTAGTAGGAGATGCCCGCAAGTCCCACCTTGCCGTTGCTCCACGGCTGACTGCCCGCCCATTCGATGCACGCGGCGAAGTCCTTGGTCTCGCGCACCGAATGGTGATCGATCACGCCCGGCGAGCGGCCGGCCCCGCGCGAGTCCACTCTCACGATGGCGTAGCCGTGGGGCACCCACTTCTCGGGATCCACCACCTCCCAGTTCTGGTACTTGTTGCTGGTGTTGCGGACCGTGTCCGGGTAGTCCCGGGCCATGATGTCCCAGGCGGTCTTGTAGCCGTCCTCGAAATGCAGGCCCTTGCCGTAGGGGCCATAGCTCATGAGGACCGGATAGCGGCCCGGCTGCACCGGGCGAAAGACATCCGCGCGCAGCACCACGCCGTCGTCCATCTCGATGGGAACGTCCCATTCGATGTGCATCTCGGCTTCTTTGACCGATTCCGAAGAGGTGCTGACGTTCATATTCTTGTCTCCTTACGTGAACTTGCGGCGGCGCAACGGGGCACGCGAAGCGGAGAGGCCGCGCCGCGTGGCCGCTGCCCTTCCGGCGAAGCCGGGCGCGCACCCGCGCGCTCCGGCCTTCCACGCCCGCCGCGCCAGCCGCATGCGCGCCGGAAGGCGGACGAAGGCTTGACCGCGGCCCGCCGGCAGGGAATGTGAAGCGCGGCAGAGGGCGCAGGCATGGAGTTGATCGTCGAAGATGTGGGGCATGCCTACGGCCCCGTCATGGCGCTCGAGGGCATTCGTCTGACGGTGCGGCCGGGCGAAATCCTGGCGCTGATCGGACCGTCCGGCTGCGGCAAGTCCACCCTGCTCGGCATCATGGGGGGCATTCTGCGCCCGACGCGCGGGCGCGTGCTGGTGCGCGGCGCGCCCGGACCCGAATCGCTGAACCCGTTCACCTACGTCTTCCAGGATTTCGCCCTGCTGCCCTGGCGCACCGTCGAAGGCAATGTGGCGCTCGCCCTCGAGCACCACCGGCTCGACGCGGCGGAGCGGGCGCGCCGCATCGAGGACGTGCTCGCGCGCACCGGCCTGCAGGAATTCCGCAACGCGTTTCCCAAGCAGCTTTCCGGCGGCATGCGCCAGCGCGTCGGGATTGCCCGCGCGCTCGCCGCCAGGCCCGCGGTGCTGCTGATGGACGAGCCGCTCTCGGCGCTCGACGCGCAGACGCGCGAGCTGCTGATGGAGGACTTCCTGTCGCTCTGGCTGCGCGAGCGGCTGTCGGTCGTTTATGTGACGCACAATCTGACCGAAGCGCTGCGGCTCGCCGACCGCATCGTCGTGCTCTCCCGCCGGCCCGGCCGCATCCGCCGCATCGTCCCGGTGCCGCTGCCGCAGGCCGAGCGCGCGGCCCCCGCCGCGCAGGCCGATCTCGCCAAGCTGCACGAGGACCTGTGGAGCCTCATCAAGGCGGAGGCGCAGATCGCCGAGCGCGAGATGATTCCCGACGAGGCGCTCGATGCTTGATTCCCGCCCCGCGCTTGATTCCCGCCCCGCCGCGCGCGCGTTCCCGACGCAGGACGATTCCGCCCCGCGCGAGGTGCCGTTCCGCGGCGGCGGCTTTGTCGTCGCGCGCTGGCGCGGCGCGTCGCTCGGCTTCTTCGCGGCCGTATTGGGCATGTGGGAATTGGCGGTGCGCAACGGCATGGTGAGCGCGCTCTTTCTGCCGACACCGAGCGACATCGTCAACGCGCTATGGGAGCTCGGCGCAAGCGGGCTGCTGTGGCACCATCTCGGCGTCTCGCTCGAGCGGATCGTGGCCGGCTGGATCATCGGCACCGCGGCCGGGCTCGCGCTGGGGCTCGCCATGGGCATCTGGTCGCTCGCGCGGGCGATTGGCCTGCCCTTCGTCTCGGCGCTGTTTCCGATCCCGAAAATCGCGCTGCTGCCGCTGCTCATCCTGTGGCTCGGCATCGGCGAGGCCTCGAAGATCGCGACGATCGCGCTTGGCGTGTTCTTTCCGACCACGATCGCCGCCTATTCGGGCGTCGACGCGGTGCCGCGCAATCTCATCCGCATGGCGCAGAGCTTCGGGCTCTCGCCCCGCCGCGTCGTGCGGGTGGTGATCTTGCCGGGCGCGCTGCCCAATATCCTTGCGGGCTTTCGCGTCAGCGCCTCGATCGCGCTTATTCTGCTCGTCGCCGCCGAGATGATCGGCGCGCAGTTCGGCATCGGCGCCTTCATCCTCGCCGCCGGCAACATGATGCGCACCGACCAGCTGATGGCCGGCGTCGCCGTGCTGTCCGTGATGGGGCTCATCATCGGCACGGTGCTGTCGCGGCTCGAGCGGCGACTCCTGCGCTGGCGCTGAGCGCGCGCCTGCGCCCGCCCGCGGACAGCACCCGCGGCGCGCTCAATCGAACATCCGCTCGCCGCGTTCGTCGACGATGCGGCGGCCCTTCTCGAGGGAGATTTCAACCGCCTGGTCGAGCGCGGGATAGCGGTCCGCACGGATGAAATGGTGCTCCTTGGCGACGCCGCCGACGATCTTGGTGATGACTCCGGCGGCCTGGTATTGCCCCCCCTCGAGATAGGGCTCGGCGCGGATCGTGAAGCCTCGGTACTCGACCGACGTGGAGGCCGCCGGGGCCACGCTCTCGCCGGAGGAGGAGCCGAAACCGAACAGCCTTTTCAGGAGCGACATCGTTTCCCCCGTTGTGGTGGGCGCAGGCGGAAGCGTAAACCGAAGCGCGGCTCCGAGATAGACCCTGATCGCTCGGGGAAGGGGCGCCAGGCCGCCCTCCGCGCCGCGGCCGCGGCCCGCACGGCCCCGCGGGCAACCGACGAGCCGCGGCCCAATCCCCGACAGCGCTGCGCGCCGCGCCGGGCGCGCGCCGTTCCACACCTGCCGGGAGCCTTCCTAATCGTCGCGCCGCGACTCGACATGGAAGCGGTGCAGCACGCGGTGGAAGATCGGCGCGAGCACGAAGCCGGTCGCGATGACGATGACGAGGCCGGAGAAGATCGCGTAGCACCCGGCGAAAATCTTTCCCGCCGTGGTGTTGAGCGTTTCCACCGGCCCCATGCCCGACAGGATCATCGCCGCGTTGAGGAAGGCGTCGACCAGCGGCATGCCCTCGAAGCCCGCATAGCCGGCGATGCCGATCAGGAGACCCGCGGCCGTGAGCACAAGCCAGAAGGCAGCGGCGCGCAGCATCCGGTGCGCGAAGCGCCGGGGCGAGGCGAGCTTCTCGTGGCGGCGCTCGAACTGCGTGAAGATGGCACCCTCCCCTGGCCGGACCTGGCGAGGCCTCTCCTGCAGCTTATGACGGCGCTGTTTCCGATCAAGCCCGGTCGCGGCCGGGAATGCGCGCTCGGCAAAGCGCCGCGGCGCCGCCGCTCAGCGCAGCCGCGGCGCGCGCCGGAGAGGCGGGCGAGGCCCCGCGCCGCTGGGCGGCCGGGTCCCGGCGCCGCTTGCCGCCCGATCAGGCCGCCGCGCGGTGGTGGCGGCCTTCCCGCACCTCCTCCACGATCTTGGCGCAGAACGCCTCGAGGTCGCCCGGGTTGCGCGAGGTGATGATCCCCTGGTCGGCGACCACCGGCGCATCCTCCCACTGGGCGCCGGCATTGGCGACGTCGGTCTTCATCGAATGGTAGGAGGTCATCCGCCGCCCGCGCGCGATGCCGGTCTCGACCAGGAGCCAGGGCGCGTGGCAGACCGCCGCGACCACCTTGCCGGCGCGATAGAAGGCGCGGATGAGCTCGAGGGCGTCCTTGTTGACGCGCAGAAGATCCGGATTGATCTGCCCGCCGGGGAGCACGATCGCGTCGTAGTCCTCCGCGCGCACGGCGCCGAGCGTCTTGTCGACCTTGACGGGCCGGCCCCAGTCCTTCTTGTCCCAGCCCCTGATCTCGCCGGGCTCGGGCGCCACGATGTCGACGGTCGCGCCCGCCTCGCGCAGCCGGTCGCGCGGCACTTCGAGTTCCGACTGCTCGAAGCCGTGCGTGGCGAGAATGAGAATGCGCTTTCCGTCCAGTTCGCCTGGCATGGTTCGTCTCCCGCGATTGCGATGATGCGGAGACAATGATCGGCCGCCGCCAACGTTCCGACGGGGGCGATCGGCCTCGCGGGAAGTGGCCCGGTGGGCCGTGGCGCGGTCGGCGAGGACCAAACATGCGCCTCCCCGCCACCCCGAGGTGCGAGCGCGGCCTTGGCGCCGCGCGCCTCGAAGGGTGACGGCTCGGGCTCTTCGCCCTTCGAGGCCCCCCGCTTTCGCGGGCGCCTCGGGACGACGGCTCTTTCAGCCCTTTTTCATGGCTTGCCGGGGCAAGCGCGTCCCTCTGCAGCGGAGGACGAAAACAAGCCTCGCGCTCACCGCTCCTTCAGCCGCTCGGCGAAATAGACGACGGTCTTCCGGTAGATAAGCGCCCGGTTCCACTCGCGCAGCACCTCGAAATTCGCCGTGCCTTCGCCATAGGGCGCCCCCGCCTGCCAGCCGTTGGCTTTCAGCAGGTTCGCGGTGGAGGCGAGCACATCGGCCGCGCTGTGCCGGAGGTCGACGTGGCCGTCGCCGTCGTAATCGACGCCATACTTGATGTAGGACGAGGGGAGAAACTGAGTCTGGCCGATCTCGCCGGCATAGGCGCCGCGCAGTTCGCGCAGCGGAAGGTCGCCGCGCTGGACGATCTTGAGCGCGGCGATGAGCTCGCGTTGAAACAGCTCGCTGCGGCGGCAGTCGTGCGCCAGGGTCGCGAGCACGCGGATCACCGGCAGCTTGCCGAGGTCGCCGGTGCCGAAATCGCTTTCCAGTCCCCAGATCGCAACCAGGACCGGCCCCGGCACGCCGAACTGCCGCTCGATGCGCGCCAACAGATTGGCGTGCCGCGCCAGCATCTGCTTGCCGCGCGCGATGCGGGCGGCGGTGACGCGCGTCGCCGCGTAGCGCTCGAAGCTCTGGCGGAACGTGCCGTGCTGGCGGCGGTCGAACGCGAGCACGGTGCCGTCCGGCGCAAGCCCGGCAAAGGCGCTCGCGATGACGTCCTGCGAGATGCCCGCGGCCGCGGCCTCGCGCCCCATGGCAGACAGGAAGGCGTTGAAATCGCCGCCGCATTGGGCTGCGCGCGCGGGCGCCGCGAGCAGCAGCGCGCAAAGGAGAAACGCGAGCGGTCGTGCGAACATGCTGAACCTCGTTTCCTCGTCGCTCCGGCGATCATGCCACGAGGAAGCGGGCCGGCGAAATGCGATCGCGCGGGGCGACCCAGTCCGCACCGACATGGTTGCGGGAACGGAATGCATGGTTGCGGAAACGGAATGCCCCGCTGTCGCGGGGCATGACCGTGAAAATTCGACCGATGGAATGCCGGACCGCCTCCGGCCAAACCGTGCGAGCCGCACTTTCCCGTTCGCGCGCAAGCGGGCCCGGCTCAGTTGTCGAGGAAGCTCCGCAGCTTGCGCGACCGCGAGGGGTGCTTGAGCTTGCGCAGCGCCTTGGCCTCGATCTGGCGGATGCGCTCGCGCGTCACCGAGAACTGCTGGCCGACCTCCTCCAGCGTGTGGTCGGTGTTCATGCCGATGCCGAAGCGCATGCGCAGCACGCGCTCCTCGCGCGGCGTGAGCGAGGCGAGCACGCGCGTCGTCGTCTCGCGCAGGTTCGCCTGGATCGCGGCGTCGATCGGCAGAATGGCGTTCTTGTCCTCGATGAAGTCGCCCAGATGGGAATCCTCCTCGTCGCCGATCGGCGTCTCGAGCGAGATCGGCTCCTTGGCGATCTTGAGCACCTTGCGCACCTTCTCGAGCGGCATGCCGAGCTTCTCGGCGAGCTCCTCCGGCGTCGGCTCGCGGCCGATCTCGTGCAGCATCTGCCGGCTCGTGCGCACGATCTTGTTGATGGTCTCGATCATGTGCACGGGGATGCGGATGGTGCGCGCCTGATCGGCGATCGAGCGGGTGATCGCTTGGCGAATCCACCAGGTGGCGTAGGTGGAGAACTTGTAGCCGCGGCGGTACTCGAACTTGTCCACCGCCTTCATGAGGCCGATATTGCCTTCCTGGATGAGGTCGAGGAACTGCAGGCCGCGGTTCGTGTACTTCTTGGCGATGGAGATGACGAGCCGCAGGTTCGCCTCGACCATCTCCTTCTTGGCCTGGCGCGCCTCGCGCTCGCCCTTCTGCACCATCTGCACGATCTTGCGGAACTCGCTGATCTCGAGCCCCGTCTCGCTCGCGAGCGCGTGGATGGCGGCGCGGATCTCCTTGATGCGCTCTTTCTCGTTCGCGACGAAGCTCTTCCAGCCCTTGGAGGAGAGCTTCGAGACGCGGTTGAGCCACTGCGGGTTGAGCTCCTGGCCCTGGTAGTTCTTGAGGAAGTCCTCGCGCGAGACGCCGTGGCTCTCGGCAAGCCGCATCAGCTTGCCCTCGTGGCTCACGAGCTTCTTGTTGATGTCGTAGAGCTGCGCCACCAGCGCGTCGATGCGCGCCTGGTTGAGCCGCAGCGACTTCACGGCCGTAATCAGCTCTTCCTTGAGCTTCTTGTACTTGCGCTCCTGCGCGGGCGAGAGCGACTCGTTCTTGAGCTGGCGCTCGATGTCCTGCTCCTGCAGGCGGCGCAGCTTCTTGTAGGTCTCGGCGATGGTGTCGAAGGTCTCGAGCACCTTCGGCTTGAGCTCGTTCTCGATCGCGGCGAGCGACATCGAGTTCTCGAAATCGTCGTCCTCGAGATCGCCTTCGGAGAGGTTCGCGCCTTCGAGGCTCTCGTCGTCGCCCTGGCGCGCGGGGCGGAAGGGGGTGGCCCCCGCGGGCGCGGCCGAGGGCGCTCCCGGCACCACCACGGGACCAGAGCCGCCGTTGCCCGCCGCGGCGCCCGCGCCGCCGCCGGCCTTCGCCTCGGGGCCCGCATAGGTCGCCTCGAGGTCAATGATGTCGCGCAGGAAGACCTTGCCCTGGTTGAGCTCGTCGCGCCAGATGATGATCGCCTGGAAGGTGAGCGGGCTCTCGCAGAGGCCCGCGATCATCGCCTCGCGCCCGGCCTCGATGCGCTTGGCGATCGCGATCTCGCCCTCGCGCGAGAGCAGCTCCACCGAGCCCATCTCGCGCAGATACATGCGCACGGGATCGTCGGTGCGCTCGGCCGGCTCGGACCTTTCCGCCTTCGCCGGAACGGAGCGCGTCATGTCGACGAGTTCGCCGTCGGTCTCCTCCTCGTCGTCCTCGCGCGACTCGTCCTCCTCCTCGGCCTCCTCGTTCTCGACGACCGTAATGCCCATGTCGTTGAGCATCGCGAGGATGTCCTCGATCTGCTCGGAGGTGACCTCCTCGGACGGCAGAACCGCGTTGAGATTGTCGTAGGTGACCCAGCCGCGCTTCTTGGCGAGCTTGATCATCTTGCGCACGGCGGCGTCGGATAGATCGAGCAGCGGGCCGTCGGGGGTCGCAGTTTCGGGCGCTTCTTTTTCCGGTGCTTCCTCCTTCGAGGGCATGGTCTTCGTCTTGATCGCCATCACACTCTCCACAGCCCCGGCCTCGCTCGGCGCGAGCCTGTCGGCAAAAAAGGCGCACGCCCGCAAAGGCGCCGCCCAACCTGCACATTCCAAAGTTGCACGGGGCCCGTTAAGCGCCGCTTAAGCCTAACGCCTTCAGGCAGACCTAAGACGTCCGGCGCCCTCATCCCCGTTTTCAGTCTCGCCCCCGGACC
>JADGHE010000016.1:7500-62727 GCA_019689555.1 Variibacter sp. | reverse complement strand
CGCCAGGTCGCCGATCAGCTGCGCCCCAAGGGGCCAAAGCTCGCCGCGCTGATGGACGAGGCCGAGGCCGACGTGCTCGCCTTCATGACCTTCCCGCCCCAGCACCGCGCCAAGCTGCACAGCACCAATCCGATCGAGCGCCTCAACGGCGAGATCAAGCGGCGCACCGAAGTGGTCGGCATCTTCCCCAACGAGGACGCCATCACCCGCCTCGTCGGCGCGCTCTTGCTCGAACAGAACGACGAATGGGCGGTCCAGCGCGCCCGCTACATGAGCCTGGCAACGATCGCCCCCTTGAGCGATGATCCGATCGTCAGGCTGCCCGCCGTGGCGGCCTGACAGCCCGGCCAAACCCGCCGGCGATCACGACGGACCCCGCCGTTGTTACACCACTCATCGGGACACGATCCCGCTCCATCCTCGTAGCTGAGGCGGATCAAGACGAGCGTGTTCAGGAACCAAAGCCGGCGTTCGTCGGGGAGGCTTGCGTTCAGTTCCCACCCCAAATCCCGCTATTCGTAACATTGCGCGGCCCCTGTCGGCCGACACCGCGGCGGCCGGAGATTTTTGTTGCGGCGGTTGATTTGCATCAACATCTCGCCGCCGCGATTCGGCGATCCTCTGTGTGTGCACTGAGGTCTGTCGGGCGCCATGTTCGGCGTCGCAGCAAGGAGGAGCAATCGGTCCGGTGAGCGCGCTGTCGGGTGCCGTTCCTATGGTCGTTGTGCCCGTGCGTCGGGCTCGCCCAGGCCCGTCCGGAACGGAAATGCCGACCTCGGTGAGCCTTGGGACGGACGTCAGGAACAAGCAGCGCTCGGTGGCGTTATGGCCCCGCGCGGCGGCCCGCCTCGTTCCCTTGGCGCGGCTTTGTGGCAGGGACCCGCACGCCCCTGGAGGATTTCGAATTCCTGGTCGGCATCGTGCCCTCAACATCGTGCAGCGGCATCGTGCAGTCCGCATCGCGCACGAGATCGCGCACGAAGCCGCGTCGGGCAACAAAATCCGCGGCCGCAGCCGACAGCACATGGCATGATTTTCCCGAACCAAGGGCGCGTCTTCACCGTGCTTCACACCAGGAGGAGACCCTCATGAAACGCCCGACCATGGCAGCGGCGCTGCTGCTCACCGCCGCCTCCGGCCCGTTCGCCTGGGCCCAGGCGCCGGCTGCGACCGACGCCCATCACCCGCCGGCGAGCACAGCGCAAGCTCCGGCACCGTCCACAACGCCGCCCGGTCAGCCGGGGACGGGCGGCATGCCCATGATGAACATGATGGGCGGCACCATGCCCATGATGGGCATGATGGGCCACATGCCGACGACGGGCATGATGCCCATGATGGGCATGATGCGAATGATGGGGATGGGGCCCATGGGCGGCATGGCCACCATCGATCGTGTCGAAGGTCGCATCGCCTTCCTGCGCGCCGAGCTCAAGATCACGGAGGCTCAGGCGAGCGCGTGGAACGCGTTCGCCGACGCGCTGCGGGCAAACGCCAAAAAGCTCGGCGAGATCCGTGCTTCGATCATGCCTCCGCCGGGTTCCGGGCAAGCGCAGCCTCAAACGGTGGCCGATCGGCTTGCCCTGCAAGAGCGATGGCTGCAGGCGCGGCTCGAGGGAACCCGGGCGATCAGATCCGCCTTCGTGACCCTCTATGCGACGTTGTCGGACGATCAAAAGAAGGCCGCCGAGGAACTGCTCCCGCCGCACCTGGGAATGGGCATGATGGCAACGATGGCCGGGGCGATGGGGGGCGGGCAGATGGGACCCGGCGCGATGCCCGGCCAGACGGCTCCGGGCCAGATGCCACCCGGAGGGATGATGCCGGGGCCGATGATGCCTCAGATGCCTCAACCCGGAAGATAGGCTGCGGAGGCCATCACTCGTGCGCGACACGTGGTCCGCAACGAACGGGGTTTCGCTCCGATCCGACACCGTGGCTCCCCCGCGCCCGGCGGTTCGAGACGACAGCGCTGTGGCGGGCCCCTCGGTGGCTCGCACCGCGATCGGCTTGACCCTCTCTCGGGCAGCCGCGATATACTAAGTCACTGCAGGGCAGGATATGGGCGTCGTCCGGACCATTCTGGTGTTTCTGATCGCCCTGTCGGTCGCGCTGTTGCCGGCGGCCGGCACCGTCGCCGCTGCCGCGTCGGCACACCTCTCTGCCACACAGGACCTGACACAGGGCTTGCAGGAGTCGCCTGCCGTCGCGCCCGACGACTGCGCTCACGACCAAGCGCCCTGCTGCGACCACGGCTCCAAGACGATGGGCGATTGCCCGTCGATGGCAACCTGCCCCGCCAAGTGCTTCAATTACACCGGCGCCGTGCTGCCCGACCTGCTGCCGACGCCGGCGGGATCGACGCTCGAGCCCATGGCTGCGTCGGATCTCGTCGTCTCGAAGACCGGCAGTCCGCCCTTCCGTCCTCCCCGAGTCTGACGGGCCCGCGGGTTGAGCCCGCAACGGCGCGCGCTCGTGTGCGCCGTGAGTGCGGCCGCTTCGATGCTCGGCATCGCGGCGCCGCGACCCGATGCGACCAGATCAGACTTCGAGGAGCAAATTGATGTACCCGAAATTCCTGCTCGCCGCGTGGACCGCGGCCGCCATCGGCTTGGCGCCGGCCGCAGCGCTCGCCGGAGCGAACGACTATGCGTTCGAACCCGTCGCCGCCGAGACGAAGAAGGGCGACGCCGTCATCGTCGCCGTGCGTCTTGTGCACAAGCCGACAGGCAAGCCGGTGCCCGACGCCGTGATCATCCGCAAGCGCCTCGACATGGCGCCCGACGGCATGGCGGAGATGGAATCGCCGCTCGAACCCGCGCCGGCGCCTGAACCCGGCGTCTACGCCTTCAAGACCGAGCTGCCGATGGCCGGACGCTACCAGCTGAGCCTGGCCGCCAAGGTGCAGGGCGAGCCGGAAACCGTCGTCGGCCGGGTCGTCATCAAAGCCACGAAGTGAGGCGCGCAGGCGGCGCATTGCAATGCGCCGCCGCAGCGCAAGCCGGCGGACGCGGCGGCTGCAAAAGCGGCCGCCGCCCGGGCGGCAAGACAGCGGTTCCTCGAGCGCGGTGACGCCATGAGCACCCTTCGCACCCTCCTCGTTCTCGCGCTGGGCGCAGGCCTCGGCGCCGCCGGCCAGGCCTGGTATGCGCAGCGGGCGCCGTCCGCGTCGGGCCCGCTCCTCCAGGCGCCGGCGGCCGGGGCCTCCGAGCGGGCGATCCTCTATTACCGCGATCCCAGCGGCGCGCCGCTGTGGTCCGCCACGCCGAAAAAGGACGCGGCCGGGCGCGACTATCTGCCGGTCTATGACGACGAGGAAATCTCGTTCGATCCCAAACCGCCGCCGGCGAAGGCCGCTTCGCGCGAGCGCAGAATTCTCTATTACCGCAACCCGATGGGCCTTCCCGACACCTCGCCGGTGCCGAAGAAGGACGCGATGGGAATGGACTACATTCCCGTCTACGAGGACGAGGAGGCCGACGACGGCAAGACCGTCAAGGTCAGCCTCGACCGCGTCCAGCGCAGCGGCGTGCGCACGGAGCCGGTCGAACACCGTGTCCTCGTGCGCCCGGTGCGGGGCGTGGGCACGGTCGCGATCGACGAGAGCCGGCTCACCGTCGTGGCGCTGCGGGCCGACGGCTATATCGAGGATCTCTTCGTCAACACCACGGGCCGGAGCGTGCGGGCCGGGGAGCCGCTGTTCCGGCTCTACAGCCCGCAGATTCAGCAGGCGCAGATCGACCTCCTCGTTGCCGTCGGCGCCGTCCGGCGCGGGGTGGTCGGCGCCGAGGCCGATCGCGCGCTCAATGGCGCCATGCAGCGGCTGCGCAATCTCGGGGTGCCGGAAAGCCGCATCCGCGAGGTGCGCGAAACCGGCGCCAACCCGCGCACTCTCGACTGGCCCGCCCCCGCCGCCGGCACCGTGATCAGCAAGCGGGTCATCAACGGACAGCGCGTCGCCGCCGGCGACGAGCTCTACCGCATCGCCGACCTCTCCACGATGTGGGTGATCGCCGATGTCGCCGAGGCCGATCTCGCCCTGATCAAGCCCGGAACGCGAGCGCTCGTGACCTTCCGCGCCTATCCCACCGAACCGGTCGAAGGCACGGTCTCGCTCATCTACCCCGAGGTGAAGACGGAGACGCGGACGGCCCGTGTCCGCCTCGAAGTGCCGAACCCGGATGGGCGGCTGAAGGCGGACATGTATGCCGACGTGGTCTTCCGCATCGGCGCCGACGAGGCCCCGGTCCTTGCCGTGCCCGACGGCGCGGTGATCGACAGCGGCACGCGGCAAGTCGTGCTGGTTTCGCGGGGCGAGGGCCGTTTCGAGCCGCGAGCCGTCACGCTCGGCCGCCGCGGCGAAGGCTATCGCGAGGTCCTTGCGGGTCTTCAAGCCGGCGAGGAGGTCGTGACAACGGCGGCTTTTCTCATCGACGCGGAAAGCAATCTGCGGGCGGCGCTCAACACCTTCACGCGCGAGCCCGACGGGCGCAAGCCGGCTGATGCGGCCAAGGAGGACGATGGGCGCAAGGAGGCCGCGCGATGATCGCCGCGCTCATCCGCTGGTCCGCCCGCAACATCTTCCTCGTCGGGCTCACCACCGCGTTCGTGACGCTCGCCGGCATCTACGCGGTCTCGCGCGTGCCGCTCGACGCCATTCCCGATCTCTCCGACGTCCAGGTCATCGTCTACACCGAATATCCGGGCCAGGCCCCGCAGGTCGTCGAGGACCAGGTCACCTATCCACTGACCACGGCCATGCTGAGCGTGCCGAAATCGCGCGTCGTGCGCGGGTTCTCGTATTTCGGCGTTTCCTTCGTCTACGTGATCTTCGAAGAAGGCACCGATCTCTACTGGGCGCGTTCGCGCGTGCTCGAATACCTCAACTCGGCGGCCCGCCGGCTTCCCGCCGGCGTCGTGCCGAGCCTGGGGCCGGACGCGACCGGCGTCGGCTGGGTCTACCAGTACGTCGTGCGCGGCGCCCAGAAGAGCCTCGCGGAACTGCGCACGCTCCAGGACTGGTATCTCCGCTACGGCCTCGTGAAGGCCGAAGGCGTGGCCGAAGTCGCCAGCGTCGGCGGCTTCGTCAAGCAGTACAGCGTCGTGGTCGATCCGCGCCGGCTACAGGCGCTCGGCATTCCTCTGTCGAAAATTCGCGACGCCCTGCGCTCGAGCAACATCGACGTCGGCGGACGGACGGTCGAGCTGTCGGAGACCGAATTCGCGGTGCGCGGCCGCGGCTATCTCAAGAGTGTCGCCGACCTCGAACAGATCGTCGTCAAGAACGACCGCGGCGTGCCTGTCCTTTTGCGCGACGTGGCGCGCGTCGAGTCGACGGCGGACGAGCGGCGCGGCATCACCGAGGTCGACGGCGCAGGCGAGGCCGTGAGCGGCATCGTGCTGCAGCGCTTCGGCGCCAACGCGCTCTCCGTGATCGAGCACGTCAAGGCCCGACTCGCCGAGATCCTGCCGAGCCTGCCGTCGGGCGTCACGGTCGATGCGGTCTACGACAGATCGGACCTGATCTACCGGGCGATCGACACGCTCAAGCGCACGCTCGTCGAGGAGAGCCTCATCGTCGCGCTCGTCTGCGTGGTCTTTCTGCTGCACGTGCGCAGCGCGCTCGTCGCCATCATCACGCTGCCGATCGGGGTGCTCATCGCCTATCTGTTCATGCACCTTCTGGGCCTTAGCTCCAACATCATGAGCCTCGGCGGCATCGCCATCGCCATCGGCGCGATGGTGGACGCAGCCATCGTCATGATCGAGAACGCGCACAAGCGCCTGGAGCGCGCCGACCCGAAGACGCCCCGGAACGAAGTGCTCATCGCGGCGGCCGTCGAGGTCGGCCCGGCCCTGTTCTTCAGTCTGCTCGTCATCACGGTCTCCTTCCTGCCCATCTTCGCGCTCGAAGCGCAGGAGGGCCGGCTCTTCAAGCCGCTCGCCTATACGAAGACCTTCGCCATGGCGGCGGCGGCCCTGCTGTCGGTCACGCTCGTTCCGGCGCTCATGCTCGTGTTCGTGCGCGGCCGCATCATGCCCGAGCACCGCAACCCGGTGAACCGCGCGCTGATCCGCCTCTATCGGCCCGTGCTCCGCACCGCGTTGCGCCACAAGGGGCTCACGATCCTGACGGCGCTCGTCGTGCTGGGGGCGAGCCTCTGGCCGGCGCTGCGGCTCGGCACCGAGTTCATGCCGACGCTGAACGAGGGCACGCTGCTCTACATGCCGACGACGCTGCCCGGCCTCTCGGTGACCAAGGCCGCGGAGCTCGTGCAGACGCAGAACAAGATCATCAAGACCTTCCCGGAAGTCGCCTCGGTCTGGGGCAAGGCCGGCCGGGCCACGACCGCGACGGATCCCGCGCCGATCGAGATGTTCGAGACCGTGATCAATCTGAAGCCGGAAAGCCAATGGCGCCGGGGCATGACCATCGACAAGCTGATCGCCGAGATGGACCGGGCCCTGCAGTTTCCCGGCGTCTCGAACGCCTGGACCATGCCCATCAAGGCGCGCATCGACATGCTGGCCACCGGCATCCGCACGCCGGTCGGCGTCAAGGTCTTCGGCACGGATCTCGCGGGGCTCGAAAAGGTCGCCCGCGAGGTCGAGGCCGCAGTGCGCACAGTGCCGGGCACGACCAGCGCCTACGCCGAGCGCATCATCGGCGGCTACTACCTCAACATCGACCCCGACCGCGCGCAGCTCGCCCGCTACGGGCTCATGATCACGGACGTGCAGGACGTGATCGCGACCGCGCTCGGCGCGGAAGCCGTCACCACCACGGTGGAGGGCCGCGAGCGCTACACCGTCAGCATCCGCTACCCGCGCGACCTGCGCAGCGATCCGCGGTCGATCGCAACGGAAGTGCTCGTCCCGCTGCCGGGCGGCGGCAGCGTTCCGCTCGGCGAGGTGGCCCGGGTGGAGCTCGCGCGCGGACCCGCAACCATCCGCACGGAGAACGCCCAGCTCGTCGCCTACATCTATGTGGACCTGCGCGACCGCGATCTCGGCAGCTACGTGGCCGAGGCGCAGAAGGCGGTCGCAAACCAGGTCAAGTTCCCGCCCGGCTATTACGCCATCTGGAGCGGCCAGTTCGAATACATGGAGCGCGCCAAGGCGCGGCTCAAGATCGTGGTGCCGATCACGCTCCTGATCATCTTCCTCCTCCTCTATCTCAACTTCCGGCGCGTGACCGAGACGCTCATCGTCATGCTCTCCGTTCCCTTCGCGCTGGCCGGGGGGCTGTGGTTGATGTGGTGGCTCGGCTTCAATCTCTCGGTCGCGGTCGCCGTCGGCTTCATCGCGCTCGCCGGCGTCGCGGCGGAGACCGGCGTCGTCATGCTCATCTATCTCGACGGCGCCGTGAAGGAGCTGCAAGCGCAGCGCGCCCGCGAGAAGCGTCCGTTCGCCCGCGACGACCTCCACGCCGCCATCATGGCCGGGGCGGTCGAACGGGTGCGGCCCAAGATGATGACCGTGGCTGCGATCATGGCTGGCCTGCTGCCGATCATGTGGAGCCACGGCACAGGGGCCGAGGTGATGCAGCGCATCGCCGTGCCGATGATCGGCGGCATGGTGTCCTCGACCGTCCTGACGCTGGTCGTTATTCCGGCGATCTACGCCGTCGTGAAAGGCGCGCGGCTCCGCTCTCCGGCCCTCGCGCCGTCACCGCATCCGGTGTGAACCGAAAGGTCATCCCATGATGAACGACATGACCTCCATGATGGGCGGAATGGGACTCGGGATGGGCCTTCTGTGGCTGCTGCTCGTCGTTCTCGTCGTTCTCGGAATCGCAGCGCTCGCAAAGTACGTGTTTTTCAGGTGACCTCCGGGCCGTCCACGATCGATCGCGCGCCGCCTGCGCCGTCGCCCCGAGGCGCGAGCGCGCGCACGCGAAGCGAGCCTCGAAGGACGACGAAGCTTGCCGGCCGGGCACGGCGCAGGGGCGGTGTCATCCGTTCGCGGGCCGCCCGAAAGCGGCCTCCTCAGGATAACGCGCCTGTGAGCGGCTGAAGCGGCCGTCAGACGAAGTCGCTCGCCGACAGCACGCGCTGGATTTCCCTCTGGAGGACGGCGCGGTCGTAGGGCTTGGAAACGCGCGGCGCTCCGCGGAGGCGTTCCGGCAGGTTGAACAAGTCGTAGCCGGTCAGAAAGACGAACGGAATCCGCCGCGCCAGCAGTTCGTCGGCGAGCGAGAACACCATCTCGCCGTTGAGGTTGATGTCGAGAACGACGAGGTCGAACGCCTCGTTCAGCAAGGCCTCTCGCGCCCCGGCGAGATCCGTGAAGGGCCCCACCGTGGAGAAGCCCATCGAGCGCAGATCCTCCTCCAGCATGAGGGCCAGAAGGAACTCGTCCTCGATGATGAGGATGCGCGCCGCCATGCGCGCCTTCGGCTCGGGCCCCTGCGCGGCGTCGCGCTGATCGCCGACCCGGTCCGGGCCGGTTCGGCCGGCGTCTTTCGCATCTTTCACGCCCATGAGCGCCACCGGAGCGTCGTCAGTCTGGCAGATCGGCCGCTTCGCGAAGCGGGATCGTGACGACGCATTTGAGCCCCTCTTCGGCGAAATCCATGTGAACATGGCCGCGCAGATCCGAAGCGAGCGCCCGCTCCAGCAGCAGCCGGCCGAAGCCCCTGCGCGTCGGCGGAGCGATCCTCGGACCGTTGGACTCCGTCCAGCGAATCTGCAGCCGCTCGCGGGGGCCGGCGATCAGGTCCCAGGAGATGTCCACCAGGCCCCCCGCCCGCGAGAGCGAGCCGTGCTTCACCGCGTTGGTCACGAGCTCGTGGAAGGCCATCCCCAGCATCACCGCATGTTTGGAATTCAGCACGATGTCGGGTCCGCAGAGGCGCAGATTCTGCCCGTCCTCCTGCCAATAGGGCGCAAACTCGTCGAGCAGGATCGTTCTGAAGGAAACGCCCGACCAATTCGCTTCGGCGAGCCGCCCGTGCGTCTGCGCAAGCGCCTGGATGCGGGCCGCGAAGGAGCGGCGCTCCTCCTCGACCGACTGCCCCTTGGAGAAGGACTGCTGCGCGATCGAGATGACAGTCGCGAGCGTGTTCTTCACCCGATGACTCAGCTCCGCGACCAGGAGGTCGCGCTGCGCCTCCGCCTGCTTGCGCTCGGTGATGTCGAACATGGCACCGACCATGCGGATCGGCCTGTCGCCGTCGCGCAGGACGAGCGCATTGGCGAAGAGCCAGACCACCTGCCCGTCCGGCCTCACGGCGCGGAACTCCAGCTCGCAGGGCGCATCGTCCGTCAAAGCGCGCTCGATCGAAGCCTGCACGTGGCGTCGGTCCTCGGTGTGCACAATCGCGAAGAAGCCAGCCCGAGTCGCCTCCAACGCCTCCTTGTCCACCCGCAGCATCGCGAAAAAGGAATCCGTCCACGACACGCGGTCGGAAAGGATGTTCCAGTCCCACAGCGCGATCTTGCCCGTCTGCATGGCCAGCCGCAGCCGCTCCTCGTTGTCGCGCAGCCCGTCCTCGACGCGCCTGAGCTCGGTGAGGTCGACGAGCATGTTCACCGCCCCCTTCAGAAGGCCCGATGCGTCGTGCAGCGGCGTGGGGAAAGGCATGATGGGCACGCGCGTTCCGTTCGGCCGCTCGGCGATCGCTGCAACGCCCCGGATTGCCCGATCTTCCTTCAGCGCCACGGTCAGCGGGCACGCGTCGTGCGGAAGAACGCTCCCGTCCGGCCGGTAGAGCCGCCACGTCACGCACCACTTGTCCTGCCCGAGCTGCGGTTCGCGGCCGGACAGCTCCGCGGCGGCGCGATTGAACATCGTGATGCGCCCTTCGGCGTCCGTCGTGTAGATCGCGGCGGGGAGTGCATCGACAAGCTCGCGAATGCGGTGTTCGCTCTGGGCGAGAAGCTGCTCGGCGCGCTTGCGTTCGGTGATGTCCTGGAAGCAGTTGACCGCCCCTTCGATGTCGCCGGCGAGGCTCTTCAGCGGCTCGATATTGACCAAGGCGACGATGCGCGAGCCGTTCGGCCGCTCGATGATCACCTCGCGGTCATGGATGGGCACGCCCGTGCGCAGAACGGCGGCCATGGGGTTGCGCGCGCGCGCGAGGCGATGGCCGTTCGGCTCATACAGGCGGAACGCGCCGCAGAACCGCTCGTCGTTGTCGCCGGCATGCGGCGTTCGACCCCAAAGCTCGACGGCCCGACGATTGAAGCGGACGAGCACGCCGTCGGCCGAGCAGACGTAGACCGCTACGGGTATTGCGTCCAAGACGCTTTGATCCATATTCAGAAGGGCTTGGTAGCTCGTCGGCGCCGCCGCCCCAGCAAGCGCGTGCATGGCCATGGGGCATTCCTCGATTTCCACCCCTTAAGAAGGGGAAACCGGGAGAACTCGGGAAGGTTCCGCCGAGCGGCGCCTCGCGCGATGTCCGGAGGCGCCGACCGCCCGACTCCCATCCCGTTTCGTCGAAAGCGCAGGCCGCGATGTTACGGGTTTCGGCGCCACGGGATCCGTCGCTCCGCGCGAAAATGCGCGAATGCCACGCACGGGCGAAACATTTCGTCAACGTCCGCGCGGGCGTGCACAACCGTTCGCACGCACGCCTCGAGCGAGGGCGCCTTTGTTGGCGCCCTCGCTCCGTGGCTGCCAAAAAAAGTTGTAGCCAATAAAGCCATTCGGGAGCAGGCTCAGGGCTGTCACCGGCGCCTGGCCGCCAGTGCGCGAGGGAACAGGTCGCGCTCCTGTCTGTAGGATTTCTCCCATGAGCCGGCTCGTATTCCGTTGTCCCAACACCGCGAATTTCATCGATGCGGGGGTCGACACCGATCGCCAAAGCTTGGCGGCGGCCCTCAGCGACGCGATGCGCGTGTACTGCCCTTACTGTCGCGAGCACCATGAGCTGCCGATCCGCGAGGCCATTCTCGAAGACCCCGCAGCGTGAGCACGCCGTTTGCGGCGTGGCGCGACCGGCGGCGACAATATGACGCTGTCTCGTCGCGATGCGACGAGTTCGCGCCGTCCGCTCACGGCGCCGAACGCGCGCGGCGGACGGTGAGGGGCGCGACGGCATGGCGCCCCTCCACATGCGGATGTCCAGCCCGAACTGATCGCGGCCGGAGGCCGCAACCGTTGCGCCTGCCTCTTTTCTGGGACGTTCCAATCGCGTCTTCGCGCGCGCTGTCCGCGCGCCGTCTCTGCGGCCTGCGCGACGCGGCTCGTCACGCCGCCGGTCGCGCACGGACCGCCGCTATTTCCGCGTCAGCAGAAACACCGCCTGCTCGCCGAACAGGTTCCAGAACCACCAGGGCGCATTGAGCCGCAGCGGCTTGCCCCAGGCGTCGAGCGCGACGGCGCGTTCCATGCGGGCGCCGATGGCGTCGCACAGTTCGCGGAAGTCCTTGATGGTGCAGAAGTGAATGTTCGGCGTGTCGTACCAGGTGTACGGCAGATTGTCCGTCGTCGGCATGCGGCCCTTGAAAAGGATCTGCAGACGGATGCGCCAATGACCGAAGTTGGGGAACGACACGATGGCGCGGCGGCCGATGCGCAGCATGTGCTCGAGCACTTGGCGCGGACGGCGCGTAGCTTGCAGCGTCTGCGACAGGATCACGTAGTCGAAGGCGTCGTCCGGATAGTCGACGAGGTCGGTATCGGCGTCGCCCTGAATCACCGCGAGCCCCTTGCTCACGCACTCGTTCACGCCCTCGCGCGAAAGCTCGATGCCCCGGCCGTCGACGCCGCGGCGCTCGGCGAGAAGCTGCAGCAGTTCGCCGTCGCCGCAGCCGACGTCCAGCACCCGCGCGCCGTAGGCCACCATGTCCGCGACCACCACGAGGTCGACGCGCGCGCCGCCCGGCGTGCGGGCGGCATCGGCCATCGTGCGGTCGCGCAGCAGACGTCGCAGCATCCTCAGCCTCTCTTCTCCACCTCCCCGGCGGCGGGGAGAGAGTCGGGGTGATGGGCTTTCCCCACGCCCGCGGGGCGCAGCGCATCCCGCTCGGCCGCCGCGCGCGGCGCGCCGACCCTTCCCCGCGCGCGGGGGGCGGCAGACGGCGCCCGAGACCTGCGTCCGGCGTGCTGCATGGTCAGTCTGCCGGCGGCAGGCCGCGCGCCTTGCCGGCGCCTGCGAGGAAGCCGCGCACGATGGCGAACAGCTCCGGCTCGTCGAGCAGGAACGCGTCGTGCCCCTTGTCGGTCACGATTTCGGCGAAGGAGACACGGGCGCCCGCGGCGTTGAGCGCATGCACCACGGCGCGCGACTCGGAGGTCGGAAACAGCCAGTCCGAGGTGAACGAGATCACGCAGAACCGCGTCTCGGTGCCGCGGAACGCGTTGGCCAGGACGCCCCCATAGTCCGCCGCGAGGTCGAAATAGTCCATCGCGCGGGTAAGGTAGAGATAGGAATTGGCGTCGAAGCGCTCGACGAAGGTGATGCCCTGATGGCGCAGATAGGACTCCACCTCGAAGTCCGCGTCGAAGGAGAAGGTCGGGTTCGACCGGTCCTGGAAGCGGCGGCCGAACTTGCGGTGCAGCGCCGCGTCCGAGAGATAGGTGATGTGCGCGCCCATGCGCGCGACCGCGAGCCCGCGGCGCGGATTCGTGCCCTCGACCAGGTAGCGGCCGCCGCGCCACTCGGGGTCCGCCATCACGGCCTGCCGGCCCACCTCGTGGAAGGCGATGTTCTGCGCCGAATGGCGCGCGCCGGTGGCGATCGGCAAAGCGGCGAAGACACGCTCCGGATAGCTCGCGGCCCACTGGAGAACCTGCATGCCGCCCATGGACCCGCCGGCGACCGCGAACAGCGTGTCGATGCCCAGGTGGTCGAGCAGCATCGCCTGCGCCCGCACCATGTCGCGGATCGTGATGACGGGAAAATCGAGCCCCCAGGGCTCGCCGGTCCGCGGGTTGGTGGAGGCCGGCCCCGTCGTCCCCATGCAGGCGCCGAGCACGTTCGCGCAGATGACGAAGTAGCGGTTGGTGTCGATCGGCTTGCCGGGGCCGACCATGGTTTCCCACCAGCCCGGCTTGCCGGTCACCGGATGAACGTTCGCGACGTGCTGGTCGCCCGTGAGCGCATGGCAGATGAGCACCGCGTTGGTGCGGTTGGCGTCGAGCGTGCCGTAGGTTTGGTAGGCGATCTGGAAAGGGCTGAGCTCGACGCCGGCGTCGAGTTTGAGCGGCCGGTCGGGGCCGAAGCGGACGACCAGCGAGCGCGGATTGTCGGCCTCCCGGGTCGGGCCGGGTCGGCCGCGCGCGAGAGTCAGGTCGGCCTCGGCCACTGTTCGTTACTCCGTACAGGCATCCCTCAATCTTCGTCTGTTTCCGGGGGCGCCGCGCGCGTAGGTAGGGAGCCTAGGCCCAAACTGTCAATGCTTTGTTTGCTTTCCGGGCCCGGTCTGCGTATCAGAAGCGTTCGTCATCCCGGACGTGCCGGACGCGCCGTGCGGGACCCGTGAAGGACGCCGGCCGGAGAAGCCCGACGCCGGGGCTTGCCCAGGTCGGCCTCGAACGCCGCCCGAAACCTCGATGACCACCGAAGAGACCGAGCCAACGCCGTCCCTCGCCGATCTGCGGCGCGAGATCGACCGCATCGACGAGGCCATGCACCGCCTGCTGATCGAGCGCGGCGAGATCATCGACCGGCTCATCGCCGTCAAGCGCACGCAGGAGTCGGGCTCGGCCTTTCGCCCCGCGCGCGAAGCGGACATGATGCGGCGACTCGTCGAGCGCCATCGGGGCATTCTGCCGCTCGATACGGTCGAGAGCATCTGGCGCGTGATCATTTCCACCTTCACCTATGTTCAGGCGCCCTACAGGGTGCACGCCGACCTCTCGGCAGGCGACGCCGCGATGCGGGATTCCGCGCGCTTCCACTTCGGCTTCACGGCGCCCTTCGTGCCGCATATGAGCGCGCAGGCGGCGGTCGGCGCCGTGCACGCCTCGAAGGGCGACATCGCGCTCGTTCCTGCGACCGGCATCGCGGGGGCGGGGGCGTGGTGGACGGTGCTGGAGGACGAGGCCGCGCCGAAGATCATCGCGCGCCTGCCGTTCGTCGAGCGCGCCGACCACCCGGCCGGCCTGCCCGTCTTCGCGGTGTGCCATCCGGCCACGGACGCCGTCGTCCGGGACGTCGAGGTCTGGAGCGTGAAGGTCTCCGGCTGGAGCGCGGCCGCCGCGCGCGCCATCGACACGCTGGCCGAGGTCGTGGCGGTGCCGGACGGCGCCTTCGACGGGGCGGCGCTGCTCGTCTCCCTGCCGAGCGGCCGCCCGCTCGCGGCCGTGACCGACACGCTGGTCAAGGCCGGCGTCTCGGTTCGCTCCACCGCTCTCGTCGGAAGCCACGCAACCCGCTATAGGGTCGCGCACGAAGGCGCACCGCCGGTGCCGACCGGTCGATGAGCGTCTTGCCTCTCCCGGCAAGGGAAGAGGCCGGGCCGCACAGCGGTCCGGGAGGGGGTCGCGATCGGCTCGATCGCAACCTTTCTCCGCTCGAGGGGCTCTGGGGACCCCCACCCCGATCCCTCCCCTTCCGGGGAGGGGGAACATGAGACCAGCGCGTGTGTCCACGACGCCGCAGGAGGTTGAGGCTTACGAAATGTCCGCGCCCCGTCCGCAGCCGCGTCCCGGCGTTCTGCAGATCCAGGCCTATGTGCCCGGCAAGTCGAGCGCACCCGGCCTCGCCAAAGTCTTCAAGCTGTCGTCCAACGAATCGCCGCTCGGCGCGAGCCCGAAGGCCGTCGCCGCCTTCCGCTCGGTCGCGGAGACGCTGCACGATTATCCGGACGGGTCCGCCACGGCGCTGCGCGAGGCGATCGGCCAGGCTTTCGGGCTCGATCCCGCGCGCATCGTCTGCGGCGCGGGCTCCGACGAGCTGCTCAACCTCCTGGCCCACGCCTATGTGGGGCCGGGCGACGAGGCGATCCACACCCTCCACGGCTTTCTGGTCTATCGCATCGCGACGCTGTCTTCGGGCGGCACGCCGGTCGTCGTTCCCGAGACCAACTACACGGCCGACGTGGATCTCATCCTGCGCGCCGTCACCGAGCGCACGCGGCTCGTCTTCCTCGCCAATCCCAACAACCCGACCGGAACCTATCTGCCCTTCGACGAGGTGAGGCGGCTGCACGCCGGGCTGCCGCCGCACGTCCTTCTGGTGCTCGACGCCGCCTACGCCGAATATGTCCGCCGCAACGACTACGAAGCGGGGATCGAGCTCGTGGCGACGTCGGAGAACGTCGTGATGTGCCGGACCTTCTCCAAGATCCACGGCCTCGCCGCGCTGCGGCTCGGCTGGATGTACGGCCCGCCGCACGTCGTCGATGCGATCAACCGCATCCGCGGGCCGTTCAACGTCAACGCGGCGGCCATCGCGGCGGGTGTCGCCGCCATGCAGGACACCGCGCATGTCGAAAGGTCGGTGGCGCACAACACGCGCTGGCTCGCCTGGCTGTCGGAGGAGATCGGGAAGCTCGGGCTCGAGGTGACGCCGAGCGTCGCCAACTTCGTGCTCATCCATTTCCCGCGCGAACCCGGGCGCACCGCCGCCGAGGCCGATGCGTTCCTGACCCGGCGGGGCCTCATCCTGCGGCAGGTCGGCGCCTATCACCTGCCCCACGCCCTGCGCTGCTCTGTCGGCAGCGAGGAGGCGAACCGGCTGGTCGTGGAAAGCCTGCGCGACTTCCTCGACGGCAAGGCGCCATGACGGTGACGGCGGGCGCTCCCCTCTTCGATCGCCTGGCGCTGATCGGCGTCGGCCTCATCGGCTCGTCCATCGCGCGCGCGGCGCGCGCGGCCGGGGCCGTGCGTTCGATCGTCGCGACCTCGCGCACCGAGGCGACGCGCCGGCGCGTCGTCGAACTGGGGCTCGCCGACCGCGTGGTGGAAACGAACACCGCCGCCGTCGAAGGCGCCGATCTCGTGATCGTCTCGATCCCGGTCGGGCAATGCGGCGCGGTGGCCCGGGAGATCGGCCCGCATGTCGCGCCGGGCGCCATCGTGTCCGATGTCGGCTCGGTCAAGGGCTCGGTGCTGCGCGATATGGCGCCGCACATCCCGAAGGGCGTGCATTTCGTCCCCGCCCACCCCGTCGCCGGCACCGAGTTTTCCGGACCCGACGCCGGCTTCGCCGAGCTGTTCGTCAACCGCTGGTGCATCCTGACGCCGCCGGCCGACGCCGATCCTGCGGCGGTCGAACGGCTTGCCGCGTTCTGGCGCGCGCTCGGCGCCAATGTCGAAACCATGACGGCGGAGCATCACGACCTCGTGCTCGCCGTCACCAGCCACTTGCCGCACCTCATCGCCTACACGATCGTCGGCACGGCGGACGAGCTCGCCGCGGTCACGAAATCGGAGGTGCTGAAGTTCTCCGCCGGCGGGTTTCGCGACTTCACGCGCATTGCCGCGTCCGACCCGACCATGTGGCGCGACATCTTTCTCGCCAACAAGGAGGCGGTGCTGGAAATGCTCGGCACCTTCAACGAGGACCTCGCCAGGCTCACGCGCGCAATCCGCCGCGGCGACGGCGAGCTGCTGTTCGAGCATTTTGCGCGCACGCGCGCGATCCGCCGCGGCATCGTGCAGCTCGGGCAGGACGCGGCGGCGCCGGACTTCGGGCGCCCGCACCCCGCGCTGCCGCAGGCCCCCATCCCCCGCCCCTATGCGACGGATACGGACTGACCCGATGTCTCACGCCGTCCAGGACCTCCTGTCTCTGCTCGATCTCGAGCCGCTCGAGGTGAACCTCTTTCGCGGCCGCAGCCCGCAATCGGGCTGGCAGCGCGTTTTCGGCGGGCAGGTCATCGGCCAGGCCCTGGTCGCGGCGGTGCGCACGGTCGAAGGCCGCACGCCGCACTCCATGCACGCCTACTTCCTGCTGCCCGGCGATCCCAAGGTGCCGATCATCTACAACGTGGAGCGCATCCGCGACGGCAAGAGCTTCTCGACGCGGCTCGTCTCGGCGATCCAGCACGGGCGCCCGATCTTCTCCATGTCGGTGTCCTTCCACAACGACGAGGAGGGACTGACGCACCAGGCG
Organism: Variibacter sp.; assembly: GCA_019689555.1. Classification (GTDB taxonomy): domain Bacteria; phylum Pseudomonadota; class Alphaproteobacteria; order Rhizobiales; family Xanthobacteraceae; genus JADGHE01. The sequence goes on along the minus strand of JADGHE010000016.1, from coordinate 45,716 downwards.
AAGATGCCGGACGTGCCGCCGCCGGAGGCGCTCGGCAACGAGACCGAGATGCGCCAGCGCTTCCGCGACATTATGCCCGAGCCGGTGCGGCGCTATTACGAGCGCGAGCGGCCGCTCGAATTGCGTCCGGTCGAGCTCGACCGCTATCGGGGTCGGAAGTTGGAGGACGGCCGCTTCCATGTGTGGATCCGCACCACGGGGCGGCTGCCGGACGATCCGGCGATTCACCAGTGCGTGCTCGCCTACGCCTCCGACATGACGCTGCTCGACACCGCTCTGGTGCCGCACGGGCGCACGCTGTTCGAACCCGAGTTCATGGCGGCAAGCCTCGACCATGCGCTGTGGCTGCACCGGCCGTTCCGCGCCGACGAGTGGCTGCTCTACGCCCAGGACACGCCGAATCTGGCCGGAGCCCGCGGCTTCGCGCGCGGCCTCGTCTTCACCCGCGACGGCACGCTCGTCGCCTCGGTCGCGCAGGAGGGCATCGTGCGCCTGCGCCGTCCGGGCCCGTGAGGGCTGCCGCCGTCGCGCCGGCCGCGTGCCTTCGGCCTGCGGCGATCGAGCGGGGCATCTGATCAATCGGTAGGCAATTGCCGATAATTTGAACATAATGGGCCGCGTCCGCGGCGCGATGCCGCGCGCGAATCCGTCGATTTCGCAGCCAAAGAGGCCCCTGCCGCTGGTTTGCGCACTTGGCATGAGCTTTGATTGCGAGCGAAGGGCCGTCCTGCCGGGGGTCGGCCCTGGGCGCGCCCTCGAACCGCGGGGGTGAGTTCATGCGCGCCCCGGCGAACAGCCGGGGGACGCCATGAAGCTCATCATCGCCATCATCAAGCCCTTCAAGCTCGACGAAGTGCGCGACGCGCTCACGGCGCTCGGCGTCGCCGGCATGACGGTCAGCGAGGTGAAGGGCTACGGCCGGCAGAAGGGCCACACGGAAATCTACCGCGGGGCCGAATACGCCATCAGCTTCGTGCCGAAGGTCAAGATCGAAGTCGCGGTTGCGTCCGACCAGGCCGACAAGGTGGTCGACACCATCGCCGCCACCGCGAAGACCGGCCAGATCGGCGACGGCAAGATCTTCGTCCTCGACATCGGCCATGCGGTCCGCATCCGCACCGGAGAAACCGACTCGGACGCGCTGTGACGGCGCGCAAACAAACGCTTCGGAGGGGTGATGCCCAAGATTTCAGCAGTGCTGCGGCGCGCCGGCGCGGGCCTTGCGGCCGCGGTTGCGCCGTTTGCCGCCGCGGTGCCCGCTTGCGCACAAGCGGCCGCTTCGGCGCCGCGCATCGACGGCGCCGATACCGCCTGGATGATCGGCGCCACGGCCCTCGTGCTGATGATGACGATCCCGGGACTTGCCCTCTTCTACGCCGGCATGGTGCGCAAGAAGAACGTGCTCGCCACCATGGCCATGAGCTTCGCCTGCGCCGCCATGGTGACGCTGCTGTGGGCGGGGGCCGGCTACTCGCTCGCCTTCACGGGCGAAGGCGCGGTGATCGGCTCGGCGGAACGGCTCTTCCTCAGCGGCCTGGGGCCCGACAGCGTCAGCGCGCTCGCCAAGACCATCCCCGAGTCGCTGTTCATGATCTATCAGATGACCTTCGCCATCATCACGGTCGCGCTGGTGTCGGGCGCGATCGTGGACCGCATACGCTTTTCCGCCTTTCTGCTGTTCGGTCTCGCCTGGTTCTTCATCGTCTATGTGCCGCTCGCGCACTGGGTCTGGGGCGGCGGCTTCCTGCAGGCCAGGGGGCTTCTCGATTTCGCGGGCGGAACCGTGGTTCACATCAATGCCGGCATCGCCGGGCTCGTCGCCGCCTGCGTGGTGGGCAAGCGCCGCGGCTACGGCACCGAAAACTTCGCGCCCTACGACCTGTCGCTCGCGGTGATCGGAACCGGGCTGTTGTGGGTCGGCTGGTTCGGGTTCAACGGCGGCTCGGCGCTCGGCGCCGGCTCGCGCGCCGCCATGGCCATCGTCGCGACCCACCTCGCGGCTTCCGCCGGCGCGCTCTCGTGGACGGCGATCGAATGGTACATGCGCGGCAAGCCCTCGGTGCTCGGCATGATCTCCGGCGCGATCGCCGGCCTCGGAACCATCACGCCCGCCTCGGGATTCGTGCTGCCCCTCCACGCGGTCGTCATCGGCGCGGTCGCAGGATTCGTCTGCTTCTGGGCCTGCACGAGCCTCAAGCAGCGCCTCGGCTACGATGATTCGCTGGATGTCTTCGGCGTCCACGGCGTCGGCGGGGTCATCGGGACGATCCTCACGGGCGTCTTCGCGGCGGCCGCGGTCTCCGCCGGGCCCGACAGTCCGGCGGGCTTTCCCGGCCTGCTGGAAGGCAATCCGCGCCAGCTCTGGATCCAGTGCCTCGGCGCGGCGGTGACGATCGCGTGGTCCGGGGCGGCCACCTTCGTCATCCTCAAGGCAGTCGGACTCCTCGTTCCGCTGCGCGTGAGCGACGAGGACGAGCGCGCTGGCCTCGACATCCGCCTGCACGGCGAATCGATCCACGCCTGACGCGCGATCGAGCGGCGGCGCCGGCGCGGGCAGGGCACCGCCGGGCGGCAGCACTGCCGTGAGCCTGCCCTTCGTCGGGGCCGGCCCCAAGGGCTGCCCAATCCATAGGCAGTCTTCCTGTCCGGGGGCACGACTGCCTATCGCTTAGGCAGAATCCGGGCCCGATTTTGTGCGGCGCAGCAGCCCGGTTCCCCGGTGCCCGCCCCTGGCGGCGAAAAACAAACGACATTTCAATGTGTTAGCGCCTGCCGCGCGGAGTGGCACGGCATTTGATTTCCCGTTGCGGCGCCACAGAGCCGGCATCGGCCGGCGGTGCGCGCGCGGGCGCCACCCAACCAGCGGGACTTTTCAGGATGAAACTCGTCATCGCCATCATCAAGCCGTTCAAGCTCGACGAGGTGCGCGATGCTCTCACCGCCATAGGGGTGCACGGCATGACCGTGACGGAGGTGAAGGGCTACGGGCGCCAGCGCGGGCACACCGAAATCTATCGCGGGGCGGAATATGCGGTGAGCTTTCTGCCCAAGATCAAGATCGAGGTCGCGGTCGAGGCCGCGCAGGCCGATCGCGTCGTCGACGCCATCGCCGCGGCCGCCAAGACCGGCCAGATCGGCGACGGCAAGATCTTCGTCCTCGATCTCGACAACGCCGTACGCATCCGCACCGGCGAGACCGACAAGGCGGCTCTCTGACGCCCCGCGCCACTCATCAGCCAAGGAGTTCCAAATGACGTTCAAGTCGCATCGCGCGGGGCTCGTCGCCTCGCTCGGGCTCGCCGGGCTCGCGGCGCTCCTCCTCGCCCTGCCCGCCCTCGCGCAGACCTCGGCCCCGCCCGCCGTGGCCGAACCCGTCGTCAACAAGGGCGACACGGCCTGGATGCTGTCGGCCACCGTGCTCGTGCTGCTGATGACCATTCCCGGCCTCGCCCTCTTCTACGGCGGGCTCGTGCGCAGCAAGAACATGCTCTCCGTCCTGATGCACGTGTTCTACACGGTCTGCATCGTCGTGGTGATCTGGGCCGTATACGGCTACAGCCTGACCTTCACCGGCGGCTCGAGCATCATCGGCGGGTTCTCCAAGGCGTTCCTGGCCGGCGTCACCCCCGATTCCAAGGCCGCGACCTTCTCGGTCGGCGTCGCCATTCCGGAATACGTCTACATCGCCTTCCAGATGACTTTCGCGGCGATCACGCCGGCGTTGATTGTCGGCGCTTTCGCCGAGCGCATCCGGTTCTCGGCGCTCGCGCTGTTCGTGCCGCTGTGGGTGACCTTCGTCTATTTCCCCATCGCCCACATGGTCTGGTACTGGGCGGGACCGGACGCCATCGACGCCGCCGCCAAGGCGCTCGCGGCCGCAAGCGACGAAGCCGCCAAGGCCGCCGCTCAGGCGAAGCTCGACGAGGTCAACGCCGATTCCGGGCTCATCTTCCAGTGGGGCGCGATCGACTTCGCCGGCGGCACGGTGGTGCACATCAACGCCGGCATCGCCGGACTCGTCGGCGCGCTCATGATCGGCAAGCGCGTCGGCTACGGCCGTGAGCTGATGTCCCCCCACTCGCTGACGCTGTCCATGGTCGGCGCCTCGCTCTTGTGGGTCGGCTGGTTCGGCTTCAACGCCGGCTCCAACCTCGAAGCGAGCGGCGGCGCGGTGCTCGCGATGGTGAACTCCTTCGTCGCGACCGCGGCGGCGGCACTCTCCTGGATGTTCGTCGAGTGGGGCGCCAAGGGGAAGCCTTCGCTGCTCGGCGTCCTCTCGGGCGCGATCGCCGGACTCGTGGCGGTGACGCCGGCTTCGGGCTTCGCCGGGCCGATGGGTGCGCTCGTGCTCGGGCTCATCGCCGGCGCGGTCTGCTTCTTCTTCTGCACGACGGTGAAGAACGCGCTCGGCTACGACGACTCGCTCGACGTGTTCGGCGTGCACTGCGTCGGCGGCATCATCGGCGCGATCCTCACGGGCGTGCTGGTCAATCCGGCGCTCGGCGGTGCCGGCATCATAGACTACACGACCGGCAAGATCGCCGAATACGCCTTCGGCACCCAGGTCTGGGCGCAGATCAAGGCGGTGCTGCTTACGCTCGCATGGTCCGGCCTCGGCTCGGCGATCCTCTACAAGGTCGTCGATCTCGCGGTCGGCCTGCGCGTCAAGGCCGAGCAGGAACGCGAAGGGCTCGACCTCACCGAGCACGGCGAGCGCGCCTACACCACCTGAGCCCCCGCGCGACGGGATACGGGCGCGGCGGAAGACCCGGCACCGCCGCAACCGTTGGGGGCCCCGGCTCCGGCCGGGGCCCCGCCTTTTCGCGAAGCGGCCGGCGCGACGCTCGCCGAAACACGGTTAACCGTTGAGAAGTGGTTCCGCGCATAGTCTCACAATGCCCGCCGGGCGGCTGCGCACCGGCGACCGGCGCACGGGAATTCCATGCTCGCGTCTTCAGTCTCGGCTTTGGGCGGCCTCGCGGCGGCGGCCGCAGCGCTCGTTTCCACCGTCCTCGTCTATCGTCTCATCCTGCTGCGCAAGCAGAACCGGCAGTTCGCGACCGCGCTGAACAACATGTCGCAGGGCCTGTGCATGCTCGACGCGCGGGGCACGGTGGTTCTCTTCAACGACCGCTATCTGCAGATGTACAATCTGTCGCCGGAAATCGTGAAGCCCGGCTGCACTTTGCGCGACCTCATCCATTACCGTGCCGCCGCCGGCAGCTTCACCGGCGACCCGGACGAATACGTCGAGACCACCCTGCGCGAGATCGCCGAGGGCCGGCAGGTCACGAAGACCATCGAAATGCGCAACGGGCGCATCATCTCGCTCACCAACCGGCCGATGCCGGACGGCGGCTGGGTCTGCACCCACGACGACGTGACCGAGCAGCGGCGCGCCGAGCAGCAGCAGGCCCTGATGGCGGAGCAGGAGCGCCGGCGCGTCGCGGTCGAATCCGCCATCCAGACCTTCCGGCAGCGCGTCGCGACCGTTCTGCAAGGCCTGAGCGACAGCGCCGCCGCCATGCGCAAGACGGCGACGACGCTCCTCGACCTCTCGCAGCAGACGACGGAGCGCGCGACCGGGGCGGTCGCGGTCTCGGCCGAGGCGTCCGACAACGTCTCCGCCGCGGCCACGGCCGCCGAAGAGCTTCTCGCCTCCATCGTCGAGATCGGCCGGCAGCTCGATCAGACCGCCGAGGTCGTCCGCGTCGCCGTCGCCGAGGCGCAGACGACCAACGAACAGGTCTCCGGCCTCGCCGACGCCGCGGGCAAGATCGGCAATGTGCTGAAGTTCATCCGCGAAATCGCCGGGCAGACGAACCTCCTCGCCCTCAACGCCACGATCGAGGCGGCGCGCGCCGGCGAGGCCGGCCGCGGCTTCGCAGTGGTCGCCGCCGAAGTGAAGTCGCTCGCCGTGCAGACGTCCAAAGCGACGGAGGAGATCGCCGGGCTCATCGCGGCCGTGCAGAACTCCTCTGCGATGGCGGTGGAGGCGATCCGCCGCATTACCGACCGGATGGAGGAGATCAATCAGTACACATCGGCCTGCGCCGCCTCCCTGCAGCAGCAGAACGCGGCGACCGACGAGATCTCCCACAACGTCACGAGCGCCGCGCGCGGCGCGGCCCTGTTCCGCACGGTGCTGAGCGAGGTCACGGGCGCCGCGAGCGAAACGCAGGGCTCGGCGCAGAGCATGCTCGCCGCCTCCCAGGCCGTCGAGGCCGGCGCGATCGATCTGCGCACGGAGGTCGAGCGCTTCCTCGAAAAGGTCGCCGCTTAACCGGGCACGCGCCTGCGAGAGGCTCGGCACCCCCCGCGCACGGGGGGCGCGCGGCCTATTTCGGCCTCACATCCTGCCGCCCGCCCGGCGTGCCCGGCGGGGGAATGACCGGCATCGCGCCGGTGTCGGGCTCCTTGGGCGGCACGTGAATCTCGGCATCGCCCGTGGGCGGCGGCTTGATCACGCCTTCCGAGCGCTCCAGGCGTTCGCTCGGATCGCCCTCGCGCGGCGGCGCCGGCCGGGCGTCGCCGGCGGGCGGCTGCGACTCCGGGGCGACCGGCAACTGCGCCGCGGCGGCGGTCCCGACGAGCACGGCCGCGAAGGCCGCAGCAACGCCGCCGCCGGCGCGCTTCGCCTGCAGGACGTCGAGAATCCGGCCGAGAATCCGGCGCGACGGCATGGCACGCTCCCGAACCTTTCTTCGCAAACGTCGCCGCCGCCCCAAGGGTTCCGAATCGGGACGGAAGGCGGCCGCGCGACGGGGCCGCCCTTGCAATCGTTTCGTCCCGCCCGCTTTCGCTCCGCTTGATCCGCCTTCCCTCGAGGCTCGTTTCGCGCGCACCTCCAAACGACGGCCTTGTGGCGCGGCGCGATTCCCATTCCCTCCCCGCCGTGCGGGGAAGGATCGCGGCTTCTGTCCCGCTCGTCCGAAATTCCGTCCGGCTAGACGTCGACGCGCGCGGCGAGCGCGTTCTCCTGGATGAATTCGCGGCGCGGGTCCACGACATCGCCCATCAGCTTGGTGAAGATGTCATCGGCCTCGTCCACCTCCTTCACCTTGACCTGCAGCAGCGAGCGCGCATTGACGTCGAGCGTCGTCTCCCACAGCTGCTCGGGGTTCATCTCGCCGAGACCCTTGTAGCGCTGCAGCGTCAGGCCCTTGCGGCCGGCGGCGAGCACGGCTTCGAACAGGCCCACGGGGCCGTAAACCGGTGTCTCCTCTCCCTTGCGCAGCAGCACCGCCGGCAGCCCGTAGATCTCGTGCAGCGAGGCCGCGTGCTCGTCGAGCTTGCGCGCCTCCGCCGAGCCGAGCAGCGCCTGGTCGATCACGGCCGTCTCCCTCACGCCGCGCACCGTGCGCGAGAAGTGGAAGCCGCCGTCAAAGGTTCCCTGCCAGCCGCGCTCGAACTCTTCCGACAGCGCGTCGAGCCGGTGGGCGATCGACTCGGCGGCCGCCGCGGCGGCCGGCGCGTCGTCGAGCACGGCGGGGCGCAGCACGCCGGCGATCGCCGCCTGTTCGACGACCTTGCGGTCGTAGCGCGTGTGCAGTCCCTGCAGCACGTTGCGGACGATGCGCGCCTCCTCCACCACCGCGCGCAAGTCGGCGCCGGCGCGCTCCTCCCCGTTGCCGAGGCGCAGAACGGCCTCGGCGAGCCCCTCGGTGAGCAGATAGTCCTCGAGCGCGCGCTCGTCCTTGAGATACTGCTCGGACTTGCCGCGCGTGACCTTATAAAGCGGCGGCTGCGCGATGTAGATGTAGCCGCGCTCGATGAGCTCGCGCATCTGCCGGTAGAAGAAGGTGAGCAGCAGCGTGCGAATGTGGGAGCCGTCGACGTCCGCGTCGGTCATGATGATGATCTTGTGATAGCGGACCTTGTCGGCGTTGAACTCGTCGCTGATGCCGGTGCCGAGCGCGGTGATGAGCGTGCCGATCTGCTCCGAGGACAGCATCTTGTCCGGGCGCACGCGCTCCACGTTCAAAATCTTGCCCCTGAGCGGCAGGACCGCCTGAAATTCGCGGTTGCGCGCCTGCTTGGCCGAGCCGCCGGCGCTGTCGCCCTCGACGATGAACAGTTCCGACTTCGCGGGGTCGCGCTCCTGACAGTCGGCGAGCTTGCCCGGCAGCGAGGTCACGCCGAGCGGATTTTTGCGCGTCAGCTCGCGCGCCTTGCGCGCCGCCTCGCGCGCGGCCGCGGCCTGCACCACCTTGCCGACGATGGCCCTCGCCTCCGTCGGATGCTCCTCGAGCCACACCGCGAGCCGCTCGTTGATCACGCCTTCGACGACCGGCTTCACCTCGGAGGAGACCAGCTTGTCCTTCGTCTGCGAGGAGAATTTCGGATCCGGCACCTTCACGGACAGCACCGCCGTCAGCCCCTCGCGGCAGTCGTCGCCGGTGAGCGCGATCTTCTCCTTCCGGGCGATGCCGCTCGCCTCCGCATAGCCGGTGATCTGGCGGGTCAGCGCGCCGCGGAAGCCGGCGAGGTGCGTGCCGCCGTCGCGCTGCGGAATGTTGTTGGTGAAGCACAGCACCGTCTCGTGAAAGCCGTCGTTCCACCACAGCGCGGCCTCCACCGCGATGCCGTCGCGCTCGGCCTTGATCACGATCGGCGCGGGGATCAGCGGATTCTTGCTGCGGTCGAGATATTTGACGAAGGCCTCGACCCCGCCCTCGTAGCGCATCTCCTCGCGCCGCTCGACCGCGTGGCGCAGATCGGTGAGCACGATGCGAACGCCGGAGTTGAGGAAGGCGAGCTCGCGCAGCCGGTGCTCGAGCGTCGCGAAATCGAACTCCGTCATCGAAAAGGTCGCGGGCGAGGGCAGGAAGGTGACCTCCGTGCCCCGCTGGCCCGGCGCCGCGCCGACCACCGCGAGCGGCGCCACGGGCACGCCGTCGCGGAACTCCATCATGTGCTCGCGCCCGTCGCGCCAGATCCGCAGGCGCAGCCAGGAGGACAGCGCGTTCACGACCGAGACGCCGACCCCGTGCAGCCCGCCCGAGACCTTGTAGGAGTTCTGGTCGAATTTTCCGCCGGCGTGCAGCTGGGTCATGATGACCTCGGCCGCCGAGACGCCCTCGCCGGGATGGATGTCGGTCGGAATGCCGCGCCCGTTGTCGCGCACCGTGCACGAGCCGTCGGGGTTGAGGGTGACCGTCACCTCGTTGGCGTAGCCGGCGAGCGCCTCGTCGATGGCGTTGTCGACGACCTCGTAGACCATGTGGTGGAGGCCCGAGCCGTCATCGGTGTCGCCGATATACATGCCCGGCCGCTTGCGCACGGCGTCGAGGCCCTTGAGGACCTTGATCGATTCCGCGCTGTAGTCGGACGGGGCTTCGGAGCGGGCGGGCTCGGCCATGCGGTAAAACCTTCGAATCGCTTGTAAAAATCGCCTGTTCCAGGGCTCTCGTGTGACACGAAAAACAGGCGCCGTACAGGCCCAATAAATGGGTATTAAACCTCTGAAATTCCAGGGTGTTTCGCGGGCCTGACGGGATTGGTGGGGCGCCCTCGGGCAAAAGGCCTTGCGGGGGGCCTCCGGGCGCGTCGACGGGGTTTTGCGCGCGCGCCCCCGCCCCTGCCGTGCGAGCCTCTCGCGAACGGCAGCGCGGACGGCGGCGCAGGCGTCGCCGCGACATTATGAGGCTGCTTTCGGGCGGATTTGATCTAGGCCATGGGGCCGGGCGGCCCAAAATACGAGCCTGATACGAGCCCGGCTTCCCCGCCCGGCTCGCCCGCCCGGCGAGCCGGGCGCCGCCTGCGGACGAACGGACGGCCCATGAGCACTTATCGCCTCCATACGCTGTTTCACCCGTCCTCGGTGGCGCTCGTGGGCGCAAGCCCGCGCCCGCATTCCGTCGGGCGCACGATACTGCGCAATCTGCGCAGCGCCGGGTTCGGCGGCCGCATCGACCTCGTGAACCCGCGCTATCCCTCCATCGACGGCCTCGCCACGGTGCCGCGCCTCGAAGACCTGCCGGCGGCGCCCGATCTCGTGGTGATCGCGACGCCGCCCCACGCGGTTCGCGACATCGTCGCGGCAAGCGCGGCGAAGGGGGCGGCGGCCTGCATCATCGTCACGGCCGGGCTCGGCCGCGGGCCGGGCTCGATCGCGGCGGCGGTCGAGGCCGCGGCGCGGCCCCACGGCCTGCGCCTCGTCGGGCCGAACTGCCTCGGGGTCATTTCCACGGCCGCGAAGCTCAATGCGAGCTTCGCCGCCGGCATGCCGCTTCCCGGCGACCTCGCGCTGCTGTCGCAATCGGGTGCGGTCGCCTCCGGTCTCATCGAATGGGCGAGCCGGCGCGCCGTCGGCTTCTCGGCGGTGGTGTCGCTCGGCGATTCCCTCGACGTGGATTTCGGCGATCTGCTCGACTTCTTCGCGATGGACCGCGGCACCCGGGCGGTGCTGCTGTACATCGAGTCCATCAAGGACGCCCGCAAGTTCATGTCGGCGGCGCGGGCCGCCGCGCGCGCCAAGCCCATCGTGGCGATCAAGGCGGGCCGCCACGCGCAGGGGGCGAAGGCCGCCCTCACCCACACCGGCGCGCTTGCCGGGTCGGACGCCGTCTATGACGCGGCGCTGCGCCGCGCGGGCCTGCTGCGGGTGTTCGACCTCGACGATTTGTTCGCCGCCACGGAAACGCTCGCCCGTATCGGCCCCTTCCGCGGCCGGCGCCTCGCCCTGCTCACGAACGGCGGCGGCATCGGTGTGCTCGCGGTGGACCGCCTGATCGATCTTGGGGGCACGGTCGCGGCCATCTCCGACGAGACCATGCGCCGGCTCGACGCCGTGCTGCCCCCCACCTGGTCGCGCGCGAACCCGGTCGACATCATCGGCGACGCCGACGCAAACCGCTACGTCGCGGCGCTCGACGCCCTGCTCGGCGATCCGGAGAACGACGCGGTCATGGTCTTCAACGTCCCGACCGGGCTCGGCTCCCCGAAGGAGGCCGCGCGCGCCGTCATCGACACGGTCGAGCGCCACCGGCAGCCCGGCCTGCGGCAGAAGCCGGTGTTCGCCGTGTGGGTCGGCGCCGCGCCCGAGACCGAGCAGGCCTTCGAGAGCGCCCGGCTGCCGCACTTCCAGAACGAGGGCGATGCGGTGCGCGGCTTCATGCAGCTCGTGCGCTACGGCGAGGCGCAGGAGAACCTCATGGAAACCCCGCCCAGCCTGCCGCAGGACTTCGTCCCCGACGTCGCTGCCGCGCGCCGGATCGTCGCAGAGGCGCTGAAGGCGGGGGAGACCTGGCTCGGGCCGCTCGCCGTCAACGGGGTGCTGCAGGCCTATGAGATTCCCGTCGCGCCCGTTTATCTCGCCCGCACCCCCGAGGAGGCCGGGGAACGCGCCCAGTCCATCCTGGACGGGGGCGCGCCGGTCGCCGTCAAGGTGCTCTCGCCCGACATCGTGCACAAATCCGAGGTCGGGGGCGTGCGGCTCAACGTCACCAGCGCGGCCGCCGCGCGCGATGCCGCCGCCGACATCCTGGCGCGCGCCCGCGCCCGCAGGCCGGATGCACGCATCACTGGCGTGACCGTCCAGCCCATGATCGTCAAGCCCAAGGCGCGCGAGCTCATCGCCGGCCTCGCGGACGATCCGACCTTCGGCCCCGTTCTGGTGTTCGGCCGCGGCGGCACCGCCGTCGAAGTCATCAACGACAAGGCGCTCGAGCTGCCGCCGCTCGACCTTCATCTCGCCCGCCAGCTCATTGCCCGCACGCGCGTTGCCCGCATCCTCAAGCCGTACCGGGACGTGCCCGCGGCCGACGTGGACGCCGTCGCGCTGGTGCTCGTCAAGCTCGCCCAGCTCGCGGCCGACATTCCGGAAATCCGCGAACTCGACATGAACCCCATCCTGGCGGACAAGGACGGCGTCATCTGCGTCGACGCCCGCATGATGGTGGCGCCCGTTCCGCCGACCCCCGGCCGCGCCGGCCATCCGCGCTTCGCCATCCGGCCCTATCCGAGCGAGTGGGAGCGCCACCTCACCATGCGCGACGGCCGGCCGGTCTTCGTGCGGCCGGTGCGGCCCGAAGACGAGCCGCTCTTTCGCGCCTTCCTCGCGCACATCAGCGCCGAGGACCTGCGGCTGCGCTTCTTCGCCCCGGTCAAGGAGCTCAGCCACGCCTTCATCGCGCGGCTGACCCAGCTCGATTATGCGCGCGCGATGGCCTTCGTCGCCGTGGACCAGGCGAGCGGCGAGATGCTCGGCGTCGTGCGGCTGCATGCGGACGCCAACTACGAGCAGGGCGAATATGCGGTTTTGGTGCGTTCGGACCTCAAGGGCCGCGGGCTCGGCTGGCAGCTCATGGAGCTGATGATCAGCTACGCGCAGGCCATGGGCCTCAAGACCGTGGAGGGCCAGGTGCTGCGGGAGAATACGGGCATGCTCCGCATGTGCCGCGAGCTCGGCTTCACGATCCGACCGGACCCGCACGACAGCGAGATGCGCCTGGTCACGCTCGCGCTCGATCGGCCGCGGGCCGGCGGCGCCTCCGCCTGAGGCGCCCGCCGTGCCTCACTGCGACACGACGCCGCCCGGCGCTGCCTCGAGATTGAAGGCGGCGGCGAACAGCGCGCGCGTGTATTCGCTCTGCGGATTGGCGAAAATCTCTTTGGCGGGGCCCTGCTCCACCACCTTGCCCTGGCGCATGACGATGAGCCGGCTCGCCAGCGCGGCGACCACGCGCAGGTCGTGCGAGATGAACATGTAGGTGAGCTCGCGCCGCTTCTGCAGCGCGCGCAACAGGTCCACGATCTGCGACTGGATCAGCATATCGAGCGCGCTCGTCGGCTCGTCGAGCACCACGAAGCTCGGCTCGAGCACGATGGCGCGGGCGACCGCGATGCGCTGGCGCTGGCCGCCGGAAAATTCGTGCGGATAGCGGAAGCGGCTCTCCGGGTCGAGTCCGACGTCGCGCAGCGCGCGTACCACGCGCTCGTCGCGCTCCTCCGCCGACATGCGCCGATGGTGAACCCAGAGACCTTCCTCGACGATGTCGGACACCGACATGCGCGGGCTCAGTGACCCGTAAGGGTCCTGGAAGACGATCTGCATGTCGCGCCGAAACGGCAGCATCTGCTTGAAGGTCAGCCGCTGCAGGCTGCGGCCCATGAACACGATGGGCCCCTCGGACGAGATCAGGCGCAGGATGGCGAGGCCGAGCGTGGTCTTGCCCGAGCCGGATTCGCCGACCACGCCGAGCGTCTCGCCCTTGTGCACGGCGAAGCTCACGCCGTCGACCGCCTTGATGTAGCCGACCGTCTTGCGCAGCACGCCGCGGCGGATGGGGAACCACACCTTGAGGTCCCTGGCTTCGACGACGACCGGCGCCTGCGGCTGCATCGGCGCCGGGTCCGGCTTCGGCTCGGCGGCGAGCAGCGCGCGCGTATAGTCGTGCCGGGGCGCGGCGAACACCTCGCTCACGCTGCCCTGCTCCACGATCTTGCCCCGCTGCATCACGCACACCCGGTCGGCGATCTTGCGCACGATGCCGAGATCGTGGGTGATGAAGAGCATCGCCATGCCAAGGCGCGCCTGCAGGTTCTTCAGCAGCTCGAGAATCTGCGCCTGCACGGTGACGTCGAGCGCGGTGGTCGGCTCGTCGGCGATGAGCAGGTCCGGCTCGTTGGCAAGGGCCATCGCGATCATGACGCGCTGGCGCTGGCCGCCGGAGAGCTGGTGGGGATAGCTGCCGAGCCGCGCCTCCGGGTCGGCGATGCCGACCTGGCCGAGCAGCTCGATGATGCGCCGGCGCGCCTTCGCGCCGGTGATGCCCTTGTGCAGCAGCAGAACCTCGCCGATCTGCCGCTCGATCGTGTGCAGCGGGTTGAGCGAGGTCGTCGGCTCCTGGAAGATGATGGTGATGTCGTTGCCGCGCACGTGGCGGATCTCGTGCTCGGGAAGCTTCAGCAGGTCCCGGCCTTTGAAGAGGATCGCGCCCGAGGGGTGGCGCGCCGCCGGATAGGGCAAAAGCTTCAGGATCGACAGCGCGGTCGCCGATTTGCCGGACCCGGACTCGCCCACCAGGGCGACGGTCTCGCCCCGGCCCACCTCAAAGGAAATGCGATCGACCGCGAGGCTCTCCTCGCCGCCCTGGCGGAAGGCGACGGAGAGATCGCGGACGGAGAGCAGAGGTTCAGGCCTCATGCGTTTCAACCTTCCAGCGCGCAGCGGCGCGTCGTCGTGCCGGCCTCAGCCATATGTCTTTCGCGGATCGAAGGCGTCGCGCACCGCCTCGCCGATGAAAATCAGAAGCGAGAGCATCACCGCCACCGTGAAGAAGCCGGTGAGCCCCAGCCACGGCGCCTGGATGTTGGCCTTGCCCTGCGACAAGAGCTCGCCCAGCGAGGGGGATCCCGGCGGCAGGCCGAAGCCGAGGAAGTCCAGCGCCGTCAGGGTCATCACCGACGAGGACAGGACGAACGGCAACATCGTCATGGTCGCGACCATGGCGTTGGGCAGAAGGTGGCGGAACATGATGACGGCGTTCGAGACGCCGAGCGCGCGCGCGGCCTGGATGTACTCGAAGTTGCGCCCGCGCAGGAACTCCGCCCGCACCAGCCCGACCAGCGACACCCACGAGAACAGCAGCAGAATGCCGAGCAGCACGAAGAATCCCGGCACCAGCACCGAGGAGATGATGAGCAGCAAGTAGAGCGACGGAATCGAGGTCCAGATCTCGATGAAGCGTTGGAACAGAAGGTCCGTCCAGCCGCCGAAATAGCCCTGCACGGCGCCGGCGGCCACGCCGATGAGGGACGAGATGGCGGTCAGCGTCAGCCCGAACAGCACGGAGATGCGAAAGCCGTAGATCAGCCGCGCCACCACGTCGCGGCCCTGATCGTCGGTGCCGAGCCAGTTCCATTCGAGGTCGGCGCAGGTCTTGCCGCCCTTCTTCTCGGCCGCCGGCCGGCACTCCTCGTCGCTCAGCATCCAAGTCGGCGGCGAAGGCGCAGGCGTCGGCAGATCGAGGTTGTGCGTGTCGTAGGAGAAGCGGATCGGCGGCCACAGCATGTAGCCGCCCTTGTCCGAGATCAGCTTCTGCAGATAGGGGTCGCGATAATCCGCCGCGGTCTCGAATTCGCCGCCGAACGCCGTCTCCGAATAGGTGACGAAGACCGGGAAATAAGAGCGCCCCTCGAAACGGATGTAGAACGGCTTGTCGTTCGCGATGAACTCCGCGCCGAGCGAAATCACGAACAGCACGAGGAACAACCAGAACGACCAGTAGCCGCGCCGGTTGGCCTTGAAGTTCTCCCACCGCCGCCGGTTGATCGGGGACAGCCAGCCGCGCGGCTGGCGGCGGGCGAGCGCGGCGATCTCGGCCTGGCCGGCGAGCGCCGGCGTCGTCCGCACCAGCGCGGCGTCGGGCGGCAGGGAGGCGCGCTTGTCTTCGGCCCTCACATCCATCGCGCGTCACACCTCTCGCGTCTCGAAGTCGATGCGGGGATCGATCCACGTATAGGTGAGGTCGGAAAGCAGGCCGACCACGAGGCCGATGATCGAGAAGATGTACAGGTTCGCGAACACCACCGGATAGTCGCGGTTGAGCACGCTCTCGAAGCTGAGCAGGCCGAGCCCGTCGAGCGAAAAGATGGTCTCGATCAGCAGCGCCCCGGTGAAGAAGGCGCTGACGAAGGCGCCCGGAAAGCCGGCCACGACGATGAGCATCGCGTTGCGAAACACGTGCCCGTAGAGCACCTGCCGCTCCGTGCAGCCCTTGGCGCGGGCCGTGAGCACGTACTGCTTGCGGATCTCGTCGAGGAACGAGTTCTTCGTCAGAAGCGTGATGGTGGCGAAGGCGCCGAGGGCCATGGAGATGAGCGGCAGCGTCAGGTGCCAGAAGTAGTCGAGAATCTTCTGCCACCACGGCAGCGACGACCAGTTGTCCGAGGTCAGCCCGCGCAGGGGGAACCAGTCGAAGAACGAGCCGCCGGCGAACAGGATGATGAGCAGGATCGCGAACAGGAAGCCCGGGATCGCATAGCCGACGACGATGACGCCCGAGGTCCAGATGTCGAAGCGGGAGCCGTCCTTCACCGCCTTGCGGATTCCGAGCGGAATCGAGATCGCATAGCTCAACAGCGTCATCCAGAGGCCGAGGGACATCGAGACCGGCATCTTCTCCCTGATGAGGTCGAGCACCTGCACGTCGCGGAAATAGCTCTTGCCGAAGTCGAAGCGCAGGTAGTTCCACAGCATCAGGAGGAAACGCTCGTGCGCCGGCTTGTCGAAGCCGAACTGCTTCTCGAGGCTCTTGATGAAGGCGGGGTCGAGCCCCTGGGCGCCGCGGTATTTCGAGGTCACGGCGTCCGCCGCCCCGGCCTGGAACTGGCCGCGCGCGCCGAAGTCGCCAGTCGGAGAGCCGGACACGCGCGACATCGCCCCGGTCTCGGCGCCGGAGAGGCTCGCGATCACCCGCTCGACCGGGCCGCCCGGCGCGAACTGAACCACGAGAAACGAAACCAGCATGATCCCGAACAGCGTCGGGACCATGAACAGAATGCGGCGGATGATATAGGCGGTCATGGCGTCGTCGGCTCAGCCCGCGCGTTCGATCCTGGCGGCCTTGTCGCGGTCGTACCACCAAGTCTCGATAACGCCGCGCGCATAGCGGGGTTTCAGCGCCGGTCGATCATACACGTCCCAGTAGGCGAGCCAGTGCGTCGCCTTGTACCAGTGCGGGATCCAGTAGCGCCCGGCGCGGATGACGCGGTCGAGCGCGCGGCAGGCGACGATCAGCGCCGCGCGGTCGCGGGCGGCGATCACCTTTTCGACCAGCGCATCGATCACCGGGTCGGCGATGCCGGCAAGGTTCTGCGACCCCTTGATGGCGGCGGCCTGCGAGCTGAAGTAGCTGCGCAGCGCGTCGCCCGGCGTCGTCGAAAAGCCGAAGCGCTGGACGGTGATGTCGAAGTCGAAATCGTCCACGCGGCGGCGATACTGCACGGGGTCGACGAGGCGCAGCGTCGCGTCGATGCCGAGCGTCGCCAGGTTCTTGATGAACGGCATGTGGTGCGGCTGGAAGGACGGCTCGTCGAGCAGGAACTCGATCGTCAGCCGCTCGCCCCGGCCGTTGACGCGCTTGCCGCCGTTGATGGTCCAGCCGGCCTCCTGCAGGAGCTGGCTCGCGCGGCGCAGAAGCTTGCGGTCCTGCCCGGAGCCGTCGGAGACGGGCGGCACGAAGGGCGCGCCGAACACCTCCGCCGGAACCCGGCCGCGGAACGGCTCGAGCAAGGCGATCTCCTCTTCGCTCGGCAGGCCCTTCGCCATCATCTCCGAGTTCTGGAACACGGAATGCGTGCGCTCGTAGGAGCCGTACATGATGTTCTTGTTGGTCCACTCGAAGTCGAAGGCGCAGATCAACGCCTCGCGCACGCGCGGATCCTTGAACTTGTCGCGCCGCGTGTTCATGAACCAGCCCTGGGCGCCCGAGGGGGTCTCGTCGGGCAGTACCTCGCGCTTCACGCGCCCGTCGCGGATCGCGGGGAAATCGTAGCGCGTCGCCCACACGCGCGAGGTGAACTCCTCGCGGAACAGATAGGCCTTGGCGGTGAAGGCCTCGAACCCCACCTCCCGGTCGCGGAAATATTCGAAGCGCACGGTGTCGAAATTGAACTGGCCCCGCATCACCGGTAGGTCGGCGCCCCACCAGTTCCTGACGCGCTCGTATTCGATGTAGCGGTTGGGCTCGAAGCGGCCGACTTTGTACGGGCCCGACCCGAGCGGCACGTCGAGCGTCGTCTCGTCAAAGGCGCGGGTGCCGTAATAGGCGCGCGAGAAAATGGGCAGCGTAGCCGCAAACAGCGGCACGTCGCGCGCGCGCCGGGCGTTGAAGCGCACGATCAGGGTCGCGTCGTCGGCGGCCTCGGCGGCTTCGAGATCGCGCAGCATCTGCGCGATGATCGGATGCCCCTTCTCCTTGAGGATCGTCAGCGAGAAGGCGGCGTCGTGCGCGGTGAGCGGCGTGCCGTCGTGAAACCGGGCCTCCGGCCGCAGCGCGAAACGGTACACGGTGCCGTCGGCGGACACGCGCACCGCGCGCGCCGCATATCCGTACACCGCGTCGGGCTCGTCATAGGCGCGCGCCATCAGCGTCGCGAAGGTCAGCTCCATGCCCTGCGCGCCGTCGCCCTTGAGAATGAAGCTGTTGAGCGAATTGAAGGTGAGGAATGACTGATTGTAGGCGCGGTTCGGCCCGATCTGCGAGAAGACCCCGCCCTTGGGCGCGTTCGGATTGACGTAGTCGAAATGCTGGAAGCCCGGCGGGTACTTCAGGTCGCCGAAGGCGGAGAGTCCGTGGCTCTCCGTCTCCTCGTCGGCCGCGCCCGCGCAGGGGCTGCGGACGACGGCTCCGGCGGCGAGCGCCGCGGCGCCCGCGATGATCAGTTCGCGGCGGGAGACTGCGCTCCGCGGGGTCCTCACTGTCGCGCGCTCGCCTTGGCGGCCCGGCCGGCGTCCCACCACCAGATCGTCGGAAAGGCCGACAAGCCATAGACCGGCATCTTGGCCGGCTTGCCGAAGCGATCCCAGCGGGCCGTGCGGACCTTGGGATAGGTGAACTGGGGAACGACGTAGTGATTCCACAACAGCACGCGGTCGAGCGCCCGCGAGGCGGCCACGAGCTCGGCGCGGTCCCGGGCGAAGATGATCCGGTCGATCAGGGCGTCGACCGCCGGGTTCTTGATGCCGACGAGGTTGCGCGACCCCGGCCGATCCGCCGCCTGCGAGCCCCAGAAGTCGCGCTGCTCGTTGCCGGGAGACAGCGACTGCGGCCACACCGCGGTGACGATGTCGAAGTCCCAGTTGCGCAGCCTGTTCTCGTACTGGGAATCGTCGACCGTGCGGATCGTGACCGTGATGCCGAGCCGTTCGAGCGCCGGCTTGTAGAAGAGGTGCAGCCGCTCGGAGTTGGGGTCGTTGCCGAGAAATTCCACCGTCAACGGCTCGCCGGTCTGGGCGTTCACCAGCCTCCGGTCGCGCACCACATAGCCCGCCTCGCGCAGCAGGCGCATCGCCTCGCGCAGATTCGCCCGCATCGCTTCGGGGCTGCCGCCCACCGGGTTCCTGTAAGGCGTCGTGAACACCTCCGGGGGCACCTTGTCGCGCACGGTTTCGAGGATTTCGCGCTCCAGCCCTTCCGGCAGGCCGGAGGCGGGGGCGGGCTGCGCCGTGAAAGCGGCGTCGTCCTCGCGCGGCTCGTCGTTGGGGCGCCAGTTCCAGGCGAGCTCGGTGCCAGCGAAATAGCTGTCGATCCGCTGGTACTGCCCGTAGAACATCTGCCGGTTCATTTCCTCGAAATCGAAGGCGTAATTGAAGGCGCGGCGCACGCGCGGATCCTTGAACTTGTCGCGCCGCGTGTTGAACGCGAAGCCCTGCATCCGCCCCAAGTTGCGGATGGGAAATTCTTCAAGAATCACCCGCTTGTCGCGCACGGCCGGGAAGTCGTAGGCGGTCGCCCAGCTCTTGGCGCTGTTCTCGGTCCGCCAGTCGACCTGGTCGGCCTTGAACGCCTCGAGCGCCACCGTCGGGTCGCGGAAATATTCGTAGCGGATCTCGTCGAAGTTATCGCGGCCGATATTGACGTTGAGGTTCCGGCCCCAATAGTCCGGCACGCGCTCGTAGACGACGGTCCGGCCCGCCTCGAAGCTCTTGATGCGATAGGCTCCGGAACCGAGCGGCGGCTCGAGCGTGGTCGCGGTGATGTCGCGCTTGCGGCCGTTCCTGTCGGTCCCTTCCCACCAGTGCTTCGGCAGTACCGTGAGCTGGCCCAGAATCTGCGGCAGTTCGCGGTTGCCGGGCCCGTCGAACGTGAAGGTCACGTCGCGCTCGCCGGTCTTCTCCGCCTTCACGACATGACGGTAGTAGGCCGCGATCATGGGGCTGTGCGTCTTGAACACTTCGAGGGAGTAGATCACGTCCTCGGGCGTGATGGGTTTGCCGTCGTGCCACCTCGCCTCGGGGCGCAGGCGGTAGGTGACCCAGCTGAAGTCCGCCGGATAGCGGACCGACTCGGCAATGAGCCCGTATTCGGTCGACACCTCGTCGAGCGAGGGGGTCATGAGCGTGTCGTAGATCAGCTCGAGGCCGAAGGCGATCGTCCCCTTCACGCCGGCCACGACCGTGTTGAAGTTGTCGAAGGTGCCGAGCGCGCCGAGCCGCACGGCGCCGCCCTTCGGCGCGTTCGGGTTGACATAGTCGAAATGCTTGAAGCCCGGCGGGTACTTCACGTCCCCGAAAAGCGAGAGGCCGTGACGCCAGGCGGGCTCGTCGGCCGGCTGCGCCCGCGCCGGGCCGAGGAGCGCGGCTCCCACCGCCAGCGCCGTCGCGGCGCGGAAGAATGCGTGCATCAGGCCCACGTCCTGCTCCGGTTCAGCGCCATTGCCTGTCAGGCACCGTCGGCACGGGATTATGACGGTTTTTCGATGATGCGCCACCGCGGCGGCGCGGCCGCGCGCGGTCCTGCACCTCGTCGCTACCTGTCGCTGCGCCGGCGCCTGCAGCCGGCTTCGCTCGCGGCCGGAATCAGCGGCCGAACGAATTGCGGGGCGGAGTCGCCGTCCGTCGGACCGCCTGCCGCTTTACTGGGCGGGCTTGCCCTGCTGCGCACCGGCCCCTTCTGCGGCCTGCGGCAGCGGTTGCGGATTGTCCGAATTCTGGTTCAGGAACGCGATGATGTCCGCCCGGTCGCTGCCGCGCCGGTCACCCGCATAGGACATCTTGGTGCCGGGCGCAAAGGCTTTCGGATTGGCGATGAAGGCGCTGAGGTCCTCGAAGGTCCAGGTGCCGCCCTTGCTCTTGAGCGCGTCCGAATAGCTGAAGCCCGGCGTCGAAGCCTTGGCGCGCCCGACGACGCCGTAAAGGTTGGGACCGACCCGGTTGGGCTCGCCCTTGCCGAAGGTGTGGCAGGCCGCGCATTTCTTGGCGGCGGTCGCCCCGCGCTTGGGGTCTGCGCTCGCGAGCAGAACCGCGATCGGCTTCTCCGCCTCTTCGGGAGCCGCCTCCTTGGCGCCGCCGCCGGCCTCCTGCTCGGGAACGGCGATCTCGTAGCCCGGCTTCTCGGGCTTCGGCGGTGCGAACACCGCGCCGGCCGTGATGTTGAGCGCCAGCGTCAGCATGCAGGTGAACAGGACCGCACCCAGAATTTTGTTGAGTTCGAACGAGTCCATGGA
The DNA here is from genome assembly GCA_019689555.1 of Variibacter sp. GTDB lineage: Bacteria > Pseudomonadota > Alphaproteobacteria > Rhizobiales > Xanthobacteraceae > JADGHE01. Next base: position 24,542 of record JADGHE010000016.1, on the reverse strand, counting down.
CAGCGGCTCCGGAAAGCAGGCGGTGCGGGCTCTGGCCTTTCGCCCGATCAGTTTGAGCGGCGGACTGATAGCCGGTTTGCGGCGCTTCTGGCAACCCGTATAAGCGGGTGGCCGGCCGCGCTCCGCGCGCCGGCCGCCGAAGCGCAGCAAGCCCAAGCGAGCCCCCCGCGAGCCCATGTCCCAGTCCGAGGTCGTCGTCATTATCCCGGCCCGCATGGCGGCGAGCCGCCTGCCGGGCAAGCCGCTCGCCGATATCGCCGGCTCGCCGATGATTGTGCACGTCCTGCGGCGGGCCGAGGCCGCCGCCGTCGGCCCCGTGGTGGTCGCCACCGATTCGGAGGCCGTCGCGACCGCGGTCGAGAAAGCCGGCGGCCGCGCTGTCCTTACCCGCAGCGATCATCCGAGCGGGTCCGACCGCGTGCACGAGGCGCTCGGCATCGTCGATCCGGAAGGGCGGGCGAAGATCGTCGTCAATCTTCAGGGCGACCGGCCGACCCACGACCCCGGTGACATCCGCGCGGCGCTCGCCCTGCTCGCCGATCCTGCGGTCGACATCGCCACGGTCGCGGGAGAAATCCGCCACGAACGGGACCGCACGGACCCGAACGTCGTCAAGGCCGTCGGGTCGCCCGTCGCGCCGGGCCGGCTGCGGGCGCTCTATTTCACGCGCGCGACCGCCCCCTCCGGCGAGGGGCCGCTCTACTTCCATTCGGGCCTTTACGTCTTTCGCCGCGCCGCGCTCGAGCGCTTCGTGTCGCTGCCGCCCTCGCCGCTCGAACGCCGCGAGCGGCTCGAGCAGCTGCGGGCGCTCGAGGCAGGCATGCGCATCGACATCGCCCTCGTGAATTCCGATCTGCTCGACGTCAATACGCCGGACGACCTGGAACGGGCCCGCCGGCGGCTCGGCGGTTGACTCGCGCGGAACGGATGCCTAACCGCAAGCCCATGAGCCAGCGTCCGAAAATCGCGTTCCAGGGCGAGCCTGGAGCCAATTCCCACATCGCCTGCGAGCAGGTCCATCCGGATCACGAGCCGCTGCCCTGCGCGACCTTCGAGGACGCGCTCGCCGCGGTCGCCTCCGGCGAGGCGGCGCTCGGCATGATCCCGATCGAGAATTCGATCGCCGGCCGCGTCGCCGACATCCACCACCTGCTGCCGAGGGCCAATCTGCACATCGTCGGCGAGCACTTCCTGCCCATTCACTTCCACCTGATGGCCCCGAAGGGCGCGACGCTCGCCACCGTGAAGACGGTCGAGAGCCACATCCATGCCCTCGGCCAATGCCGCCGGTTCATCCGCGAGCACGGCTTCGCGACCGCGGTCACGGGCGACACCGCGGGGGCCGCCAAGCACATCGCCGAGGCGGGGGACATCACGCGCGGCGCGCTCGCGCCGCGGCGGGCGGCGGACATCTACGGCCTCGATATCCTCGCCGAGAACGTGGAGGACGAAGACCACAACACCACCCGCTTCGTCATCCTCTCGAAGGAGCCGCGCTGGGCCCCCCGCAACGGCCTGCCGATGATCACCACGTTCGTCTTCCGGGTGCGCAACGTGCCGGCCGCGCTCTACAAGGCGCTGGGCGGCTTCGCCACCAACGGCGTGAACATGACCAAGCTCGAAAGCTACATGCTCGAGGGCAACTTCTTCGCCACGCAGTTCTACGCCGACGTCGAGGGCCACCCGGAGGACCGCGGGCTCAAATTCGCGCTCGAGGAGCTGCGCTTCTTCTCGAAGGAACTGACGATTCTCGGCGTCTACCCGGCGCATCCGTTCCGGGAGACCTTCAAGGAAGAGAAGGACTAAGGGGCGCGCGGGGCTTGCGCCCCGCGCTGGGCGCCGGCGCGCCTTCCGCGCGTCACGGCTTGCTGCGGGCGCGCGGACACGCGCCTCAGATCGTCTGGTTGTAGGCGCCGACCTCGGGGTTCTGCCGCAGCACCTCGTCCATCGCCTTGAACATCTCGCGCATGCGGGCCTCCGAAACGGGGCTCTCGACCACCACGACGAGCTCGGGCTTGTTGGAGGAGGCGCGGATGAGGCCCCAGGTTCCGTCCTCGACGGTCAGGCGCACGCCGTTGACGGTCACGAGATCGCGGATCGCCTGGCCGGCGACCTTGTGGCCCGCGCGCTTCGCGTCTTCGAAGTGCTTCACCACCTTGTCGACGACGGCGTATTTCACCTCGTCGGCGCAGTGCGGCGCCATTGTGGGGGACTGCCAGGTTCTCGGCAGCGCGTTCTTGAGCTCGGAGAGCTTCTTGTCGGGGTTGCGGTCGAGCATGTCGCAGACCGCGATCGCAGACACGAGCCCGTCGTCGTAGCCGCGGCCGAAGGGCGGGTTGAAGAAGAAGTGCCCGGACTTCTCGAAGCCGGCGAGCGCCTGGGTCTCGTGCACGCGGCGCTTCATGTAGGAGTGCCCGGTCTTCCAGTAGTCGGCCTTGGCGCCGTTCTTGATCAGCACCGGATCGGTGACGAACAGGCCGGTCGACTTCACGTCCACCACGAAGGTCGCGCCCGGATGCAGGCTCGACATATCGCGCGCCAGCATGACGCCGACCTTGTCGGCGAAAATCTCCTCGCCGGTGTCGTCCACGACGCCGCAGCGGTCGCCGTCGCCGTCGAAGCCGAGCCCCACATCGGCCCCGGTCGCGAGCACCGCGTCGCGCATCGCGTGTAGCATCTTCATGTCTTCAGGGTTCGGATTGTATTTGGGGAAGGTGTGGTCGAGCTCGCAGTCGAGCGGCACGACCTCGCAGCCGAGCGCCGAAAGCACGCGCGGCGCGAAGGCGCCCGCCGTGCCGTTGCCGCAGGCGCACACCACCTTGAGGCGGCGCTTGAGCTTCTCGCGGCGGGTCAGATCGGCGACGTAGCGCTCGGGAATGTCTTCGCAGAACACGTAGGATCCGCCGCCCTTGAGGGTGAAATCGGCGGAAAGCACGATCTCCTTCAGCCGCGTCATCTCGTCGGGACCGAAGGTGAGCGGGCGGTTTGCCCCCATCTTCACGCCGGTCCAGCCGTTGTCGTTGTGCGAGGCCGTCACCATGGCGACGCACGGCACGTCAAGCGCGAACTGCGCGAAATAGGCCATGGGCGAGAGCGCAAGCCCGATGTCGTAGACCTTGCAGCCCGCCGCCATCAGGCCGGTCGCGAGCGCCATCTTGATCGCGGCCGAGTAGCTACGGAAGTCGTGGCCGGTGACGACCTCGGGTTTTACGCCCATCCGGTGAATCAGGGTGCCCAGCCCCATGCCGAGCGCCTGAACACCCATGAGGTTGATCTCCTTCTCGAACAACCAGCGCGCGTCGTACTCGCGGAATCCCGTCGCCTTCACCATCGGCCGGGACTCGTAGGCATAGGTGTTCGGATTGAGGGCAGGCTCTGGCCTCGGAAACATGAAGAACCTCTGGCGGGAAAAGACAAACAGGCATAACCCAACGTCGCGGGGCGTGGAAAGGTCCCGCCCCGCGGCGGCGGGCCGGCGAACAGACGACTCAATTTAGGGATTCTTGAGGTCGAGCGCGGCTTGGGCCGCCGCAATCTGGGCCGAAGGCGGGCGGCGAAAGTCCGGCGGCGGGCTCACCTGCCGCGCGGCTTCGCGCGCCGGGTGGGGGCGGCGGCGAGCGGGTTTTCGGGCCAGGGGTGCTTGGGGTAGCGCCCGCGCATTTCGGCACGGACGGCCGCATAGCTGCCGCGCCAGAACCCCGGCAGGTCGCGCGTCACCTGCACCGGCCGGTGCGCCGGCGACAGCAGCTCGATCACCAACGGCGCCCGCCCTCCCGCGATGGCCGGATGGTGATCGAGCCCGAACAGCTCCTGCACGCGCACCGCGATCTTCGGCTCCGGACCGTCATAGGCGATCGGGATGCGTGAGCCCGAGGGCGCCTCGAAATGCGTCGGCGCCTCGGCCTCGAGCCGCCGCCGCAGAGGCCAGGGCAGCAGGTCCCGGAGGGCGGTCGCGAAGGCTTCGGGAGACAGCGCGTCGAGCCCCACCTTGTCGGCGAGCGCCGGCGCAAGCCACGTGGCGGCCGTGGCGGCGAGCGCCGCCTCGGACAGATCGGGCCACTCGTCCCCCTCGATTCGGCGCAGGAACAGGACGCGGCTTTGCCACTGGCGCAGCGCCTCGGTCCAGGGCAGTCGGTCGAGGCCGATCCGCGCCGCGCCCTCGGCGAGCAGGCGCGCCGTCTCCGCGCTCGGCGTCACGCTCTGCGGACTGTCCGCGAGCACGAGCGCGCCGAGGCGGCGGACGCGGCGTGCCCGCAGGCCGGCGCTCGCGGGGTCGAAGGCGATGTCCTCCCGCTCGACGATGCGGTCCGCGAACAGGCGCTCGATGTCGGCGAGCGCGATCGGCGCGGCAAGCAGAATGCGGCCGCGCGCCGCCGCCCCGCTCAGCTCGGCGACCACCAAGAAAGGCTCGCGCGCGAGCGGCGAGGCCGGATCCACCTGCCCCCCGCGCCCGTTCGCGAGCAGAAAGGCGCCGTCCCCGCCGCCCCGGCTCTTCGCCACGCGGTCCGGGTAGGCCCGGGCGAGGATCGCGCCGACCGAAGCGCCTTCCTTGGCGGCCGCCCCGGGCAAGGCGGCGCCCTGGCGCCCCTGCGCCTTCGGGCGCGACGTCTCCGCGATCTCGGCCCACCGGCGCGCCATCTGGCGGGCGTCGGCGGCGCGGCGCGAGCGGTCGCGGCGGAAGGCCTCGAGCCGGTGGGCGAGGTCGACGTCGTCGCCCCCGAGACCGCGCTCGCTGAGAATCGCGGCGATCTGCGCCGCCTCCTCGGCGGCACCCGAAGCGGCGGCATCCACGACCATGCGGGCGAGGCGCGGCGGCAAAGGCAGCGCGCGCAGGCGGCGGCCCTCCTCCGTGATGCGTCCCTCCGCGTCGAGCGCGCCGAGATCGCGGAGCAGCGCGCGCGCCTCCGCCACGGCCGCGGCCGGCGGCGGATCGAGGAAGGCGAGCTCGGCGGGATCGCGCGCCCCCCACAGGGCCAGGTCCAGCACGAAAGAGGACAGATCGGCCGCGAGGATCTCGGGGCGCGCATAGGGCTCGAGCGCTGCCGTCTGCCCCTCGTCCCACAGCCTGAGGCACACGCCCGGCTCGGTGCGCCCGGCGCGCCCACGCCGCTGGTCGGCCGCCGCGCGCGAGACCCGCACGGTTTCGAGCCGGGTGAGACCGACGGCGGGCTCGTAGCGCGGCACCCGGGCGAGGCCCGAATCGACCACGATCCGCACTCCCTCGATGGTGATGGAGGTCTCGGCGATCGCGGTGGCCAGCACCACCTTGCGCCGCCCCGGCGGGGCCGGCGCGATGGCCTCGTCCTGCAGGTCGCGGTCGAGCGCCCCGTAGAGCGGGACGATGGCGACGGCCGGATCGGCAAGGCGCTCCCGCAGCAGGGTCTCGGTGCGGCGGATCTCCGCCGCCCCCGGCAAAAAGACGAGCGCCGAACCGGGCTCGGCGCGCAGGGCGCGCGCCGTCACGTCGGCGATCTGCTGCTCGATGGGCAGACCCGGGTCGCGGCCGACATAGCGGGTTTCGACCGGGAAGGCGCGGCCGGCGCTCTCCACCACCGGCGCATCCCCGAGCAGCCTGGCGATCCGCGCGCCGTCGAGCGTCGCCGACATCACCAGAAGCCGCAGGTCCTCCCGCAGGCCCTGCTGGGCGTCGCGGGCGAGCGCCAGACCGAGATCGGCGTCGAGCGCGCGTTCGTGAAACTCGTCGAACAGCACCGCGGCCACGCCCTCGAGGGAGGGATCGGCGAGGATGAGGCGGGTGAACACCCCCTCGGTCACCACCTCGATGCGGGTCCGCTGCGACACCTTGGAGCCGAAGCGCACGCGCAGCCCCACGGTGTCGCCGACGCGCTCCCCGAGCGTGGCGGCCATGCGCTCGGCCGCCGCGCGCGCGGCGAGCCGGCGCGGCTCCAGCACGATGATCTTGCGTCCCGCGGCCCACGGCTCGCCGGCGAGCACGAGCGGCACGCGCGTCGTCTTGCCGGCGCCGGGCGGCGCCACCAGCACGGCGCAGGCCTGCTCCCGCAGCGCCGTCGCAAGACGCGGCAGGGCTTCGTCGATCGGCAGCGGAGGCGAAAACGGGCTCAGGGCAGTGCGGCTTGCGTTCGGCGCCGTGCGGACCATCACCGACCCGGGGGCGGGGCGTCCCCGGCGGGCGGCGGGCCGCTCTTGCACGACTGCGGCACGTAAAGCGGAATGTCGCAGGCGGTGCAACCGCTCAGGGTCGCGCCGATCAGCATCCAGGCCAGCACGCGGAACAAACCTGTCATTGAAGCCCTCGCTTGCCCCAGAATAGCGGAGGCCGCACGAGACCGCGAGCGCCGCCCGCCGCCTGGGAGGAACCGCGCCCAAGGCCGCCGGTTGGTGGTGACGCGCTATCCCTGGAAGCGGGTCGGAGGCCCTATGGTCGCCCGCATGGCCGAGACGCAGGGCGAGACCGGCGGCGGGGCGGCCGCCATTGTCGAGACCGACATCCCGGCCCGGCTCGATCGCCTGCCCTGGAGCCGCTTCCACACATTGGTCGTCGTCGCCCTCGGCATCACCTGGATTCTCGACGGGCTCGAAGTGACGCTCGCCGGCACCGTCGCGGGCGCGCTCAAGGCGAGTCCGACGCTCCGCTTCAGCAATGCCGATGTCGGCCTCGCAGGCTCGGCCTATCTCGCCGGCGCCGTGCTGGGCGCGGTGTTCTTCGGCTGGCTGACCGACCGGCTCGGCCGCAAGAAGCTCTTTTTCATCACGCTCGCCGTCTATCTCGTGGCCACCGCGGCGACCGCCTTTTCGTGGAATCTCTGGTCGTTCGCCCTCTTCCGGTTCTTCACCGGCGCGGGAATCGGCGGCGAATACGCCGCCATCAACTCCACCATCCAGGAGCTGGTGCCCGCGCGCGTGCGCGGCTGGACCGACCTCGTCATCAACGGCAGCTTCTGGATCGGGGCGGCCGGCGGGGCGCTCGCCGCGGTCGTGCTGCTCGATCCCGCCGTGCTTGCGCCGGATCTCGGCTGGCGCGCGGCCTTTCTCATCGGCGCCGTCCTCGCGCTCGCGATCTTCTTCATGCGGATGTGGCTGCCGGAGAGCCCGCGCTGGCTGATCACCCACGGCCGCCCGGACGAGGCCGAGGCCATCGTCGCCGCGATCGAGAAGGGGCTGCGGGCGCGCGGGCACACGATCGCCGCCGGCCCGTGGCCGAAGGTGCGCCTGCGCACCCGGCGTTCCACGCCGCTCCGCGAGGTCGCGCACACGCTGCTGCATCTTCACCGGCCGCGCACCAGCGTCGGCCTTGCGTTGATGGCGGCGCAGGCTTTCTTCTACAACGCCATCTTCTTCACCTATGCGTTGGTGCTGGTCGACTTCTACGGCGTTCCGGCGGCGCAGGTGGGCTGGTACATCCTGCCTTTCGCGGCCGGAAACGTGCTCGGGCCTCTCCTGCTTGGCCGCCTGTTCGATTCCGTCGGCCGCAGGCCGATGATCGCGTTCACCTACGCGGCCTCCGGCCTGCTGCTCGCCGGCTCGGGCTGGCTCTTCGCGCAAGGGCTGCTCACGGCGCAGACGCAGACCCTCGCCTGGATGACGATCTTCTTCTTCGCCTCCGCGGCCGCGAGCTCCGCTTATCTCACGGTGAGCGAGACCTTTCCGCTCGAGGTGCGGGCGCTCGCGATCGCCTTCTTCTACGCGGTGGGCACCGGCATCGGCGGCATTGCGGGGCCGCTCGTCTTCGGCGCGCTGATCGAATCGGGCTCGCGCTCGCGCGTCTTCGCGGGTTATCTGTTCGGCGCGACGCTGATGCTCGGCGCCGCCGCCGTCGTCCTGCGTTGGGGAATCAATGCGGAGCGCCGGCCGCTCGAGGAGGTGGCGCGCCCTCTCGCCGCCGTGGATTAAGAATCGCGCCGCAGCGCGCGGCCTTTCTTCCGCCACAAGATGCTTTATTTGTCCGCAGTGCCACCCGGGGTCGGATTTGCGAGGGCGCGCGCAGATGGCGGGACTCGTTCAGATTGCGGTCGGCCTTGCGGCCGTTCTGGCGCAGATCGGTCTCGGCGGCGGGCTTTACGAGTTCAGCGTGCTCGACCGCGCCTGGCCGCGCAATCCGGCGCTCATCCAGCCGCAGCGGGGCGGCGTGTCGCGCAAGAATTTCTGGATCGCCGCCCACACCGCGTTCGAACTGATGCTCGTCGCATCGCTGATGATCGCGTGGCCCTACGAAGCCGTTCGCTTCTGGCTGCTCGTCGCGCTCGCCAGCCACGCCGCGATGCGCATCTGGTCGCTCGTCGATTTCGTGCCCAAGGCGCTCGCTTTCGAGGCTGTCGATCCCGCCCGCTTCGACGAGGCCGCGGCGCGGCAATGGACGCGGCGCAGCATGTTGCGCCTGCCGCTCGACCTCGTCACGGTCGGCGCCATGATGATGGCCTTTGCGGAAGCGCTGGCGTTGAGCCCTCTGTGATCGCGCCGCAAGCGGTCGCGCCGCCTGCGACCGCGCGTACACTTGGAACGGCCGCTCGAATCTTCTAGCCATTTCCGCCTTCTCGCGTCCGTTCGCAGAAACTCCGACCTCCGTCTCCGCAGAAGTCCATGTCGACAATCCCTTCAGGCGATCCGTTGCGGCCGCTGCCCTGGCTGATCTTCAGCTCGCGCTGGCTGCAGCTACCGCTCTATCTTGGGCTCATCGTCGCCCAGGGCGTTTACGTCTGGCTCTTTCTCAAGGAGCTGTGGCATCTCATCCTGCACACCAACGACCTCGGCGAGCAGCAGATCATGCTGGTCGTGCTCGGGCTCATCGACGTGGTGATGATCTCCAATTTGCTCATCATGGTCATCGTCGGCGGCTACGAGACCTTCGTGTCGCGGCTGCGCCTCGAAGGGCACCCCGACCAGCCGGAGTGGCTGAGCCACGTCAATGCGAGCGTGCTCAAGATCAAGCTCGCCATGGCGATCATCGGCATCTCGTCGATTCACCTGCTGCGCACCTTCATCGAGTCCGGCAATCTCGGATCGGAGAAGACCGCATTCACGCCGACCGGTGTGATGTGGCAGACGATCATCCACGTCGTCTTCATTATCTCGGCGCTCGGGATCGCGCTGGTCGACCGGCTGAACCAGCCGCCGCCGCGCGCCGGCGAGCGGGCCGGCTACGCGCCCCACGCCCACTAGTCACGGCTCGCGGGCCGCGGACGGCGCCTCGGCGACGGGGTCGCCGATCCGCACCGGCCCGCCGGCGACAACCTCAGCGTAGACCCCGCAATCGGCATGGCCGAAGGCGCGCATCAGCGCCTCGGGAATGGCGAGATCGCGCATGGCGGTCTCGGGATCGACGTTCGTCGCCGCGCAGCGGGTGATGCGCCTCGTCACCCTGAGCCGCGCGACGCCGAGGGCGATTTCCGCGCCGAGCAGATCGAATTCGTGCCAGGCCGGCCAGCCGTCGACATACACGTTCGCGCGAAAGCGCAGCGGATGCACCGGGGCGCCGACGACGGTCTCGAGCGCGGCGATCGAGGCGAGGTTGACGATCGACACATGGCCGCGGCGCGAATCGGTGAAGCAGAAGCCCTCCGGCGCGGCGAGCACTCGGGGGGCGCCGCGCAGCGCCTCCGGCATGAAGCCGGCGAAGAAAGCCTCGACGGCGCGCCGCCCCTCGGGCGTCCCAATGTCGGCGCTCACCGCCACCCGGCCGCCCTCCTCGATGGTCAGGCGCCGGCTGTCGGGCGCGAAGCGGGTGCGGAGCTGCGCCAGGCGCTCGTTGCGCATCAGCATCAGGAACTTCACTTTCGGCTGGTGCGCGGGCGCGGCCGGGTCGAAGCCCGACGGCCCGTTCTCGATCGCGAACAGCCGGTCGCCCGGAAAATACGCGCCCGCCTTGAGCTCCGCGCGGGTCAGCGGCTCGGGGGAAAGCCCTTTGATCGGATAGCGGTAGAGAGAGCGGATTCTGGCCGGTTCAGGCACGGGCGAAGCTCCTGTTGCGATCCCTGTATGCTTTTCCGTCTGCTCCGGCCGCGGGGCAGAGCGTTCTAGCATGGTCGGGGAACGAGGGGGGATGCCGCCGCCGGCGCGTGCGCGGGCGGCCTTGAGGGGCGTCGTCGCGGCCGCCCCCGCCCGCCCCGAATTCGCCGAAGCGCCCTCTTTTCGCAGCCGTCGACTGCTCCCAAATTAGGCTCGCGGATCGCTCTTGAGGGGTCCGCAAGACCGTGCCCGCGGATCGTCTTGACGTGCGTCAAAGACGGCCTCGGGACGACCCCATGACGATATCCTGGTCGCGCCTTTCCGGGCGACCGGGATAGGCCGAGGGAGTTTGGAACGATGAATTTCGAGAAATACACGGAGCGCGCCCGCGGCTTCGTGCAATCCGCTCAGTCGCTCGCCCTGCGCGAAGGTCATCAGCAGGTCTCGACCGAGCATCTCCTGAAGGTGCTGCTGGACGATCCGGAAGGCCTCGCCGCCGGCCTGGTCGACCGTTCCGGGGGGCGCTCGCGCGAGGCGCTTTCCGCCGTCGAAGCCGCTCTCAACAAGCTGCCCAAAGTCTCCGGGCCCGGGGCGGGGCAGGTCTATCTCGCGCCGGACCTCGCGCGCGTGTTCGACCAGGCCGAAACGCTCGCCGACAAGGCCGGGGATTCCTACGTCACCGTCGAGCGCCTGCTGCTCGCGCTCGCGCTCGCCCGGGAGAGCGAGGCCGGCCGGATCCTCGCCCGCGCCGGGGTGACGCCGCAGAACCTCAACGCCGCCATCGAATCGCTGCGCCGCGGCCGCAGGGCCGATTCCCCGTCGGCCGAACAGGCCTATGATGCGCTGAAGAGATATGCGCGCGATCTCACCCAGGCGGCGCGCGAAGGCAAGCTCGATCCGGTCATCGGCCGCGACGAGGAGATCCGCCGCACCATCCAGGTGCTCTCGCGGCGCACCAAGAACAATCCCGTCCTCATCGGCGAACCGGGGGTCGGCAAGACCGCGATCGTCGAGGGCCTTGCGCTGCGCATCGTCAACGGCGACGTGCCCGACAGCCTCAAGGACAAGAAGCTGCTCGCCCTCGACATGGGCGCGCTGATCGCCGGCGCGAAGTACCGCGGCGAGTTCGAGGAGCGCCTCAAGGCCGTCCTGCAGGAGGTCACCGCCTCGGACGGCGGCTACATCCTGTTCATCGACGAGATGCACACCATCGTCGGCGCCGGCCGGGCCGAGGGCGCCATGGACGCCTCGAACCTGCTCAAGCCGGCGCTCGCGCGCGGCGAGCTGCACTGCATCGGCGCCACCACGCTCGACGAATACCGCAAGCACGTCGAGAAGGACGCGGCGCTCGCGCGGCGCTTCCAGCCCGTCTTCGTGTCCGAGCCGAGCGTCGAGGACACCGTGTCGATCCTGCGCGGCCTCAAGGACAAGTACGAGCAGCATCACGGCGTCCGCATCAGCGACTCGGCGCTCGTGGCCGCCGCCACGCTCTCGCACCGCTACATCACCGACCGCTTCCTGCCCGACAAGGCGATCGACCTCGTCGACGAAGCCGCCGCCCGGCTCAAGATGCAGGTCGACTCCAAGCCGGAAGAGCTCGATCTGATCGACCGGGAGATCGTGCGCCTGCGCATCGAGCAGGAGGCGCTGAAGAAGGAGACCGATCCGGCCTCGAAGGACCGCCTGGCGCGACTCGAGAAGGAGCTCGGCGAGCTCGAGCAGCGCTCCGCCGAGCTGACCAACCGCTGGAAGGCCGAGAAGGAGAAGCTCGCGGAAGCGCAGCGGCTCAAGAGCGAGCTCGACCAGGCGCGCAACGAACTCGCCCAGGCGCAGCGCCGCGGCGAATATCAGCGCGCGGGCGAGCTCGCCTATGGCCGCATTCCCGAGCTCGAAAAGCGGCTGAAGGCGATCGAGGCGCGGGACGGCGCCGACGAGATGGTGGAAGAGGCCGTCACCGCCAACCACGTCGCGCAAGTGGTCTCGCGCTGGACCGGCGTGCCGGTCGAAAAGATGCTCGAAGGCGAGAAGGAGAAACTCCTGCGCATGGAGGAGGAGCTCGCCAAGCGCGTCGTCGGCCAGAAGGAGGCCGTGGAGGCGGTCTCGACGGCGGTGCGCCGCGCGCGCGCCGGCCTGCAGGACCCCAACCGGCCGATCGGCTCGTTCATGTTCCTGGGGCCCACCGGCGTCGGCAAGACCGAGCTCACCAAGGCGCTCGCCGCCTACCTGTTCGACGACGAGAACGCCATGGTCCGCGTCGACATGTCCGAGTACATGGAGAAGCACTCGGTCGCGCGGCTCATCGGCGCGCCTCCCGGCTATGTCGGCTACGAGGAGGGCGGCGCGCTCACCGAGGCGGTGCGCCGGCGCCCGTATCAGGTGATCCTCTTTGACGAGATCGAGAAGGCGCACCCGGACGTCTTCAACGTGCTGCTGCAGGTGCTCGACGACGGCCGGCTGACGGACGGCCAGGGCCGCACCGTCGACTTCCGCAACACACTGATCGTCATGACCTCGAATCTCGGCGCGGAATACCTCGTCAACCAGCCCGAAGGGCAGGATACCGACGCCGTGAGGAATCAGGTGATGAGCGTCGTGCGCGCAGCGTTCCGGCCGGAGTTCCTCAACCGGATCGACGAGATCATTCTGTTCCACCGCCTGCGCAAGGAGCAGATGGCGAGCATCGTCGACATCCAGCTCGGCCGCCTGGCGAAGCTTCTCGAGGACCGCAAGATCACGCTGCGGCTCGAGCCCTCGGCGCGCGAATGGCTCGCCGAGACGGGGTGGGACCCCGCCTATGGCGCGCGCCCGCTCAAGCGCGTGATCCAGAAGTCGGTGCAGGACCCGCTCGCCGAGCTGATCCTCGCCGGCAAGATCAAGGACGGCGAGACCGTGACCATCACGGTCGCTCCGAACCGCCGGGCCCTCGCCTTCAACGGCGAGGCGCCGGTGGCGCAGGCCGCCTGATCGGCGCAGCCTGAACGCAACCTCGCGAACGCCATGGGCGCCAGTCGCTTCCTGACGGGATGTCGACTGGCGCGGGGCCCGATACATGTCCGAGCAGATCGATCTTGACCGGTATTTTGCGCGCGTCGGATACGGAGGAACGACCGCGGCGACTCTCGAAACCCTCCGCGAGCTGCATCGCCTGCATCCGCAGGCGATCGCGTTCGAAAACTTGAACCCTCTGCTGCGACTGCCGGTCGGAACCGACCCGGCCTCGATCGAACGGAAGCTCGTGAGAGAGGGGCGCGGCGGCTGGTGCTTCGAGCAGAATCTGTTGTTTCTGTCCGTGCTGCGCCGGCTCGGCTTTCGGGTTACGGGGCTTGCCGCGCGCGTCCTCTGGAACCAGCCCGAGGATGCGATCACGCCCCGAAGCCACATGCTGCTCCGGGTCGATATCGACGGGCACGCTTACGTGGCGGACGTAGGGTTCGGCGGGCTGACCCTTACCGCGCCCCTTCTCCTCGAGCCGGACATCGAACAGCCGACGCCGCACGAGCCGTTCCGCATTCTGCGCGCCGGCGCATATTACACGCTGCAGGCGAAGATCGCCGGCGACTGGAAGACGCTCTATCGCTTCGACCTGCAGGAACAGTTCGTGCAGGATTACGAAGTCTCGAGCCATTTCCTCTCGACGCATCCGAGCTCGCACTTCCTGCGCAATCTGCTGGCGGCGCGACCGGACGACGGCCGGCGCTATGCGCTCTTCAACAACCAGCTCACGATCCATTGGCGCGACCGGCCGTCGCAGCGGCGCGTGCTCGCGACGGCGGCCGAGATTCGTCGGGCGCTCGAGCACGAGTTCCGTCTGACGCTGCCGGCACGTCCCGATCTCGACGCCGCCCTGGGAAACTTGATCCCGGCGACGTCCAACCTTTCCGAGGCGGCGCCGCGCGGACGGTGATCGGTACGCGGTGCGGAGCGCATTGCGCGGCGGTGCGACTGCGCTACCGTTGCGGCGCGGACGCAAGGAGGGATCGCTTGCGCCGCCGCCCCCGTCTCAGCCGGCCTGGGAGCCTCGTTTGACCCTTCTTCTCCGTGTCCTCCTCGGCACGGCCGTCTATGCGCTGATCGTCGTGCTCGCGGCGCCGTTTCCGTCCGCCGCGGGGCTGATGCTCGTCTTTCCGACGCTCAACGGGCTCGCCTTCGTGTTTTCCGAGCGCGAGCGCGTCCTCGGCATGGCGCGCAGCATGCTGTGGATGCCGGTCGTCAACGGCGCGCTGTGCGCCGCCTACATGCTGTCGTTTCTCGGCCTCGCCCGCTTCGTTCCCGCCGCCGTGCTGGCCTTTGCCCTGACGGCGCTGGTGGTCGTCCTGTTCGTGGCCGCTGCGCGCCATCCGCGCCTGCGCGCGGGCATTCGTGCGGACCGCCAGCGCGCCTTCGCGGTGGCGGCAACGGTCGTCGGCCTCGCGCTCGCCGCCGCCGCCGTCCTTCTGATCGGCCGCGAGCCCGCGGACGCGGCGCGCCTTGCGCCCGCCGCGCTCGGCACCGCCTTTTCCTGGGACTTCGCGGGCGAAATCCTTGCGCGCAACGCCGGCAAGATTGTCCTGTTCGCGCTCGGCCTCGCCGCGTTTCTCGTGGCCGTGCGGGCACTGCCTCTGACCGACGGGGCGCGCGGCGTTCTCGCGGGTCTGCCGTTCGTGCCGTTCGCCGGGCTCCTCAGCGTTTCGGCCGACGCCGCGCTCGATCTCGACGCGCGGTTCGCCATCCTGCGCCACATGGCGGCGAGCATCTGGCTCGGCCCGGCGATCGCCATCTGGTTCATCTACGGATTTCCCCGCGTGCTCGCGGCGCTCAAGCCGGGAGGCGCGCGGGCGATTCCGGCCCTGCTTGCGGCCTGGGCACTGTGCGGAATGGCGATCGCGGCGGTGGCCCGCCTCGTGTCCTGACGGAGGTCGCGACGGGCGCGTGCGCCGGCTCGCCCGCTGCGCGAAGCGCCTGAGGCCGTCCGCCCTGCGCGCTCAGCGCCGCAGCGCCTCGCGCCGCGGCCCGTGCCGCGCCGGCGCGGGCGGCAGCGTCTCGACAAGGCGACCGGCGGAGCGGTTCATCAGCGCGTCGATCTTGTCGCGCTGGGCCTCGAAGCTCGCGAGCACCGGCCCTTCGAGGCTGCGGCCGCGCGGCAGCTTGATCCGCATCGGATCGACGAAGCGGCCGTTGACGAGGATCTCGTAGTGCACGTGCGCGCCGGTCGAGAGGCCGGTCGAGCCGACATAGCCGATGATCTGGCCCTGGGTGACGCGTGCGCCCGGCTTGATGTCGCGCGCGAAGGCCGACATGTGGCCGTAGGCGGTCTCGTAGCCGTGGCTGTGGCGGATGCGGACGTATTTGCCGTAGCCGCCTTCCCAGCCGACCTTCTCCACCACGCCGGAGCCGGAGGCGAAGATCGGCGCGCCGCGCGGCGCCGCCCAGTCGACCCCGGTGTGCATCTTCGAATAGCCGAGGATCGGATGGCGCCGCCAACCGTAGCCGGAGCGCATGATCGCTTCGGCGACCGGCTTGCGCACCAGAAACTTCTTCGCGCTCTTGCCGCTCTCGTCGTAGTAGTCGATCTGGCCGTCGTCGGGCGTCTGGAAGCGGTAATAACGTTTGGTCTCGCCGCCCACCGTGAGCGCGGCGTACAGGATGTCGCCCTTGCCCTCCTGCCCCTCGTCCTCGGCCGAATAGAGGAGTTCGAGGGAGTCTCCGGGCTGCACGCGCCGCTGGAAGTCGATGTCGTAGGAATAGATACGAACGAGCTCGTCGATCAGCGGCTGTGGCACCTGCTGGCGCAGGGCCGTCTCGTAGATGCTCTGGTAGAGCCGCACCGTGCCGGCATCGTCCTCGTCGTCGGTCTCCGCGATCTGCTGGGTGTCGGCGCTCTGCACGTCGACGGCCACGTAGCGGCCGGTGTCGGAGAGGGCGATCACGTATTCCGGCGCGCTCTCGCCCATCACGACGACGCGGAGCGGCTGCACGCGCTGCGCGCCGCCGACCGGCGACAGCAGGATGCGCAGCTTCTGGCCTTCCTTGAGCCCGTCCTCGCGGCCGTACGGGCCGAGCGCCGTGGCGACGGCCTTCGCGTCCTCCGCGCTCGCGCCGAGGTCGCGCAGGATCGAGACGACGGTGTCGCCCCTCTTCGCGGTGACGATGCGCTCGTTCCCGCCGTTCCCGCCGGTGGTCTGGGTGGCGGTCTTGGGCAGCAGCGTGATGTTCTCGGGAACGATGCGGGTCTCGAAACCGGCATAAGGGTCGTTCCCGCCTTCGGTCGCATAGGCCATGCGCATGCCGGCGGAGCCCGGGGCGAGCGCGGCGGTCTGCGAACCGACGGCCCAGTTGGCGGCCTGCCGCACGCGCGCGATCACGTCCTCCATGCCGAGCTCGCCGACGACCTTGGCGCGCGCCAGAGCCGGCGCGAGGTCGCGCATCACGAAGGAGATTTCGCCGTCGTCTGCGCGCGGCGGCTCGTCGGCCGCGGTGTCGTCCCTGCGGGTGGCCGCGAGCAGGCGGGCCGGGTTGAAGCGCGGCACGTTGGCGGACAGTTCGGACGTGGACAAGGAGAGGTTGGCGGCGACGCGCACGAACGGCCTGATGCGCACCACCTCGCGCTCGCCGACACGCACGGCGGTGGAAACCTTGATCACCTGCCGGGCCGCATGCGTCTCGGCCGCAGTCGGAAGCCGGTCGGTCTTGCGGATGCTGGGGCTCGTGCGCTCGCCCGCGAAGCTGCCGCGCAGCGCCTCGAAATGCTCGGGCACCGAGGCGAAGAAGGCCTCCCCGTCGAGGGCGACATAGACTGCGCCCGCCATCAAGGCGCCGCCGCACAGGCCGTTGAGAATCGTGCCGGCATACCAGCTCAGGGAAATCCGCCGACGGTCGATCAACGGGGCCGAGGCGCCGTCGACCGACAACGGCGGCTCGTCACCGAGATCAATCCGTTCGGGCTCGGCCCGGCTCCGATGCGGACCGCGCAACCTGGCGTGACTCAAAACCCCGTTCCCCTGTCACTGTCGCGCACCCCCGAGAAGGGGCGCATGACGGCGAGCCGACCCAACGGCGAGGCACGATGCCGTTGGTGCAGCGCGCCGTCAAACGCGGCCCGCGGGGGACCATCAACTGGGTCACCCCGCGTCGCCGATTCG
>JADGHE010000098.1 GCA_019689555.1 Variibacter sp. | reverse complement strand
GATCTGCAGCGCGCCGCTGCGCGCCGTTTTGCGCTGCGCCGCGCCGGGGACCCGATCCGTTTCTGAAGA
Organism: Variibacter sp.; assembly: GCA_019689555.1. Taxonomy (GTDB): domain Bacteria; phylum Pseudomonadota; class Alphaproteobacteria; order Rhizobiales; family Xanthobacteraceae; genus JADGHE01. The sequence continues at coordinate 4,822 of JADGHE010000098.1, read as the reverse complement.
AATCAAGAAACGTCCCGGATGCGGCGCGGCACCGAGCGCGACAGCGAAAAGGGGGGGCGCTGTTCCGGGACGCGGGCGGTCGGAGCGAAATCCGACCAAGCGGTTCCCCGCCGTGCGGCGCTGCGCGCCGGCGTCACGTCGCCTGCAGATCCTTGGACTTGGCGAGCCGCTCGAGTTCGGCCTCGCGCGCCTGCGCGAGGCGCCGCGCGACGACGTCTTCCGGGAATTCGAGACCTTCGAGCAGCCGTCCGGCGAGCTGGAGGCTCGCCTCCACCGCCTCGGGGATGACGCCGACCGCGCCGAGCGCGAACAGCCGCGCCGCATGGGCGTGATCCGTCGCGCGCGCGACGACGAGGGCGTCGGGATTGCGCTTGCGCGCATTCGCCACCATGCGCTCGGCCGCGACGGGAGAGTCGAGCGTCACGACGAAGGCGCAGGCGCGCGCCGCGCCCGCGCGGTCGAGCATTTCGAGGCGGCCGGCATCGCCGAAAAACACCATGCGGCCGGCGCGGCGTTCCTGCGTCACCAGCCCCCCGTTCGTGTCGAGCGCGACGAAGGGCACGTTCTCGCATTCGAGCAGGCGTGCGATGGTCTGCCCCACGCGGCCGAAGCCGCCGATGACGACGTGATTTTCGAGGAGACCCGCTTCGGCGTCCGGCAGGCTGTCGCCGTGGTCGAGCCGCTGCAGGTCGCGCCCGAGACGCGCCGCCGCCAGGCTGAGCAGGGGCGTCACCATCATGCTGAGGCCGACGAGCGCGAGCGTGAACTGCGCGAGCGCAGGCGCAAACAGCCCGTCCGCCGCGGCGAGCGCGACGACCACGAAAGCGAACTCGCCGGCCTGCGGCAGGCGCAGCGCCACTTCGGCGGAGGCCGCCATGCCGACGCCGAAGGCGCGGGCCACGAGGAACAGGATGAGCGCCTTGGCCGCGATCAACGCGGCGGCCGCCAGCACGAGCCAGTGCGCGTCGGCAAGGGCGGCGCTCACGTCGATCGACATGCCGACCGTGATGAAGAACAGGCCGAGCAGGAGCCCCTTGAAGGGTTCGAGATCCACCTCGATCTGCTGGCGGTACTCCGTCTCGCCGAGCAGGAGGCCGGCGAGAAAGGCCCCGAGCGCGGCCGACATGCCGGCGGCGGCGGTCGCGCCCGCGATGCCGAGCACGATCAGGAGCGCGATCGCCATGATGAGGTCGCGGCTGCCGGTGCGGCCGGCGAGGCGCAGCAGCGGGCGCAGGACGTAGCGGCCCGCCCCGACGATCACGGCGATCGCCGCCGCGGCCTGCAGAAGGGCGAGGCCGAGCCCCAAGGCGAGGTGCTGCTCCCCGCGCCCGAGCACGCCGGTGATGAACAGGATCGGCGCCACCATCAGGTCCTGAAACAGGAGGACGGCGAGCGAAATGCGTCCCGGCGCGCTCGCCGCGCGGCCCTGCTCCTGGAGGAGCTGCATGGCGATCGCGGTCGACGACATGGCGAGGGCCATGCCGAGCACGATCGCTTCATCCGTGTCCGTGCCCGCGAGCGCGAGCGCGGCGCCGCCGATGGCCGCCGCGGACACCACCACCTGCGCGCCGCCGATGCCCAGCACGTAGCGGCGCAGGGACCATAGGCGGGCGAAGGACAGTTCGAGCCCGATCGTGAACAGGAGGAACATCACGCCGAGCTCGGCGAAGGGCTCAACGCGCGCGCGATCCTCGATCGTGAGATAGCGAATCCAGGGATGGTCGTCCGCCAGAGCGCCGAGCCCGTAGGGCCCGACAAGAACGCCGGCGATGAGAAAGCCGAGCACCGCGCTGATGCGCGCGCGCCGAAACAGCGGAACGATCAGCCCCGCGACGGCGAGGAAGACACACACATCCTTGAGCCAAGGCTGATGTTCCACATCACCTCCTCGTCGCGTCGGGCAGCGGCGCGGGCCGCGCGCCGCAGGGCGTTCAGGCGCCGCCGATCGCGGCGGCGATGGCCTCGAGGGCGGCGTCGGCGCGCGAGCCGTCCGGGCCGCCCGCCTGGGCGAGGTCCGGCCGGCCGCCGCCGCCTTTGCCGCCGAGCGCTTCGGCGCCCTTGCGCACGAGGTCGACGGCGTTGAAGCGCGGCGTCAGGTCGGGCGTGACGCCGACCACGACTCCGGCCTTGCCCTCGTCGGTGACGCCGACGATGGCGACGACGCCGGAGCCGACGCGGCGCTTGCCTTCGTCGGCGAGGCTTTTCAGGTCCTTCATGTCGATGCCGCGCACCGCGCGCGCGAGCAGTTTGACGTCTCCGATCGTGCGCACGCCGTCCGCCTCCGAGGCGGCGCCGCCCATGGCGAGCTTCTTCTTGGCTTCGGCAAGCTCGCGTTCGAGCCGCCGACGCTCGTCCACGAGGTTCGCCGCGCGCGCCTCGACCTCCGCCACCGGCGTCTTCAGCAGCTCCGCGAGCGCGTGCAGCTTGCGGCTCTCCGCCTTGAGATGGCGGCGCGCGGCGTCGCCCGTCATCGCCTCGATGCGCCGCACGCCGGCGGCGACGCCGGCCTCGGACACCACCGTGACGAGGCCGATGTCCCCGGTGCGCCGCGCATGGGTGCCGCCGCAGAGCTCGACCGACCAGCCGAGCGCGTTGCCGCCTTCGCCCATGGCGACGACGCGCACCTCGTCCCCGTACTTCTCGCCGAACAGGGCGCGCGCGCCGAGGGCGATCGCCTCCTCGACCGCCATCAGCCGGGTCGTGATCGGGGTGTTCTGCAGCACGATGCGGTTGGCGAGGTCCTCGACGCGGTCGATCTCCTCCTCGGTCATCGGTTTCGGATGGGAGAAGTCGAAGCGCAGGCGGTCCGGCGCGACGAGCGAGCCCTTCTGCGCGACGTGATCGCCCAGCACCTGGCGCAGCGCCTCGTGCAGGAGGTGGGTCGCCGAGTGGTTGAGGCGGATGGCGCTGCGCCGGGCGTGATCGACTTCGAGCGCGAGCGGCGCGCCGACGCGCATCGTGCCCTCTTCCACGACGCCGGAATGGGCGAAGACGTCGCCGGCCTTCTTCTGGGTGTCGGTGACGCGGAAGCGCACCCCCTCGCCGGTCATGACGCCGGTGTCGCCCACCTGGCCGCCCGATTCCGCATAGAACGGGGTCTGGTTGAGGACGACGATGCCGGCCTCGCCGGGGCCGAGCGCGGCGACCTCGCGGCCGTCGCGCAAGAGCGCCTTCACCACACCTTCGGCAACCTCGGTCTCGTAGCCCAGGAATTCCGTCGGTCCGACGCGATCGCGCAGGCCGAACCAGGCGCCCTCCGCCGCCGCCTCGCCCGAGCCGGCCCAGGAGGCGCGCGCCGCCTCGCGCTGGCGCTCCATCGCGGCGTTGAAGCCCTCGACGTCCACGGCGATGCCGCGCGGCCGCAGCGCGTCCTGCGTGAGGTCGAGCGGGAAGCCGAAGGTGTCGTAGAGGGTGAAGGCGACCTCGCCCTTGAGGCGGTCGCCGGGGCCGAGATTGCGGGTCTCCTGATCGAGGATCGCGAGGCCGCGCTCGAGCGTGCGGCGGAACCGCGTCTCCTCGAGCCGGAGCGTTTCGGTGATCAGCGCCTCGGCGCGCACCAGCTCGGGATAGGCCTGGCCCATCTCGCGCACGAGCGTGGGTACGAGCTTCCACATCAGCGGCTCGCGGGCGCCGAGGAGCTGCGCATGGCGCATCGCGCGGCGCATGATGCGGCGGAGCACGTAGCCGCGACCCTCGTTGGAGGGCAGGACGCCGTCGGCGACGAGAAAGGCGCTGGCGCGCAGATGATCGGCGATGACGCGATGGGACGCCTTCTGCGGCCCGTGCGGGTCGACGCCGGTGAGCTCGGCGACGGCGCCGATGATGGCGCGGAAGAGGTCGATCGCGAAGTTGTCGTGCGTGCCCTGCAGCACCGCGGCGATGCGCTCGAGCCCCATGCCGGTGTCGATCGACGGGCGCGGCAGATTGATGCGCTCGCCGTTCGCGAGCTGCTCGAACTGCATGAAGACGAGGTTCCAGATCTCGATGAAGCGGTCGCCGTCGGCATCCGCCGAGCCCGGCGGGCCGCCGGGAACGCCCTCGCCGTGGTCGAAGAAGATTTCCGAGCAGGGGCCGCAGGGGCCGCTGTCGCCCATCTGCCAGAAATTGTCGGACGTCGGGATGCGGACGATTTTCGATTCAGGCAGGCCGGCGATCCGGCGCCAGAGGTCGAAGGCCTCCTCGTCCTCGGCGAAGACCGTGACCATGAGACGCGCGGGCGAGATGCCGAACTCCTTCGTGACCAGCGTCCAGGCGAGCTCGATCGCGCGATCCTTGAAGTAGTCGCCGAACGAGAAGTTGCCGAGCATCTCGAAGAAGGTGTGGTGGCGCGTCGTGTACCCGACGTTGTCGAGGTCGTTGTGCTTGCCGCCGGCGCGCACGCATTTCTGCGCCGTGGCCGCGCGGGAATAGGGGCGCTTCTCGAGGCCCGTGAAGACGTTCTTGAACTGCACCATCCCCGCATTGGTGAAGAGCAGGGTGGGGTCGTTGCGCGGCACGAGCGGCGAGGAGGGCACGATCTCGTGGCCGTTGCGCGCGAAGAAGTTCAGGAACTGGGACCGGATTTCGTTGACGCCGCTCATCGGACACCATGCCGCATCGCCGGCCGGCTACGCTTGGCCGGCGGCAGCTCGATTGAAGGATCTCGGGATTTTCTAGCGGGGGGGCCGATATGTGTCCAGGAAAGCCGTGTCCAGCCCCGGTCGTGTTCGTCGCAGGCGCGGCCTGCGGCGCCCCTGCGGGGGTCCGGCGGGGACTTTGCGGCGCCGCGCTCGTTTCGATGTCCCCCTGCGGGGGTCCGGCGGGGACTTTGCGGCGCCGCGCT
>JADGHE010000097.1 GCA_019689555.1 Variibacter sp. | reverse complement strand
CCGATCGGCGCTCTTCTCGCCGGAGCCGGCGCCGGTCAGCCCCTCCACCTCCAGCTCCATCAGCCGCTGGGCGGCAAAGCCGATCATCTCGCGCAACAGGTCCGCGTCCGGGCTCTTCTCGATCAGCGCCCGCAGGTTCATCATCGCATCGGTCATCGGTGGTTCCTTCGGTCAGGTTGGTGTCGGCAACCCGATCCTACCGGCGAATCGCCGGTGACCACCGCAAAGCCGCCCGCCCGCTACAGCGCTATTGTGAGGCGCGCGTGCGGGCGGCTTTGCTCTACCGAGCTACACCACCGAGAGGGACGCGACCCGCGAGCGGTCTAAAAGTCCTCCTGATCAGGATTAAGTTTTGTTCGCACCTTGGGATTGGCAGGACGTTGATTGGATTGCCGCTCTTGTGACCTCCATGGCCAGCCAGCAACAATTGCAATGATCGGTAGCCAGAAAACAGTCAAAATATCGCGGGCAAGCTCAACATCGTCGCCTCCGATAATCATTGTCCGGGACACAAACACCGCCAGAACACCGACACTAAGCCCCACCGCATAGCCGAACAGCGCCATGGTCAGGGTACCGCGCCGCGCCAACATAAAGGCCGGCAGCAGCCCCGCACACGTGAAAAGAATGTGCAGCAAGGCAATAGCCTTATCGGACACCGTTGGGTCCGTCAGTTCTCCCATGATGGTCCCCAGACGCGAGCGGCGAGTGCGTAAGATAACGAACTGGAACCGTCGGTCCAGCTTCGCATTGAGTCGAAAACTGCGCGCCTCGGGACGAGGAGTAAGTTCCTAGCTTGTGTGGCGTACATAGAGCAGGTAAAAAAATACCATTCAGAAATCCTCCTACAAATTCAGCGTAAATGTCGCGATATGGTGGAGTTTGCCACTCCGACCATGAGGACATCTCTGTCTCTCATTCATTCCGCTCCCCAGCTTCGCCCAAAGCATCAACCGTTTGCGGTCCGCTTCAGGGGATCCGTGGCCGTGTGCGAATCGGCCGATCTGCAAGGGTCGTTGATCGCGGCCTGAGCCGCCGGTATGGTCCCGCGCGGGCCGCGGCCTTGCGTCCGCGCATTGGGGCGTAGCCAAGTGGTAAGGCAGCGGATTTTGATTCCGCCATTCCCAGGTTCGAATCCTGGCGCCCCAGCCATTTTCGCAGTTTGTTGCCGGGAGAGACGCCCGCGACCGGCCTGCCGCGGGCGCAAGTGCCCCGCAAGGTCCGTAAGACAGCCGATCCTCGGGCTCTGCCAGCCGCGGCCTCAAACGGCCGCTCCGCCGTCCCGTTTGCGGCAGCGGGCCGCGCCCCGCCGGCGGGCGAAGCGCGGGGCGGGGATCACATGTTCTTCGCTCGCCATGCCTTCAGGTCGGCGGCGATGGCGTTGCGGTCGAAATCGTTGGCCGCATCGATCATCGATCCGTCGAGAAAGGTCTTGGGATCATAGCGCTTGTTCAGTTCGCCGATCTTGATCATCTGCTCCTGAACGCGGCCCCAGACGTCGGGCTGCATGTCGCCGGTCTTTTTCGTGATCGGCGTGTTGACGGCGATGGATTGAGCAAGGAATTGCTTGCCGAATTCGGCGTTCTCCCATTCCTCCGGAACGACCTTCTTGCACATGGCTGCGACCGCTTCGCGATCGATGTCGGCGGCGACCCGTCCCTTCTCCCAGGCCCGCAGGAAGCCGCTGATCAACTTTCGCTTCTTGTCGATCTGGCTTGCCAGCATGACGAAGGAATTGGCCGGCGTCTCGGCGACTTCCGGCGGCGTGATCATCCGGATCTTGATGCCGTTGGCCTGCAGGGCCATCCAGTCGGGAGTTGCGCCGGCGATCGCCGCCACCGTCTTCTTGCGGAAGGCGTTGGCGAGAGTCGGTCCGGCCTCGCCCACCACGACCGTCGTCACTTCGTCGATTTTGATGCCTTTCGTATCGAGGGCGATGGCGAGCGTGGCGCGATCGCGGTCGCTGACGAGGCCCACGGTCTTTCCCTTGAGCTCGACGATCGACCGGATGGGGCTGTCCGCCGGCACCGCGATGCCTTCCGGCGCCCGCTGCATGACTTCATAGATCACCTTGATCGGCACCTGGGCCTGAACGGCCTGGAAAGTCTGCTGCGCATCGAGCATGGCCAGGTCGGCCTGACCGTTCTGTACGAACGCGACATAGGGAATCGTCGTGGCTTGCGGCAGAACGTCCACCTTGACGCCCTCCTTGGCGAAATAGCCGAGCGCCTCGCCCGCAATCAGCGCGAACCCGCTGGTCGTCCGCTCGAACGGCATGATGACGGTGACCGTCTGCAGGTCTGCCGCCAAGGCGTTCGGAGCAGGCGGCAGGGCAAGCGCCAGCGCGACGGAACGCCCGGGCCGCCGCGGCGGCGCGCTGCGGCAGCGTCGCTTTCCGGCACATGCAGACCGTTGAAGAACCCGTATTGCCGCTCGAAGCGCTCGACCTCGGCGCGCCTGACCAGCACATCCGCGGCGCTGATCGCGACGCCTTCCGCCGGATCGACGATCCATCGGAAGTCGTCGCCGCCCTTCACGCGGCGGATCGCGACCCTGGGCTCGGCGCTCCGTCTCTGCGGAACAACGGCAGCAGATGCGCCGCCTCGACATCGGCGAGGCCGGATAACGTTTCGGACGGGCCGGTCTTCACCGGCGGCAGGGCAACCGAAAGCGCGAGCAATCCGTCGGTCGACCAGCCGATCACATCGAACGGCGTGACTGACCAGCGGATCGCGATCTCGGTGAGGGAATAAAAGGATCGCGGCGGAAGCTGCATGTCCGGCGTGCCCCCGATTGCTCATTGACGGACCTGCTGGCGCAATCGCCTGTACGCTTGCACCACCTGCTTGAGATCGCTCTGCATGTCGGGCGGCAGGCGCCCGGCCTCGACGAACAGATCGTCCATGCGCACGCCCAGGATCGCCGCGGCGCGCTCGACGAGCTCGTCGCGCGGCGGCTTTTCCTGCTCGCGTTGACGCGCGACCAATAAGCGGGCGACACGCCGAGCCGCTCGGCGAAGTCGTTGAGGCCGAATGCCTTGCTCGGTCCGTTTCGCCCTGACCGTGAGACCGAATGCCATGGCGGCCTCCTTCAGCCCACGAGCCCGTACTTGCGGAGGCGCGCGCCGATGAAGGCGTTCGTCACCCCGAACTCTTCGGCAAGCGCGCCGGCGATCGCATCGATCGCCGACCAACCCACATCGTTCGCCGCGATGTAGGGCGTCGGGATCTCCTCGATCACGTTCCATCGGATCGCCGCGCCGAACGCGGAAGCCTCGCGGGCGAACGATCGTGCCAGCTGCCGCCGCGGCGCGAGGAACGCGCCCATGAACTCGTCGGCGCGCCATTCCCGCCAATCGATCGGTGCGGCGTCCCGCGCCGCAATCGCGCCGCTGCGGAAGGCGCGCGCCGCGCCGCCGGCATGTCGAAGATGGCGTGGCCGAGCTCGTGCGCCGCCGTTGACCGCAGCATCTCGGGCTGATCGCCGAGCAGCTCGGCATTCAGGCTGATCATGACGGTTGCCGGCTCCTGCGGATCATGTTCGCAGACGCCGAGCACGGGTTCGCCCGCCTCGGAAGAGGTCGGCCGGCTCGAACGGCCGCGCCGTGTAGCCGAGGAGCCTTTGCCGGAGACGGCCCCGAGCCGCCTGATCGCGTCGGCCGAAAGCCTCGTCGGCTCGCCCGAGCCGAAGCACGAATTGAGCGCCATGCGGCGATTGCGCGGGCGACCTTTTCGACCCGCCTTTCCACCATCGGATCTCTGCCTTCGCGCAGCAGCGCTCTGGCCGCCTCGCGGCGCTTGCGCGCTTCGGCGAGTGAGACTTCGGGATAGACGCCAAAGGAAAGCTTCTTTTGCTTGCCGCCGTAACGATAGGCGAGGCGCCAGTATTTCGAGCCGTTGGGGTGAACGTGCAATTGCAACCCGCCGCCGTCCGACAGCTTGATCGTGGTGGCGCCGGGCCTGGCTTTGCGGATTGCGGTATCGGTCAGCGGCATGTCGCCTGTTGGCACATTTCCGTTGGCGCCGTTCGAGGCCAACAAATGTGCCAACAAATTTGTCGGCTTTCGACGAATGGCCCCAAACGCTCGTGAACGAAATTATTCGGAGAAAAGCCTTGAACTTAAAGGCGTTTGCGAACGCTAGCGAACAATGGCGAACATGGCCATGGTGCCCAGGGGCGGAATCGAACCACCGACACCGTGATTTTCAGTCACGTGCTCTACCAACTGAGCTACCTGGGCGTCGCGGCGAGGTGCAGACTGCGCGCGCGGACGCCTTATAGAAGACCCGCCGCCCGTCTGTCCAGACGACTGCGGCATCCCCGTTCCCGCCAGGGACACGCCGGGGGCCGTCGGGCATCGAACGGCTCGCCCGGAACACGCCGAGGCGGGCGCGTCCGGCGCCAACCGGCATTGAGCGGTTCGTAGGGGACGCGGGGGGCGGGCGCGTCCGGCGCCAACCGGCATCGCGCGTTCGCCCGCCACGTCCGAATGTGGACGCCGGGGCCGAACGCAACGGAAGCGGCAAGGCGCGGACGGGAGAGCCGCCCGAGCGAGACGGCGCGTCAGCGGTTGCCGGCGGGTGGCGCGGCCGGCGGCGGCTCTTCCTCGTCGTCATCGCTGCCGCGCACCACGTAGACGCCCGAAAGCCAGCGATAGAGATCGACATCGGCGCAGCGGCGCGAGCAGAACGGCCGGAAGGCAGGCTCGGCCGGCCTGCCGCAGATCGGACATAACTTGGGCTTCAGCACATCGGCAGGCGCGTTCATGCCCCCGACATAGGCGGCGGGCGGCCGCCGTCAAGCCGCGGCCTCAGCCTTGAAAGGCGGTTTTCCGCATGGCCCGGCGGTGCCGGGGAGGGCCGGGGGCGGCAGGACCGGCGGCGGCGAGCGCCGCGCGCCCCCCGTGTGCATTGTTCCTCCCTCGTTCCCCCCCCGGCCGCGCCTACTCGGCGGCCTGCGCCGCCGGCGCAGAC
>JADGHE010000096.1 GCA_019689555.1 Variibacter sp. | reverse complement strand
CCGGCGCCGCGATCGCCATGGCCGCGCGCAAGATCAAGGCCAAGGCGCAGATGATCGCGGCCTATCTCCTCGAGGTCCACGAGGACGATCTCGAATGGGACGTCGACCGCTTCCGCGTGAAGGGGCTTCCCGAAAAGTTCAAGACGATGAAGGACATTGCGTGGGTCGCATACAACGCGCCGCCGCCCGGCATGGAGCCCGGGCTCGAGGCGGTGAGCTACTACGACCCGCCGAACATGACCTATCCCTTCGGCGCCTATATCTGCGTGATGGATATCGACGTCGACACCGGGGTGGCGAAGACGCGGCGGTTCTACGCGCTCGACGACTGCGGTACGCGCATCAACCCGATGATCATCGAGGGGCAGGTTCATGGCGGTCTGACGGAGGCCTTCGCCGTCGCCATGGGCCAGGAGATCGACTACGACGAAGCGGGCAACGTGAAGGGCGCATCCCTCATGGATTTCTTCCTTCCGACCGCCGTCGAGACGCCGTACTGGGAGACCGACTACACGGTCACGCCGTCGCCGCATCATCCGATCGGCGCGAAGGGCGTGGGCGAAAGCCCGCATGTCGGCGGCGTGCCGTGCTTCTCCAACGCGGTGAACGACGCCTTCGCGTTCCTGGGGTCGACCCACATTCAGATGCCCCACGATCCGTGGCGGATCTGGAAGGCGGCCGAGCGGCTCGGGCTGCATCAGTGACAACCGGTCCGCCCCGCCGCGCCGGCGGCGGGCCGGGCCCCCCGCAGCGACAATGACAACGGACCGCAACACGATCGCCGCAAGGCTCGCCGAGGTCGGCTATGTCGCCGACCGCGACATCGCGACGGCGCTCTGGCTCATGGACCTCCTCAAGCGGCCGCTGCTGTTGGAGGGCGAGGCCGGCGTCGGCAAGACCGAAGTGGGCAAGGCGCTGGCGCAGATCCACGGCTGCGAGCTGATCCGCCTGCAGTGCTACGAGGGGCTCGACCAGAACGCGGCGCTCTACGAATGGAACTATCAGCGCCAGCTCCTCGCCATCAAGGCGCGCGAAGCCTCGGGCGAAGACGCCGCGCGCATCGAGGCGCACATCTTCTCCGAAGACTACCTCCTCGAACGTCCGCTGCTGGCGGCCATCCGGCGCGACAAGGCGCCCGTTCTGCTCATCGACGAGGTGGATCGCGCGGACGAGGAGTTCGAGGCCTTTCTGCTCGAGCTGCTCTCGGATTTTCAGGTCACGATCCCCGAGCTCGGCACCGTCAAGGCGACGACGATCCCGCGGGTCGTGCTGACCTCGAACGGCACGCGCGAGCTTTCGGACGCCTTGCGGCGCCGCTGCCTGTACCACTACGTCGAATTCCCGGACGTCGACCGCGAGGCGCGCATTATTCTGGCGCGACTGCCGCATATCCATCACGCGCTCGCCCACGAGATCGCCCGCGTCGTGCACGCGATCCGCAAGGAGGAGCTGCGCAAGGTGCCCGGCGTCGCCGAAACGCTCGACTGGGCCGCGAGCCTTCTCGGCCTCAACGTTCAGCATCTCGGGGACGATCCGGAGACAATTCACGCCACCCTCATCTGCCTTCTCAAGACGCAGGAGGACCGCGCGCGGGTCACGCCGGAGGTCGTCGCCCGTCTGATCGATTTCGGCCACAAGGACGCATCGCAGTCGCTGAGGGTGGCAGGCTCGGTATGAACGCCGCACGCGCCCCGATCGCGGAGCTGGACCACGGCGCGCCGGTGAGGCGCGTCGCAGGATTCATGCGCCTGCTGCGCACCAACGGCTTCCGCGTCGGCCTCGGCGAGACGCGCGATGCGAGCGTGATCATGGCCTCGGCCATAGGGCTCAGCCCGAGGCGTCTGCGCGAGGCGTTCAAGGCCTTGTGCTGCTCGACCCATTCCGACTGGGAGCGGTTCGATCAGCTTTTCGACAGCTATTTCCTGGGCCGCGGCGTGAAGCGCGCGGTGCGCATGACGGGCGCCTCGCGGGACAATCGCAAGCCTGCGCGCCGCCTCGGGGAGGCGGGATCGCCGGAGAAGAACTCGCCGGCCGACCGCATCGAGAGCGACGCGGGGCAGTCCGTGGGCAGCCCGGCGGACGGGCCGGCCCGGCGCATGAGCGCCTCGCCCGCCGAAGCGACGCAGGCAAAGGATTTGCGCCGGATCGTCGTGCCGGAGGAGGTGGCGCTCGCCAATGCGCTGGCGCAGCGCCTCGCCCGCTCCATGCGCGCGCGGCTCACGCGGCGCGAACGGGTGCGCGCGAAGGGCCGCCGGCTCGATCTGCGCCGGACCATCCATTCCAGCGTCGCCAAGGGCGGCGAGCCGCTCGATCTCGTCTGGCGCCGCCGCAAGCCGAAGCCGCTGCGGCTCGTCGTGCTGCTGGACGCCTCGGGGTCCATGGAGCCCTACACGCCCTTCTTCATCCGCTTCATGCACGGCGTCGTCGACGCCTTTCGCGAGGCGGAGGCCTTCCTCTTCCACACGCGGCTCGTCCATATCGCGGCGGCGCTGCGCGACCGGAACGTCACGCGCGCGATCGAGCGGCTGAGCTTGATGGCGCAGGGCATCGGCGGCGGCACCCGGATCGGCGAGAGCCTGGCCGACTTCAACACCTGGCACGCGCGGCGCGTCATCCATTCGCGGACCTGCGTGATGATCATGTCGGACGGGTTCGACACCGGCGCGCCGGGCGTTCTCGCGCGCGAGATGCGGCGGCTGCGCAAGCGCTGCAAGCGCATCGTCTGGCTCAATCCCATGATCGGTTGGCGCGACTACGAACCCTCGGCGCGCGGCATGAGCGAGGCGCTGCCTTACGTCGATCTTTTCGCGCCGGCGCACAATCTCGAAAGCCTCGCGGCTCTCGAGCCCTATCTCGCGAGGATCTGACGGAGGCCGCCATGAAATCCGCGGCGGACATTCTCGATCTCGTCTCGAACCTGAAGGCGAAGGGCGAAGCCTTTGCGCTCGCCACCGTGGTGCGCACCGTCTCGGTGACGGCGGCGAAGGCGGGAGCCAAGGCCGTCATCCGGCCGGACGGAACCATTTCGGAGGGCTGGATCGGCGGGGGCTGCGCGCGGGCCGCGGTGCTGAAGGCGGCGCGCGAGGCGATCGCCGACGGCAAGCCGCGGCTCGTCTCGGTGCAGCCGGAAGCGCTGCTCGACGAGCGGGGCGTCAAGTCCGGCGAAGAGAAGGACGGCGTGCGCTTCGCCCGGAACATGTGCCCGAGCCAGGGCACCATGGACGTCTTCGTGGAGCCGGTGCTGCCGAAGCCTCAGTTGATCGTCGCCGGATCGAGCCCCGTGGGGGTCGCGCTCGCGGATCTCGGCCGGTGGCTCGGCTTCGCGGTGGTCGTCTGCGCGCCGGCCGCCGAGCAGTCCGCCTTCGCCGAGGTGGACCAGCGCATCGAGGGCTATGCGCTCGAGGCCAAGAGCGAGGGCCGGCGGTTCATCGTCGTTTCGACGCAAGGGCGCGGCGACGAGGCGGCCCTGCGCGCGGCGCTCTCCGCCGAGTCCGATTACGTCGCCTTTGTCGGGAGCCGGCGGAAGGTCGCGGCCCTGCGCGCCAAGCTCGTCAGTGACGGCGTGGCGCCGGAGCGCTTCGATGCGCTGCGTGCGCCGGCGGGGCTCGATCTCGGCGCCATCACGCCGGAGGAAATCGCGCTCACGATCTTCGCGGAGATCGTCGAGGTTCGCCGCCGCGGCCAGCGCGGCGCGGCCGGCGAGCCGGATTGATCCGAATGGCGGCGGCACGCATTGCAGCGGTCGTGCCGGCGGCGGGCCCATCGACGCCATTGATACGCCGGAAGCCTGCGTCGCTCTTTTCTCCGCGCCCCGGGCTTCGCGCGTCCCACGCTCAGATCAAAACCACGGAAGGGGATTTTTGCTCATGGAAATGACCGGTTCTCAGCGTATCGAGGCGTCCCGCGAGCGCGTTTGGCAGGCGCTGAACGATCCCGAGATTCTCAAAGCGAGCATCCCGGGCTGTGAGCGCATCGAAAAGCTTTCCGATACCGAGATGACGGCCACCGTGACCCTGAAGATCGGCCCGATCAAGGCGTCGTTCCAGGGCGACGTCAGGCTCTCGGACCTCGATCCGCCCAGTGGCTATACGATCACCGGCGAAGGAAGGGGCGGCGCCGCCGGCTTCGCGAAAGGGTCCGCCCGCGTCTCGCTCATCCCCGAGGGGGGCGCGACCGTTCTCAACTACGCCGTGAAGGCGGATGTCGGCGGCAAGCTCGCCCAGCTCGGCGGGCGCCTCATCGACTCGACCACGCGCAGGCTCGCGGCCGAGTTCTTCGACCGTTTCGCCCAGGCCATGGGCGCGAGCGCCGGCGGCGCCGCGGCGACACCGCTGGCCGGATCGGCGGCGGAAGCCGTTCCCCTCACCCCCGCGGCAACGGCACAGGCCTCGCGGCGTGCGCCGGTGCTCTGGGTGTCGGGCGCCGTCATCGCCATTGCCGCGTTTGCGGTGCTTGCGCTTTGGCTCCAGTAGCGGCAGCAGCAAGGAAGCCGTGCCGCAGCGCGGCGCAGGCGCCGAACGAGAGGGCGATCGCAACGGAGAGGCCGCGCGCAGAACCGAGCGCCGCCGCGATCGAACGGAACGGGCATGGAGCCCGTCGGGCCAAGGCGAGCCGGTCGCCGTCACCACACAAAAGGAGCAACGCGCAATGGCGAAAGCGTCAATGGGCATCGCGGCGCCTTACGCGCAGATTCAGACTGCGATCGGAGAGGCCGGCTCTTTCGGGCAGGGCAGCCGATTCGGCCGCATCGCGTTCGGCGTCGGCCGTCCCGAGACCCCGGCGGAAACGCATGGCGGGACCTGGCAGGACAGGGGCGTGTTCGGCAGGGCCTTCCTTCTGATGGGCGCCGGCGCGATCGCCGTCACGCTCGGCAGCTATTGGTGCTGCCTCGCCGGCCATGCCCACACGAACGGAGGCGCGAGCTTCGCGATCTGCCGCTCGCAGGTCTGAGGGGCGGACGCGCGGAACAGGCCCGGACCCGCGTGGGACTGGACCCGCGCGGAGGCCGGCGCGCCGCCCACCGGGCGGCCGCGCGCGGGGG
>JADGHE010000052.1 GCA_019689555.1 Variibacter sp. | reverse complement strand
CCGCAGTCAGCCTCCCGGCAATCGCCAGCTGACCTGCCCGGCCCAGGCCGGCAAACGCGGTGCCCCGCCGCCAGTTACACCACGCCCAGGGACACGACCGCGGAACTCGTCGATCTCGTGCTGGAGCACTACGAGCAATTCGATTCGCGCTACAAGGGCCTCGTGCCGCTGAAACGCGTACATATCCCGGAACCGATCCAAGAATCGGGAGAGTAACGCGGTGGGGGACACCGCTAAGACCCAAAGGAAAGGCGGGCGCAATGGACCTCGACGGATCTGATGTTGTCAGCCGGCTGGCACCGCCCGGATTTCCTTCAGCGCCGGCGCGTTCTTTAACCACTCCCATGTATGACCGGACTTGTACGATTTCGCGACTTCCGCACAGTTCTTGGCGTCGCGCAGGGCGAGGCAAGGCTGTTCGTTCCCTTTGCGAGGATCGGCGGGGGTAGCAGGGCCGCCCAATTCGGTCTCGGAATGCGGTCTCGGTGAGCACGCGCGCTCGCGCGCTTGGCCGAAGCTGCGCAGGCCCGTGCGCCTTTCCGACGGAACACCGTAAGCGAGTCGGCCGCGGGCCGTCGTGTCCGGCGGCCCGCGGGCGCATGAACCCACGCCCCCTCACATCCGCAGCAGCCGCCTGGCGTTGCCGCTCGCGATCTTGGCCTTGTCTTCGTCGCACAGGGGCGCGCTTTCCAGCCAGCGCGGGCCCGGCGCGTTGTCCTCGAACGGATAGTCGACCGCGAACAGGATGCGGTCGATGCCGATCTCCTGCAGGCAGCACAGCAGCGCCGGGTTCGAGAAGAAGCCGCTCGTCGTCACATAGAAGTTGCGGCAGAACACGTCGCGGAAGCGCACCGCCTTCTGTCCCGGGCGCGACAGCGCGTTGTCGATGCGCCAGAGGAGGAACGGCAGGCCCTCGCCCAAATGCCCGAGCACGATCTTGAGGTTGGGATGCGCATCGAACACGCCGCTCAGGATCAGGCGGATCGCCTGCGTCGCGGTCTCGACCGTGTAGCCCCAGCCGGCGCGCAGCAGCACCGGGAAGTCCTGCTCGAACTCCTTGTAATAGGCGTCGACGACCGCCGGCAGCGGCACCGACGGATGCAGATAGATCGGCACGTCGAGCGCCTCGGCCCGGGCGAAGATCGGCCAGAAGCGCCGGTCGTCGAGCCAGACGCCGTTGCCGAGCCCGTGCAGCATCGCGCCCTTGAACCCGAGCTCCTTGACCGTGCGCTCCAGTTCGTCGGCGGCCGCTTCGGGGTCGGCGGTCGGCAGCGCCGCAAAGCCCGCAAAGCGGCTCGGGTGCGCCGCGATCAGCGTGGCGAGCCTGTCGTTGACGCGCCGCGTCAGCGGCACGGCGATGTCGCGCTCGAGCTTCTGCGTCGACGGCGCGGTGTGCGAGAGCACCTGCACGTCGATTCCGGCTTGGTCCATGGATTGGAGGCGCAGCGCGCCCACGTCGAGCAAGCGCTTCGTCACGCTGGCGTTCCGGTTGGCGTCGCGGCCGGTGAAATGCGCGGCCAGCTCCTCGTCCCAGTAGTGCTCCTCGATCGCGATGACTGGGCAGTTCGGTTTCTTCAACATGGCGTTTCGGCTCCCCCCGGCAAAATACCGGCCCGCGGTTCCTAGCAACGGGCGCGCGGCCTGTCACCGCAGCCGTTCCGACTTCGCGGCGCGGCGAGGGGAGCGAACGTCGGCGGGTCAGCGGCTCACCAGCGCGAGGTAGCCGAAATCGCACATCAGCGCGGCGAGGCGGTCGGCCGCGATCTCGCTCAGGCCCGGCCGTGCCGGATCCATCGCCGTGAAGGCGCCGGCATTCGCGCCGACGAGGATGAGGTAGTGCCCGGCGCCGAAGCCGCTTGCGACCGGCACGACCACCGGCCGGCCCGACGAGACGTGCCCTGCGAGCCGCCTGAGATGCGCCGCGACCGCAGGCCGCGGCGTGCAGTCGCCGGCGATCACGACGCCGCCCGGCGCGAGGACCGACAGGCTGACGCCGACGCGCGCGCCGAACCGGCGCATGTCGTTGATCGAGTAGCCGCGCAGCGGATCGGGCGGGTCGGGCAACCGGCGATAGATCGCTTGGACGTCGCCGCCGCGGCGGGCGGCCAGCGAGGCGAGCACGGCGCGCCCGCAGTCGCTCGCCGTTTTCTGCGCGATCCACGGCACGGGTCTCGTGCGCGCGAACGCCGTCGCGCCGGCGCCGGCAAGCACAACGGCGGCAACGAGCAAGCCGGCGCGGGCAAAGCGTTTCCAGGCGATGGAGCCGAGCGTCATCGGCGACCTCGAAGACCTCACGGTGCCGCGAAACCGGCGGGAACGGCGGCTCGCGGCCTCCGCCACAGGGGGGCGCCGGCGAGCGCGGCGCAAGAAGGGGGCGCGCCCCGAGGGACGCGCTCCGACGTCTCCCGCCGGGCCCGTGCGTCAGCCGCCCGCGGCCACGACTCGCGTGCCGCAGGCCGGCGCCCACGGGAAGAGGCCGCAGCCGATGGGCGTGAACAGGAACAGGAAGAGCAGCGCGCCGGCCACGATCGCGACGACGACCCAGCCCTCTACGCCGGCCTTGATGTCGTCGAGGTTCTGCGCCGTCATCGCGCGCACGAGACGCTTCTCGGCCTTGGTGAGTGTCGGCACGGTGCCCTTGGCGTAAGCGGCGGCGAGCTTTGCATGCAGCCGCGGATGCGCGCGCGCAAGCTCGCTCATCTGCGCCTGCGACAGAACGACGAGATTGCCGTTCGCCGCCTGCCGCGCCACGAGCTCGTTCGTGGTCGCAGCGCGCGCCGGCGCAGCGGCCTGCGACGGAG
Source organism: Variibacter sp. (assembly GCA_019689555.1). GTDB lineage: Bacteria > Pseudomonadota > Alphaproteobacteria > Rhizobiales > Xanthobacteraceae > JADGHE01. The sequence goes on along the minus strand of JADGHE010000052.1, from coordinate 20,830 downwards.
CGACGGGGATGATGGTCATCGAAACCGACGCCAGCAGTGCCAGCGCGAAACTCGTCCTTCGCATGGTTTGCCTCCCTGGCGAGCACCTTGCCGAGTGCAGCGGCCCTGCATGCTGCAGCGTCAACATTCAGGCGCATGCGCGGCCGTGTCAACAAACCTCGTGCGCGCGCCGTTCCGCCTGACATCAAATTTGATTTGTTTCAGGAGCCGCCGCGGCTGCGCAGGCGTTTCCTGAGTTCCTGCAGGTCCGAAGAAAACGACGTGGCGCGGCCGCCGGTGGTTGCGCTGCGGGCGCTCGCGTCGTTCGCGTCTTCCGGCGCGGGCGCGCGCGTGTCCAGAAATTTCGCAGCGCTTTCGAGCGCGGGCCCCATCGTGTCGTGATCGCGCACGGCGGGCTGCTGCAGCGACAGCGTGTGCGGCACGAGCTGGAATTCCTCGGCGGCCGCCGCATTGAAATCGTCGGCGAAGCGCTCGTCGAGCTTGAGCTTCTGGCTCATGGTCGCGCCGCGCCAGCGTTCGACCACGGCCGCGATGAAATCCCGGTCGATCTGGTCGCCGATCTCGAAGCGGCCGCGGCTCAGCGCCTCGCCCTTGGGGACGAGATGCGCCGGCAGCTCCTTGAAGTGCATGCGCGTGGGCAGCGCCACCCCCTCGCCGAAGGCGAAGACCTCGCGCGTGCCCAGCGCGGGCACGAAGGCGAGCAGGCTCGCGGCCGCGTCCGACACGGCCGCGCGCACGATCGCCTGGTCGCGCTCATTGGCCATGCGCATGGCGAACAGGGTGCTGCACTGGGAGATGATGGTTGCGTCCAGCTCCGCCGGGCGCTGCGTCACCAGCCCGAGATAGACGCCGTATTTGCGCCCCTCCTTGGCGATGCGCGAGATCGCCTTGCGCGTGGGCCCGAAGCCGATCGTGCGGTCGGCCGGCGCGTAGCGGTGTGCCTCCTCGCACACGAAGAGCAGCGGCGCCGCGCCGTCGCTCCACAGCCCGAAGTCGAACGCCATGCGGCACAGCACCGAGACGACCGAGTCGACCACCTCGGCGGGGAAGCCGGCGAGCTGCATGATGGTCATCGGCTTGCCGTCCACGGGCAGGCGGAAGAGCTGGCTCAGCACCTCGATCATCGTGTCGCCGCCGACATTCGCGTTGTCGAACATGAAGGCGTAGCGCGGGTCGTTGCGCACCGTCTCGATGCGGGTGATGAGGCGGTGATACTTGGTCCAGCCCGAGCGGTTCTCGAGCTTGCCCATGCGCTCGTCGATGAGGGCGACGAGATCGGTGAGCCGGTACGGCACGGGCGTGTCGACCGTGAAGCCGCGTCCCTTCGGGTCGTCCTTGCGGATGAGCGCGCGCTCGCCCGCGCCGCGGCTCGCCGCGAACATGCGCTTGGCGAGCGGAATCGTCTCGGACAGGATCGCGACCTCCTCCTCGACGCCCGGGCGGGCGCGGAAGAAGACGTCGACGATCTCCTCGAAATTGAACAGCCAGAACGGCAGTTTGAGATTGCGCGGGTTGAGCAGCAGGGCGGAGTCGCTGAAGGAACGGCCGTATTCGTTGTGCGGGTCGATGAGAAAGATGCGCTGGTCCGGCCGCGCCTCGAGCACCTTGCGCAAGATCAGCGCGACGCCGCTCGACTTGCCGACGCCCGTGGTGCCGAAAACGGCGAAGTGCTTGCGCAGCATGTCGTCGACGTTGACGCAGGCGTCGATCGTGGCGTCCTGCTGCAAATGGCCGATGGCGATCGAATTGGACCCCGAAATGTCGAAGATGGTGCGCAGCTCGTCGGCCGTGATGAGGCGCACGGGGTCGCCGATCATCGGATAGTGCGTGACGCCGCGCTGGAAGCGCGCGCCGCGCGCCGGGTCCGGCCTGATCTCGCCGAGAAGGTCCACTTGAGCGATCGCGTGATCGGTCGGACCGGTCTCCGGCGCCGGGACCGCGACACTGGTTATCACGGCGACGAGGAGCGTCGGCCCGGTCTCGATGCCGACGAAGCGCCCGACCGTGGCGCGCTCGGATTCGTCCCGTCCGGGCCCGGCCGCAATCCGCAGCCGCACGCGCGCCTGCGCGCCCGAAACCGCGAGCACGGCGCCGAGCGGCGTGCCCCGCCGGGGCGCGTGCGCCTGTTCGAGATGATCCTGGTTCACCGTCGTCCTCTGGGTCGCCGCAGCCGCGGCCCTTTACGGGGTTCCGCATGGCCGCGGGGCTGAGTGTAGCGGTGCGATCGCGACCGTTCGGTTAATGGCGCGCCTGCCAGCTGACCGTTCGCGCTAAAGGGACAGGGCAGGGGTGGGGCTTTCGCCGGCAAAGCGCGCGGCGGCGTGGCCGCTCAGAAATACGAAAACCCGCGCAGGGGGGCCCCCTGGCGGGCATCCGCTCGCCGCCCGACCAACCGCGCCTCCCAGTACCTCCGTGGCAAGGCTGCGGCCGCAGCGCCGGGCGACTTCAGATCAATCTAGGCGCGTCCGTGGCAATTCAATGACGCGCTGGGAAGATGTCTGACCCCGGGGGCGTCGGCCGGCGAGCCGCGCTGCGGACCGTGTCGACCCGCGAGGGGGAAAGCGGGCGCGTTCTGCGGCGCAACTCCGGATGCGGGCGAAAACGGCGCCGGGCAAGGCTGGGGCCGGGGCATCGTTGAAAATGTTGAAATATTGCGACCGCGCCGTCGCCATGACACGATCCCGCGCAAACGGATGACCCCGCGTTCCGAGCCCATGCCGCGTCGTTTTGCCTGGACAGCCTTGCCGGACGAGGAGCTGCTCAAGCTTCGGCTCAAGGACCTGAAGGTCACTATCGAAGGCACCTGGCTCGAAAGATGCGTCGCCGAGATCAATGAGGAGCTCGAGCAGCGCGGCCTGCGCATCAGGCCGCATGTGTGGCTTTCGGACGAATGGTTCAGCCCGGACAACACGCCCGGCATCGCCATTCCGTTCTACCTCGCGCATCCGCGCCTCATGCGGCTCGAGCGCAAGATGATCATCGACGTCGAAGGCGGCACGGCGCCGGAATGCAAGCGCATCCTCCGGCACGAGGTGGGACACGTGGTGCAGCACGCCTACCAGCTGCATCGCCGCCGGCGCTGGACGGAGCTGTTCGGCCGTTCGTCGACGCGTTATCCGCGCTATTACCGGCCCAATCCGGCGAGCCGGAGCTACGTCCAGCATCTGCCCCTGTGGTACGCGCAGGCGCATCCTGACGAGGATTTCGCAGAAACATTCGCCGTGTGGCTCACGCCGCGCTCCGACTGGCGGCATCGCTATGCGGGCTGGCCGGCGCTCAAGAAGCTCGAATACGTGGACGAGCTGATGGCCGAGATCGCCCGGGAGAAGCCGCTTCTGCGCAAGCGCGTGAAGGTTGATCCCTTGAGCGCCCTCACGCAGACGCTCGCCGAGCACTACGCGCGCAAGCGCGCCCTTTACGCGATCGACGCGCCGCGGACCTACGACAGAGATCTGCTGCGCATCTTCTCCGACGCGCCGCGGCATCGTCGCTGGCCCGCGGCCTCCACGTTCCTGCGCCGCAACCGCGCGAAAATGCGGCAGATGGTGTCGCGGTGGACCGGCGAGCATCAGCTCACGCTCGACGCGATTCTTGACGACATGATCGCCCGCTGCCGCGAGCTCAAGCTGCGCGCCGTGGGGTCGGAGGCGAAGTTGAGGACGGAATTCGCGGTGCTGTGGACGGCGCAGACCGTGCATTTGCATTACAGCCAGTCGCGCCGCAAATGGTTCGCACTATGAAACGCTTGCGCGTCCTCGTCCTGCATCATCCCGCGCTCAAGCCGCCCGAGTCCCTCGAGGGCTACACCGAGCGGGAGATCTACGAGTGGAAGACGGAGTACGACGTGGTGACGACGCTGCGCGCGAACGGCCACGACGTGCGCCCGCTCGGCGTTCAGGATTCGCTGCGGCCGATCCGCGAAGAGGTCGACAGCTGGAAGCCGCACGTGGTCTTCAATCTGCTTGAACAGTTTCACGGCGAGACCGCCTACGACCAGAACGTCGTGAGCTACCTCGAACTGCTCCGCGTTCCGTACACGGGCTGCAATCCGCGCGGTCTCGTGCTCGCCCGCGGTAAAGATTTGTCGAAGAAGCTCGTTGCCTATCACCGCATCCCGGTGCCGAAGTTTGCGGTGTTCCCGATGGGGCGCAAGGTCAAGCGGCCGGCGCGGCTCGATTTTCCGCTCATCGTCAAGAGCGTGAGCAAGGACGCCTCGGAGGGCATCTCCCAGGCCTCGGTCGTCAGCTCGGACGAGAAGCTCGAGGAGCGGGTGCATTTCATCCACGAGCGGATCGGCACGGCGGCGATCGCCGAGCAGTACATCGACGGGCGCGAGCTCTATGTCAGCGTGCTCGGCAACACGCGGCTGCGCGTCTTTCCCATCTGGGAGCTCGAATTCGGCGAGGCGCGCGAGGGGGCGATCAGGATCGCCACCGAGAAGGTGAAGCACGACACCGATTACCAGGAGCGCCACGGCATCATGCAAGGGCCGGCCGAGAACCTCCGGCCGGAGCTCGAAGCGCGGATCAAGCAGACCGCCAAGCGCATTTGCCGGACGCTGGAGCTGGACGGCTATGCGCGCATCGACTTCCGCCTGTCGGCCGACGGCGTTCCGTATTTCATCGAAGCCAATCCCAACCCCGAGATCGCGCAGAGCGAGGAATTCGCCTCGGCTGCGGAATATGACGGGCTCGACTATCCGGCGCTCCTGGATCGCATCCTGGCGCTCGCGCGCTCACGCGCGAGCAACGCGGCGTGACGAAGCAGGTTTCCCCCGGGCCGCCCTCGGCCCGGCCGGCAGTGGTTACCGTCTGCGCCCGCCCCCGTCGTCCGTGGGAGCATCGGGCGCAGGCTCCAGCATGGCGGGCGGGTCGCTTGCGGGAAACGTCTGGTCGAGCGCTTCGTCGAGAAGCGCGTCGAGATGCTCCTTGGTCGGGGGCGCCGGCCTGAGCTTCCGCGGCGTGGACTGCGGTCTTTCGGGACGACGGGTCATGAATTGCCTCCATGGCTGCGAGGTTTCGCGGAACGCACCCAAGCGTCCGGGAACGGACGGTTGGCCGCCCGACTCCGCCGAGCCCTGGAGATATGTACGCTTACGCCGCTTTGCGCGTGGTCAGGAACTCGCCCATGCGCGCGAGCGCGCGGCGGATGTTTTCCGTCGAGTTGGCGTAGGACAGACGAATGTAGCCCTCCCCGAGCACGCCGAAATCCGGCCCGCCGATCACGGCGACGCCGGCTTCTTCCAGGAGCGCGGAGGCGAGGGCCTTTGCCTTCCAGCCGGTCCGCTTGATGTTGGGGAAGGCGTAGAACGCGCCCTTCGGTGTGGCGCAGGTGACCCCGGGCAGGGCGTTCAGGCCCTCGACGACGACGCGGCGCCGGCGGTCGAACTCGGCAACCATTCTGTGCACCTCGTCCTGCGGGCCGGTGAGCGCCGCAAGCCCGGCATACTGCGCGGCCGCATTGACGCAGGAGTGCAGGTTCACGGCGAGCTTGCGGGCATATTCGTAGAGCTTGCCGGGCCAGACGGCGTAGCCGAGCCGCCAGCCGGTCATCGCATAGGTCTTCGACCAGCCGTTGAGCAGGATGGTGCGGTCGCGGATCGAGGGGTAGGAGAGCAGGCAGACGTGCGTTTCCCCGTCATAGACCATGTGATCGTAGATCTCGTCCGACAGGACGGCCACGTCGGGCCACCGTTCCAGCCCCGCGACCAGCTTCTCAACCTCCGATTGCGGGGTCACTCCGCCCGTGGGGTTCGCGGGGGAGTTGAGGATGAGGAGCCGCGTCTGCGGCGTAATCAGCCTCAGCGTCTCCTCGGCCGAGAAGCCGAAGCCGTTCTCCTCGCGAATCGGCACGGGGACCGGGCGGGCGCCGGTAAATTCGATCATGGAGCGGTAGATCGGGAACCCCGGATCCGGATAGAGGATGTCGACGCCCGGTCGGCCGAACATCAGGATCGACATGAACATGGTGGGCTTGCCGCCCGGCATGATCATCACCTCGTCCGGCGAGACGCTGACCTTGAAGCGCCGGTAGAGGTCGGCCGCCACCGCCTCGCGCAGCGGCCTGATGCCGACCGCCGGCGTGTAGCCGTGGTGGCCGTCGCGCAGCGCCTTCACCGCGGCCTCGACGATATGGTCGGGGGTGCGGAAATCGGGCTGCCCGATGCCGAGATTGATGATGTCGCGCCCCTGGGCGGCGAGTTCGGTCGCCCGCGCCAGCACCGCGAAGGCGTTTTCCTCGCCGATGCGATCGAAGGCGGCAATCGTCTTCAGCATCCGTCTCCCTCCCGAAGGGCCTCAACTGATTCGCGGCGCCGACCCGCCGCGCCGCGCTCCGCCCGCCTTCGGCCGCCGTTCACACGGGCCGGGCGCGGGACGAATGAGCGCGCGAAGATGACCGATTTCCTATCGGCCGCGCCGCTTGAGGGCGATTAAGCGGGAAGCCGGTCGAAAAATCAAACCGATGGGGGAGGCCGGCGTCTCGGCCGGTTGCGCGCGGCGCAGAGCTGGGTATTTTGGCATTTATTATGGGCATGTGGCTCGAGCTCGCGATTGTGGTCGGGCTCGTACTTCTCAACGGATTCTTTGCGCTCGCGGAGATGGCGGTCGTCTCCTCTCGCCGCATGCGCCTTCAGCAGATGGCCGAGGGGGGCGACCGGGGTGCGGAGCGGGCGCTGTCGCTCGCCGAAAACCCGGGGCGCTTCCTCTCGGCCGTCCAGGTCGGCATCACGTTGATCGGCATCCTGTCCGGCGCCTTCGGCGGCGCGACGCTCGGCGCCCGCCTCGGCACCGTACTCGACGAGTGGCCGCTTTTTGCCCCGCACGGCGAACGGATCGCCTTTATCCTTGTGGTCGTCTTCATTACGGCGCTGTCGGTGATCCTGGGCGAGCTGGTGCCCAAGCGCGTGGCGCTCTCCAACCCGGAGCCGATCGCTGCGTGGGTCGCCCGTCCGCTCGGATGGGTCTCGATGATCGGCCGCCCCTTCGTCTGGATGTTCGAGCGCTCGACCGCCCTGCTCCTCGCCATGATGGGCATCCGCGATCAGGCCGGCCGGACCGTCACGGAGGAGGAGGTCAAGTTCGCGATCGCCGAGGGCACGGAGGCCGGCGTGATCGACGAGGCCGAGGAGGAGATGATCCACGGCGTGCTCGAACTCGCCGACCGCTCGGTCGAGTCGATCATGACCCCGCGGCCGGACGTCTACTGGATCGACCTTGAAGACGATCCGGAGGAGCTTTACCGCGACATCGCCGAATGCCCCTATTCCCGCATCGTGGTCGCGCGCGACGGCGACATGAGCCATCCGCTCGGGGTGGTGCAGAAGAAGGACCTGGTCGGAGACCTCATCAGCGGGCAGGGTATCCGCATCGAGTCGCATCTGCTGCAGCCGGCGCACGTGCCGGAGGGGATCCCGGCGATGCGCATGCTGCAAATCTTCCGCACGACCCCGCTGCATGTCGCCTTCGTGTTCGACGAATACGGCGACTTCCAGGGCATCGTGACGCTGACGGACGTCATGAGCGCCGTCGCCGGCGAAATGCCGGAGGAGCACAGGCCGACGCCGCAGGAGCTGCAGCAGCGCGAGGACGGCTCCTGGCTGGTGGACGGGCGTGCGGCGATCGACGACGTCAAGGAGGCGCTCGGGCTGCGCATGGAAACGAACGGCGACTTCCATACGGCGGCCGGCCTCGCGCTCGACCGTCTGGCCCGCATCCCCACCGAGGGCGAGTCCTTCGAGCTCGAGGGCTGGCGGGTCGAGATCGTCGACATGGACGGCAATCGGATCGACAAGCTCCTGTTCATCCCGCCGCAGCGGGCGGCCTCCGTGGAGCAGCCGGCAGCCTGAGCCCGGCCTTTGGCCGGGCGAAGGCGGAGACCGCTGGCCCCGCGCCGGAAAACAAGCTTTGATCCGTTGGCGAAGAGGAAGGTCCCGGCCGCCTCGCGGCGGCGCCGGGGCTGGGGGCGGCTTGACGCCGAGCCGCGTTCTCGCGGGCGGCAAACAGGGGAGGACGGCGAAATGGCACAGGACAACGCCAGGAAGCTCTCCGGGCGGTCGGCCGGGGCAGGCAAGACCTCGCATCCGAAGGGGCGCAAGCTGCGCTCCCAGCTCTGGTTCGACAACCCCGACAATCCGGGCATGACGGCGCTCTATCTCGAGCGCTACCTCAACTACGGCCTCACGCTCGAGGAGCTCACCTCGGGCAAGCCGATCATCGGCATTGCGCAGACCGGATCGGACCTTTCGCCCTGCAACCGCCACCACCTGGAGCTCGCGAAGCGCGTGCGCGAGGGCATCCGCGCCGCCGGCGGCATCGCGTTCGAATTCCCCGTGCATCCGATCCAGGAAACGGGGAAGCGCCCGACCGCGGCGCTCGACCGCAACCTCGCCTATCTCGGGCTGGTCGAAGTGCTCTACGGCTATCCGATCGACGGGGTCGTGCTCACGACCGGCTGCGACAAGACGACGCCCGCCTGTCTGATGGCGGCCGCCACGGTGAACATCCCCGCCATCGTGCTCTCCGGCGGGCCGATGCTCAACGGCTGGTACAAGGGCGAGCGCTCGGGCTCGGGCACCGCGGTGTGGGCGGCGCGGCAGGACCTCGCGGCCGGGCGGATCGACTACAAGGAGTTCCTGCGGCGCGTCGCCTCCTCGGCGCCGTCGATCGGCCATTGCAACACCATGGGTACGGCCTCCACCATGAACGCGCTCGCCGAGGCGCTCGGCATGTCGCTGCCGGGCTGCGCGGCGATCCCTGCGCCGTACCGCGAGCGCGCAGAGATCGCCTATGCGACGGGGCGGCGCATCGTCGAGATGGTGCACGAGGACCTGAAGCCGTCCGACATCCTCACCCGCGAGGCGTTCGAGAACGCGATCGTCGCCAATTCGGCGATCGGCGGCTCGACCAACGCGCCCATCCACATCAACGCCATCGCAAGGCACATCGGCGTAAAGCTCACGATCGAGGATTGGGAGACGATCGGCTACGACGTGCCGCTGCTCGTCAACATGCAGCCGGCCGGAAAGTATCTCGGCGAGGAGTATTATCGCGCGGGTGGGCTGCCGGCGGTGATGAACGAGCTGCGCAAGGCGGGCCGCATCCACGCCGATGCTCTCACCGTGAACGGCAAGACCATGGGCGAGAACGTGAAGGTCGCCGAGATCGCCGACACCGACGTGATCCGCCCCTACGACAGACCGCTGATGGAAAAGGCCGGCTTCAAGGTGCTGCGCGGCAATCTGTTCGACTCCGCGGTGATGAAGACGAGCGTCATTTCCGAGGAGTTCCGCAAGCGCTACCTGTCGGACCCCGAGGATCCGAACGCCTTCGAGGGCAAGGTGGTGGTGTTCGAGGGTCCGGAGGACTACCACGCGCGCATCGAGGACCCTTCGCTCGGCATCGACGAGCGCACGATTCTGGTGATCCGCGGCGTCGGGCCGATCGGTTATCCCGGCAGCGCCGAGGTGGTGAACATGCAGCCCCCCGCGGCGCTCATCAAAAAAGGAATCACGTCGCTGCCCTGCATCGGCGACGGCCGGCAATCCGGCACGTCGGGCTCGCCCTCCATCCTCAACGCCTCGCCGGAGGCGGCGGCGGGCGGCGGCCTCGCGCTGCTCAAGACCGGCGATCGGGTGCGCATCGACCTCGACAAAGGGGAGGCCAACATCCTGATCTCGGACGAGGAGCTCGACCGGCGCCGCGCCGCGCTGCAGGCGCGCGGCGGATTCGACTATCCGAAGAGCCAGACGCCCTGGCAGGAGATCCAGCGCGGCATGGTGGAGCAGCTCGCAGACGGAATGGTGCTCGCGCCCGCAGTGAAGTTCCAGCGCGTCGCGCAGACCGCGGGCGTGCCGCGGGATAATCACTGAGGAACGAGGCGCCGCAAACGCGGCTTCACCTGTTCGCGGCGAGCGCGTCCCGCCCCGTCCCTGCCGCGCCGCGGTGCCGGACCGCGCCGTGACGCTGGCCGAGATCTTTCGCGGCGCGATCCCCTATTGGGTCGTGCTGCTGATCATGGTGGCGCTGCTCGCCCTCTTCCCCAAGCTCGCGACCTATCTGCCGGGCGGATGATCGATGGCGGCGCGCCGCGCGCGGCCGGCCGCGGCTCGGGCAAAGGATCAAGGCGCGCGCTCGCGGGCCCGCCGGGGTGTGCGGCCTGCGCGGGCTTGACCCGGGCATTCATCTCGTTTCGCATGAGGACGGCGGCTTGCGGGCAAGGCCCGGCGGCCGCAGCGATCGTGTCGCGGGCGGGGGATCACGGCGATGGCGGGGCGACTGGCGGGGAAGACCGCGTTCATCACGGCGGCGGGGCAAGGGATCGGCCGCGCCACCGCTGAAAGCTTTCTGCGCGAGGGCGCGCGGGTGATCGCAACCGACATCGACGCAGGCAAGCTCGCGGGCCTTGCCGGCGCGACCACGCGGCCGCTCGACGTGTGCTCGACCGAGGCCGTCAATGCGATGGCGAAGGAGTTCGGGCCCGTCGACATTCTGGTCAACTGCGCCGGCTGGGTGCACCACGGCACCGTGCTTGACTGCACGGAGGCGGACTGGGACCGCGCCTTCGACATCAACGTGAAGTCGATGCACCGCACGATCAAGGCGTTTCTTCCCGGCATGCTGGAGAAAGGGAAGGGCTCGATCGTGAACATCGCCTCCGGCGCGTCGTCCGTGCGCGGCATTCCCTTCCGATACGTCTACGGCGCGACCAAGGCGGCCGTCATCGGACTCACCAAGGCGGTGGCGGCGGACTTCATCCGCAAAGGCATCCGCGCGAACGCCATCTGCCCGGGCACGATCGATACGCCCTCGCTCGCGGGGCGCATCGAAACGCTTTCCAAGCAGACGGGCCGGCCGATCGAGGAGGTGCGGCAGGAGTTCGTCGACCGCCAGCCAATGGGCCGGCTCGGCACCGCCGAGGAAATCGCCTGGCTCGCCGTCTACCTCGCCTCCGACGAGGCAAGTTACACGACCGGACAGATTCATCTGGCCGACGGCGGCTTTGCGCTCTGACGCGGCGCCTCCGCCCGCCTTGCCGGGCGAAGGGATCGCGGGCGCGCGGGCGAAAGCGGCGCCGGGCGGCGAAAAAGCCGCCCGGCCGCCCGCTGTCATCCGCGGCCCGGACGCGCCGGCCGATCTCGCCCAGTCTCCTGCGGCGGGGAGGCCCATGCGTCCTCGTATTCGCGCTTGAGCCGGGCGCACAGCTCCGCCGTCGCCGGTATGTCGTGGATGCTGCCCACGCCCTGGCCGGCGGACCAGATGTGCTTCCAGGCGCGCTTCTCGCGCGCCATGTTCATCTCCGGCTTGGGCGGCAGATTGTCGGGGTCGAGGCCGTTGGCGACGAGGCTCTGGCGCATGAAATTGCCGTGCACGCCGCTGATCGCCGGCGTGTAGACGATGTCGGATGCGCGCCCTTCGAGGATCATCTGTTTGAAGGCGTCGGGCGCGAGGCTCTCCTGGGTGGCGATAAAGCGCGTGCCGAGATAGGCGAGGTCCGCGCCCAGCATTTGCGCGGCGGCGATGTGGCGCCCGGTCGACATCGCCCCGGCGAGCAGGATCGTCTTGTCGAAGAATGCGCGGATTTCCGGCACGAGCGCGAAGGGGCTCAGCGTTCCGGCGTGCCCGCCCGCGCCGGCGCAGACCGCGATCAGCCCGTCGACCCCGGCAGCCGCCGCCTTCTCGGCGTGGCGGATGTTGATGACGTCGTGGAAGACGAGCCCGCCATAGGAATGCACGGCGTCGACCAGTTCCGAGACCGCCCCGAGCGAGGTGATGACGACCGGGACCTTGTGGGCGACGGTGATCTTGAGGTCGGCCTCGACGCGGGGGTTGGAGCGGTGGACGATCAGGTTCACGCCGTAGGGCGCGGGCCGCTCGCCGGCGCGCTCCGCCTCCGCGAGCCGCTCTTCGATCTCGTGCAGCCAGGCGTCGAAGCCCTCGGAGGTGCGCTGGTTGAGGGCCGGAAACGTGCCGAGCACGCCCGCGCGGCAGGCCTCGACCACGAGGTCGGGCCCGGAGACCAGGAACATGGGCGCGGCCACGGCCGGCAGCGCGAGGCGACCACGCAAGGCTTCGGGCAGGGGCAAGGGAACACTCCGGACTTCAAGCGGGCATGCGGCGGCCGCGGGCTTGAGCCGGCCCGCGGGCCTCCCTAAGGTCGGCCGGCGTCATCATGGAACGCCGGGGGCGCGCCCGGCAACCGCGAAACCGGCGGGGGTGGAAACGTGCATGTCCTCATCACCGGCGCGGCCGGCATGATCGGCCGCAAGCTTACCGAGCGCCTCGTGCGCGACGGCGGTCTCAACGGCAAGCCCATCGACAAGCTGACCCTCATCGACGTGGCCGCGCCCGCCGCGCCCGTGGCCCGCGGCATCCGGGTCACGACGGCGGCCGCGGACATCGCCGAACCGGCCGAGACGGCAAAGCACGTCGCCACGCGGCCGGACGTCATCTTCCATCTCGCCTCGGTGGTCTCGGGCGAAGCGGAGCTCGATTTCAACAAGGGCTACCGCACCAACCTGCTCGGAATGATGGGGCTGTTGGAGGCGATCCGGCGGGTGGGCGACGGCTACCATCCCAAGGTCGTTTTCACCTCGTCCATCGCCGTCTTCGGTGCCCCGTTTCCCCCGTCGATCCCGGACGACTTCCACCTCACGCCGCTCACCTCCTATGGGGCGCAGAAGGCGATGTGCGAGCTTCTGCTGGCGGACTATGCGCGCAAGGGCTTTCTCGACGGCATCGGCATCCGGCTGCCGACCATCTGCGTGCGCCCGGGCCGGCCCAACAAGGCGGCGTCGGGGTTCTTTTCCTCGATCATCCGCGAGCCGCTCAACGGCGAGGAGGCGGAGCTGCCGGTGAGCGAGAGCGTGCGCCACACCCATGCGAGCCCGCGCTCCGCGGTGGGGTTCCTGATCCATGCCGCGGGGCTGACGCGGGAGCAGGTGGGGCCGCGCATCTGCCTCACCATGCCGGGCACCTCCTGCACGGTGGGCGAGCAGATCGAGGCGCTGCGGCGCCTCGCGGGCGAGAAGGTCGCGGCGCGCATCCGCCGCAAGCCCGACCCGCTGATCCAGCGCATGGTCGACGGCTGGCCGCAGCGCCTCGACGCAAGCCGCGCCCGGGCGCTGGGCTTCAAGGCCGAGGAAAGCTTCGAGGAGATCATCCGCGCCCATATCGAAGACGAGCTGGGCGGCCGCTTCGCGGCCTGACCTTTCCCCGCTTGGGACTTGAGCCTCGCCCCCGGGTCGGGGAAAGGGAAGGGGTCAGCCGCTCGCCGGCGCTCTGTCCCGCCCTTTTTTGCCTGGACCCCATGCGTTTTCCTTCCCCGCTCATTCCCGCCACGCTGGTCCGCCGCTACAAGCGCTTTCTGGCCGACGTCGTCCTGCCCTCGGGGGAGGAGGTGACCGCGCACGTCGCCAATCCGGGGGCGATGACCGGGCTCGCGGAGCCCGGCACGCGCGTGTGGCTCTCGCGGTCGGCCGACCCGAAGCGCAAGCTGCCTTACGCCTGGGAGCTGACCGAGGTCGATCTCGGGGCCGGGCCGGAGCTGGTGGGCGTCAACACCGCGCATCCGAACCGGCTCGTGCATGAGGCGCTGCGCGAGGCCGCCATCCCCGAATGCGCCGGCTACCCGGTGCTGCGGCGGGAGGTTCGGTACGGCGACAACGCCCGGGTGGACTTTCGGCTGGAATGCCCGCAGCGCGGGGCCTGCTTTGTCGAGGTCAAGAACGTGCACCTGATGCGCCGGCCGGGCCTCGCGGAGTTTCCCGACACGGTCACGGCGCGCGGCGCGCGACACATGGAGGAGCTCGCCCGCGTGGCGGCGGCCGGGGCCCGGGCGGTTCTTCTGTTTCTCATCCAGATCGGTTCGGCCACGCGCTTTGCGGTCGCCCACGACATCGACCCGACCTATGCGGCCGCGCTCGACCGCGCCCGGGCCCAGGGCGTCGAGGCCTTGGCCTACACTTGCGCCGTCTCCTGCGAGGGGATCAGGCTCGCCCGGCGCGTGCCGATCGTCGACTGAGGCCGGGGCCCGAGACTTGCTTCGGCCCGGCGCTTGCCTACATTCGCCGCGAAGGACGGATGTCGATGACCTATGTGGATGCGGCGGTCGCCCCGCTGCGCAAGAACGGACAGATCAAGCTCTACAACGCCGAAGCATTCGCGGGCATGCGCCGGGCCGGCCGGCTGGTCGCCGAGTGCCTCGACATGCTGGTCGACGAGGTGAAGCCCGGGGTGCCCACGGCGCGGATCGACCAGCTCGTCTTCGAGTTCGCCATGGACCACGGGGCCTATCCGGCGACCCTGATGTACCGTGGCTACCGCAAGTCCACCTGCACGTCCATCAATCACGTCGTCTGCCACGGCATTCCCAACGACAAGCCGCTCAAGGAAGGCGACATCGTCAACATCGACGTGACGTTCATCCTCGACGGCTGGCACGGCGATTCGAGCCGCATGTATGCGGTCGGCGAAATTCCCCGCCGCGCCGAGCGGCTGATCGACGTCACCTACGAGGCGATGATGCGCGGCATCGCGGCGGTGCGCCCCGGCGCCACCACCGGGGACATCGGCGCCGCGATCCAGGCCTATGTCGAACCCCACCACATGAGCGTGGTGCGGGATTTCTGCGGCCACGGCCTCGGCCGGCTCTTTCACGACGAGCCGAACATCGTGCATGTCGGGCGCCCCGGCGAGGGCATCGTGCTGAAGCCCGGCATGCTGTTCACCATCGAGCCGATGATCAATCTCGGCCGCCCGCACGTGAAGGTGCTCTCCGACGGCTGGACGGCGGTGACGCGCGACCGCTCCCTGTCCGCCCAGTTCGAGCACAGCGTGGGGGTGACGGAGACCGGCGTCGAGGTGTTCACGCGCTCGCCGAAGGGGCTGGACAAGCCGCCGTATCGGGCCTGATCATTTCTCCCATGTCCCGCGACCGCGCCGAAGGCGGCATCCCCGGCCTGGCGGAAGCGCCCCCGCATTATCACGGCCATCGCGAGCGCTTGCGCACGCGCTTCCGCGAGGCGGGGCCCGATGCGCTCGCCGACTACGAGCTGCTCGAGCTCGTGCTCTTTCGCGCCATCCCGCGCCGCGACGTCAAGCCGCTCGCCAAGGCGCTGCTGGACAAGTTCGGCTCCTTCGCGGAGGTCATTTCGGCGCCGATGGCGCGCCTTGCGGAAGTGCCGGGGCTGGGCGAGAGCGCCATCGTCGAGCTCAAGATCGTGCAGGCGGCGGCGCAGCGGCTCGCGCGCGGGGCGGTGAGGCGGCGGCCGGCGCTTTCGTCGTGGTCCGCTGTCCTCGATTACTGCCGCGCGACCATGGCCTTCGCCGACAAGGAGCAGTTCCGCATCCTCTTTCTCGACAAGCGCAACCAGCTCATCGCCGACGAGGTGCAGCAGGTCGGCACCGTGGACCACACGCCGGTCTATCCGCGCGAGGTGGTCAAGCGGGCGCTCGAACTCTCAGCCACGGGGGTGATCCTCGTGCACAATCATCCCTCCGGCGATCCGACCCCCTCACAGACCGACATCCAGATGACGCAGTCCATCATCGAGGTGGCGAAACCGCTGGGGATCGCCGTGCACGACCACATCGTGATCGGCAAGGAGGGCCATGTCAGCTTCAAGGGCCTGAAGCTGATTTGACGGAAGGCTCGCGCCGCGGCACCCGTTCAGAAGCCGGCGAGCCGCAGCGCGATCCCGAGCCCGGCCATGATGCCGATCGTGCCGATCAGCCCCACATGCAGGCGGAAGGCGAGGACGGCGGCGATCAGCGTCAGCGCCGCGGTGGTGAGGTCGAGGCTCGCCACGTCGACCGCGAACCAGCGCAGGGGGCCGAGCCGTTCCTCGGTCACCTGGCGCACGAGGACGTGCAGGGCGAACCAGACCGCGAGGTTGAGGATGACGCCGGCGACCGCGGCCGTGATGGCGGCGAGCGCGCCGGCGAGCCGGCGGTTGTTGCGCAGGTCCTCGATGAACGGCGCGCCGGCGAAAATGAAGACAAAAGAGGGCGTGAACGTCACCCACGCGGTCATGGCGGCGCCGAGCACGGCGGCGACGAGCGGATCGAACGGCGCCGCCGCCCGGTGCGCGGCGAGAAAGCCGACGAACTGCGTCACCAGGATCAGCGGCCCCGGCGTCGTTTCGGCGAGCCCGAGCCCGTCGACCATCTCGCTCGCGGCGAGCCAGCCATAGGTCTCCACCGTCTGCTGCGCCATGTAGGCCATCAGCGCATAGGCGCCGCCGAAGCTCACGGTGGCGAGCTTCGAGAAGAACAGGCCGATCTGCACCAGCACGTGGCCGGGGCCGAGAAGGAGCGCGGCGAGCGCGACCGGCACCGACCAGACGGCGAGGCCGAGGCCGGCGGCGCGGGCCGCGATGCGCCAGCGGTCACGGCGCGGTTGGCTGCGGGCGAAAGCCTCCGGGCCGAGCCCCAGCCGCGCCGGCGCGCGCTGCGCGACGAGGTAGCCGACGAGCCCGGCGGCGACGACGATCGCCGGAAACGGCAGCTCGAACAGGAAAATGCTGACGAAGGCCGCGAGCGCGAGGGCGCGCAGCAGCGCGGTCTTCAGCGAGCGGCGGCCGATGCGGATCAGCGCCTCGACCACGATCACGATCACCGCCGCCTTGATGCCGTAGAGCGCGCCGTCGACCAGCGGAATGCCGCGCGCCAGCACATAGGCGAAGCTCAGGGCGAGCATCACCAGCGCGCCGGGGACGACGAACAGCAGCCCGGCGACGAGCCCGCCCGCCGTGCCATGGAGCAGCCAGCCGATATAGGCCGCAAGCTGCGTCGCCTCCGGCCCGGGCAGCAGCATGCAGTAGTTGAGCGCGTGCAGGAAGCGCGCCTCGTCGATCCATTTCTTTTCTTCGACCAGGACGCGGTGCATGAGCGCGATCTGCCCGGCCGGACCGCCGAAGCTCATGCAGCCGATCTTGAGCCAGACCCGAAACGCCTCGGAGAAGCTCGGCGACACGGCGAGCGTCTCCGCCGCGCCGGGCGTTGTCGGCACCGTCATGCGCCTGTTCCTCACGCGGCCTTGGCCGGCCAGCCGTGCCGTTCGTCGCCGGCGAATCGCGCCCACGCGAACAAGGCATCATAGACGGCGAAGCCGCGCTCGATGAGGCCGTGGTCGTCGTCGCCCGCAAGGGCCGACAGGCCGAGCGAGACCGCGAGCAAGCCTGCGGCCTCGGGCGCGAGGTCGAGCCGGGCCGTGTCGGCGCCGCGCACAATCAGAGCGAGCCGCGCGAGATTGGGATCGCTCCCGAGGCCGAAGATGCGCAGCATCGTGTCGAAGCTGCAGAGCGAGCCTTCATGGCTGAGTTCGACGCCCTCGATGTCGAAGGGGACGGCCCCGCTCGCGGCGGCCACGCCGGCGACCTCCGGCGGATCGACGAACAGGATGCGCGCCTGCGGATCGAGGAAGCGGCGTATCAGCCACGGGCAGGCGATGCGGTCGATCTTCGGGCGGCGGCGCGTCACCCACAGGCTCGGGCGCTGCGGCGCGAAGCGGGCGAGGGCGGCGCGATCGACGAGGGGCAGGCCGGCGGCCGCCCATGCGGCATAGCCGCCCTCGAGCACGCGCGCCTCGAAGCCGCGCGCGCGCAGATCGGCCGCCGTCATTTGGCTGAGTTGATGGCCGAATTCGCAGGCGACGACCACGGTGCGCCTGCGGTCGAGCGCCTCGGTCGAGCCGTCCGCGCTCGCCGGATCAAGCCAGGCCGAAGCGGGCAGCACGCCCTGCGCGCTTTCGTAAGCCTCGCGGCGACGAACGTCGACAATCTGCGGCGCGCGCGCCGTGCCGATCGAAGACCAGAGATCCTGCGGAGAGATGAAGAAGTGCGAAGCCAGCATGGCCTCCTCCACAACTGAAGGAGGCGGTGCTTGGGCTTGCGCCTTGGGGAGCGGGGCGACCGCCACAGGCCCCACTGCACGAATGCTGCTCCAAAAGGGCGGCTCTGCCAAGGGCAGCGCCAGGGGCCGCAGCTTTGTGTCGCAGGCCCGCCTCCTGCGCCCAGCAAGGCACCGCCCGCGCCGAGGCCTCATTTGATCGGCGAGAACTCGGTCGGCACGTAGATGTCGTTCTTCTGGTGGAGCAGCGTCGCCTCGCCGCCGCCCGGCGGCGGCCAGATCCCGTCCTTCACGGCATTGGTGCGCACGCTGTAGCGCTCGTCCATGCTTTTGTACGGCCAGATGTGGATGAATTGCGGCGTCAGGCCGCTGACGGAGTTCATCGCCGTGAGCAACGGGGACCGCTCGATGCGCTTCGGCAGCGCCTTCTGCCAGCGCTCGATATTGCCCGTAACCACGCCCGGCTTGAGCAGATAGGTGCGCACCTCGAAGAACGGCCCGTAGGTGCCCGGCTGCAGCGGCGGCAGGAAGGGCAGGGGGGCGTATGTGTCGCTCGTGAGCGAGATCGCGAACTCGCCGATTCCCAGGGGATCGGCGCTCATCACCGCGGCTTCGCGCTCCTTGGCCGCGGCCTCGGCGGAGTCGAACCGGCGGATGACCATGATCTGGTTCAGCGTGCCGATGTCGGTCGTCCAACACGCCAGCAATTGGCCCGTTCCCGCCGTCAGCGAGTCCTTCAGGCGGGGCAGGGCGCGCGGCATGGTGCCGGGCCGCAGCGAAATGATCGTCACATCGTAGGCCATGAGTTCTCCACCGGGGTGCGAAATGGGAGCGCCGAATCGGGAGGGGGCGACCGGTTCCTTTGCGGATTCTCGGCCGCCGGGAAAGGCAGGCTAGCGGAGTGGCGCAGCGCGCGCAACGCGCGCACGGTTTCCCCTCGGGAGGCGCAGCCTCGGCGCGCCTCGCGCAGCGCGGCGCGTCGGGCAGGGCCGCTCGCCGCTCCCTCGATGTGCATCGGGGCGCAGCGGAATCGCCCGGCCCATCGGCGCAGGCCGACCGGGGCGCGACCGGCTCCGCCTATTTTCCGTCTCGCCAGCCTTTCGGGGCTTCGGTAGGGTGCCGGCGAAAGCTCTTGGGGGAGCGACATGGCCAATCGAATCGATCTCGCAGGGCGCGTGGCCGTCGTGACCGGCGGCGCGCAGGGCATCGGTCGCGCCGTGGTCAAGCGCTTTCTGGAATCCGGGGCCGCGGTGGCGCTGTGGGATCGCGACGCCGTGCTCGCGGAGGCGACGGCGAGCGAGCTCAAGATGCGCGGGGACGTGCGCGCCTTCCCGGTCGATGTGAGCAAGCTCGCGGAGGTGGAGCAGGCGCGGGACGCGACGGTCGCCGCATTCGGCCGCATCGACATTCTCGTCAACAATGCCGGCATCGCCGGGCCGAACATGCCGACCTGGGACTATCCGCCGGACGCCTGGTCGCAGGTGATGGCCGTGAACGTCGACAGCCAGTTCTACTGCTGCCGCGCCATCGTGCCGGGTATGATCGCCCAGAACTACGGCCGCATCGTCAACGTGGCCTCGGTCGCCGGCAAGGAAGGAAACCCCAACGCGCCCGCCTATTCGGCGTCCAAGGCGGCCGTGATCGCGCTGACCAAGACCCTCGGCAAGGAGCTCGCCGCCTACGACATCGCGGTCAACTGCGTCACGCCGGCCGCGGCCCGGACCGCGATCTTCGACCAGATGACGCGGGCGCACATCGACTACATGCTCTCGAAGATCCCGCGCGGGCGCTTCGTCGAGGTCGAGGAGATCGCGGCCCTGATCGCCTTCTGCGCTTCGGCCGAGTGTTCGTTCACCACGGGCGCGGTGTTCGACATTTCCGGCGGCCGCGCGACCTATTGAGGCGGCGGCGCCGCGTTGCCCGATGATCTCTCCTCTCCGGCCCATCGCCGATACGGACGGCGCGACCGAGCGGCGGCAGCGGCTCACCGGCATTCTGCTGATGATGGGGGCGGTCGCTACGTTTTCGTGCCTCGACGCCTCCTCGAAATACCTCAACGCCCATATGGGCGTCGTCCAGGTGGTGTGGGCGCGCTACACCTTCGCGTTCCTGCTCACGCTCATCGTCTCCAATCCCCTCACGCGGCCCGGCCTCGTCCGCACGACGCGGCCCTGGCTGCAGATCGGCCGTTCGGTGCTGCTCGTCGCGTCGACGGCCCTGAACGTGATGGCGCTGCGCTATCTGCAGCTCGATCAGACGATCTCCATCATGTTCTCTTTGCCGTTGCTGGTGGCGCTGCTGGCCGGGCCGCTGCTCGGGGAATGGATCGGGGCGCGGCGCTGGGCCGCCATCGCCGTCGGCTTTCTCGGCGTGGTGGTGGTGATGCGGCCGGGCCTCGGAGGCATCCACCCCGCGGCGATCCTCACTGTGATCGGCACCTTCCTCTACGCCATCTACACGATCACGACGCGCATCCTGGCGCGCACCGATCCGACCGACACGACGCTGTTCTACTCCAACGTCGTCGGCAGTGTCGGCACGAGCGTTCTCCTGCCGTTCGTGTGGAGGACGCCGACCGACATCGTGGTCATGGTCGTGATGGTGGCGATCGGCCTCTTCGGCGCCGTCGGTCACTTTCTCATGATCGCCGCCCATCGCCTCGCGCCGGCGCCCATCCTCGCGCCGTTCGTCTATACGCAGATCGTGTGGATGAGCGCGCTCGGCTATCTCGTGTTCGGCGACGTGCCGAACCGGTGGACGCTCGTCGGCGCCGCGATCGTGATCGGCTCCGGCCTGTACCTGCTTCTTCGCGAGCGGCGGGCGAAGGCGGGCGGTTAGCCTATTCCTTCACCGCTCCGGTCATCGCCGAGACGTAGTGTTCGACGAAGAACGCGTAAAGAACGACGAGCGGCAGCGAGCCCACCAGCGCGCCCGCCATCAGCGAGCCCCAGCGGTAGATGTCGCCGTCCACGAACTCGTTCACG
>JADGHE010000015.1 GCA_019689555.1 Variibacter sp. | reverse complement strand
CCCGGATGTCGCTTCGCTCCATCCGGGCTACCGGGCTACGGTGTTTGATCTCGTTGCGCGCCCATTCCGTTTCTCGATAACGGCGGACCTACGCCGCGCGGGCCATGCTCCCCGCCTTTGCGTCTTCCAGCACCATGGCGGCGCCCTTCTCGCCGATCATGATGGTCGCGGCGTTGGTGTTGCCGGAGACGACCGCGGGCATGATCGAGGCGTCGATCACCCGCAGGCGGTCGATCCCGCGCACGCGCAGGCGCTCGTCGACGACCGCCTTCGCGTCCTGCCCCATGCGGCAGGTGCTCACCGGATGATAGGTGGTCGAGCCGCGGCGGCGGATGAAGTCGAGCAGCTCGTCGTCGCTGCGGCAGGCCGGGCCCGGCTCGATCTCCTCGGCAATGTGGCGCGCGAGACTCGGCGCCTCGAAGATGCGGCGCAGCGCCTTGACCCCCGCGACGATGACCTCCCGGTCTTTCTGCGTCGCGAGATAATTGGGGTCGATCGCGGGCGCCTCGCGCGGATCGGCGGAGCGGATGCGCACAGAGCCGCGGCTCTCCGGCCGCAGCAGCGTGCACACGCCGGTCACGCCCGGGAAATCGTGCAGCGCGCCGCCGACCACGTCGCCGGAGTAGAGCGCGATCGAGCACTGCGAGTCGGGCGTCTCCGACGAGGGATGGGCGCGCAGGAAGCAGCCCGCCGCGATCGCCGCCACCGTCAAGTAGCCGCGCCGCGCGAGACCGTAGCGCAGCCCGGCGGCGATCCGGCCGCGCAGGGTGCGCACCGCGTCGTTGAGCGTGATCGGCTCCTTGCAGCGGAAGACCAGGCGGCCCGCATAGTGATCGTTGAGGCCGTCGCCGACGCCCGGCATGTCCGCGACGAGGGGGATGCCAAAGGATTGCAGGAGCGCGGCCGGGCCGAGACCCGAAAGCTGCAGAAGCTGCGGCGAGTTGAACGCGCCGGCGGAGACGATCACCTCGGCATTCGCGCGCGCCGTGCGCCGCTGATCGCCCTCGAAATATTCGACGCCGACGGCGCGCCGCCCCTCGAAGAGGATGCGCGCAGCGAGCGCCTCCGGCACGACCCGCAGATTGCCGCGCTTGCGCGCGGGCTTGAGATAGGCCGCCGCGGCCGAGCAGCGCAGCCCGTTGCGCATCGTCGTCTGGTAATAGCCCGCGCCTTCCTGGGTCGCGCCGTTGAAGTCGTCGTTGCGCGGATAGCCGCATTCCAGCGCCGCGGCGATGAAGGCCTCCGCAAGGGGATGGCGGTCGCGCGGATCCGACACCGCGAGCGGACCGTCGCCGCCGTGGAAGGCGTCCGCGCCGCGCTCGTTCGCCTCCGCCTTGCGGAAATAGGGCAGCACGTCCTCGTAGCTCCAGCCGACATTGCCGAGCTGGCGCCAGTGATCAAAATCCTGCGCCTGGCCGCGAATATAGATGAGGCCGTTGATGGAGCTGGATCCGCCGAGCACCTTGCCGCGCGGGGCGATGACCCTGCGGCCGCCGCACTCCGGCTGCGGCTCGGTCTCGTAACACCAGTTGAAGCGCCTGTCGGTGAACAGCCTGCCGTAGCCCAGCGGGATGTGCAGCCAGGGATGTCGGTTGTTCGGCCCGGCTTCCAGGAGCAGCACCGTGTAGCGGCCGGATTCGGTCAGTCGATTGGCGAGCACGCAACCGGCGCTGCCGGCGCCCACGACGATGTAGTCGAACGATTGGGTCTGCACGGAAATCCCCCTCCACGAATCCGGGCCCTCATCCGGGCCGGCGAGCATAACGCCCGCGCCCGCGATCCTTGAAGCCCGGCGCCGCAGGTCAAGCCCGCGGGCGGCCATTCGCGCGGAGTGGCATGCCCCTCATTCGACCTTGAGGCTCAGCTTGCGAACCAGCGCGCCCCACTTCGCTTCGTCGCGATGGATCGTCGCCGCGTGCTCCGCTGGCGCGCCGGTGGTCGCGTCGCCCCCTTCGGCATTGATGCGCGCCTTCACGTCCTCGGTGTTCACGGCGGCATTCAGTTCCTTGTTGAGCCGCGCGATGATCGGGCCCGGCGTGCCGGCGGGCGCAAGCAGCCCGTAGTAGAGGACGGCCTCGAAGCCCGGCAGGCCGGACTCGGCGACCGTGGGAACCTGTGGCAGCAGGCTGAAGCGCCTGGAGCCGGCGACCGCGATCGCCCGCAGCGTGCCCGCCTCGAGATGGTTCATCGCCTGCGGCAGCACGCCGAAGGCGACCGGAATGCCGCCGCCGAGCAGGTCGTTCATCAGCGGGGCCGTTCCCCGATACGGAACGATCGTCATGTCGATGCCGGCCGCCGCCTTGAACAGCTCCGCCGACATGTAGGACCCGGTCTCGACCGCGGAGGTGCCGAAGCTGAGCTTGCCGGGATTGTGCTTGGCGAAAGCGATCACGTCGGCGACCGTTTTCCCCGGAAAGGCCGGATGCGAAAGCAGCGCAACCGGCATGGTCGCCATGAGGCCGATGGCGGCGAAGTCCTTGCGCGGGTCGTAGCCGGCGTTCTTGTAGAGCGTCGGATTGATCGCCATCGTTCCCGAATGGCCGAGCAGCAGGGTGTAGCCGTCCGGCGCTGCGCGCGCGACGACGCGCGTGCCCACCACGCCGCTGCCGCCGACGCGGTTGTCGACGATCACCTGCTGACCCAGCGACGCCGAAAGCTTTTCGGCGACGATGCGCGCCATCGCGTCGACTCCGCCGCCGGGCGGAAACGGCACGACGAGCGTGATGGGCCTCGAGGGATAGTCCTGCGCGGCGACGCGGCCGACGAGTTGCGCAGATAAAGCGAGCAGCGCGAGCCCGAGAACCCAGAACCTCATGGCGACCCCTCCCCTGGCTTCTCGCCGGTCGTGCCCGCTGGCCGCGCCGTCGCGGCAGGGCCGGCGGCGCGCGAGCGACACCCCCGCTTTCTCGGAGTAGAACACGAAGCGCCGTCCGATAATACCGCCTTGCCAGGGCGGGCGGTTCGCATGCGCGTGCGCGCACATGCCTGAGCCCACGCGCCTGAGCGCGTTGCCGCCCGCAGTGTGTCGCCACCCGTTCGAGCGGGTCCTCGAGGCTTTGAGTGCTGAAGTGGCCGCCTTGGCCGCCCTGCGAGTCACACGCTTGCGCGGGGGCCACGAGTCACCCGCTTGGAGTCACCCGCTTGCGCGGGGGCCACGCGGGCACGCGCGAACGATCGTCGGGTTGAACAACAGCCTCTCTCACGCCAGCCCGAGGGTCGCGGCCGGCGCAGCCATGAAAAATTACGAGACAGGAGGGGCGCGCGGACCCTAGTGGACCGCCTGCGCCTCCTGCTTCAAGCGCTCGATCTCGTCCTTCACTTGCAGCTTGCGTCGCTTCAGCTGTGTGATCGTGACATCGTCCGTGGAGGGGTGCGCCATCGCCTCAGCGATCTCATCTTCCAGCGCCCGGTGCCGCCGCTCGAGTTCCGCAAGATGCGCCTGAATGGACATCGGCAATGTCTCCCTTCGCCAGATTGAACTCTGACGGGGGAAGTTTACACCAGCGCCGGCGCAAGTCGACGCGTGAGTGATTGTGCGGCGCAACACAACCGGCCCCGAGAAAGCCCGCCGCAGGGTCGAGGCTTGAACCCGCGGAAACCCGGGAGGATACTGGGCGCGCCGGAATCTGGGGGGTTTTGGCATGCGCCGCGAAGCCGCGCACCAGCAGCCATGACCAGCGAAGAACGGCGCGAGCTCGAGGCTACCCTTGCGCGCCTCAGGCAGGAACACCGCGATCTCGACGTCGCCATCGAGGCTCTGCACAAAATGCCGGGGGCCGATCTGCTTCAGGTGCAGCGGCTGAAGAAGCGCAAATTGCAGCTGCGCGACCGCATCAGCTTCATCGAGGACCAGCTCACGCCCGACATCAGCGCGTGAATTCGGCCCGGCGGGCGCGCTTGCGGGCATACATGGCGCGATCCGCCCGCGCAATGGCGCGGACCGGATCGTCCTCGGGCTCGAGCATGGCGACGCCGGCCGAAGCCCCGACGGAGAGGCGGATTCCGCGCCATTCCACCGTCGTTGCGGACACCACCCGCTCCAGCGCCACGGCCTTCGCGGCGGCCGTCGCGGGGGTGACGTTCCACAGCAGCACCGCGAGCTCGTCGCCGCCCAGCCGGCCCACCACGTCGGACGCACGCACGCTCTGCGCGAGCGCGGCCGCCGCCGCACGCAGAACCGCGTCGCCGGCGGCGTGCCCATAGGTGTCGTTGATCGGCTTGAAACGGTCGAGATCGAGGTAGACGAGCGCCGCCGGC
Source organism: Variibacter sp. (assembly GCA_019689555.1). GTDB lineage: Bacteria > Pseudomonadota > Alphaproteobacteria > Rhizobiales > Xanthobacteraceae > JADGHE01. The sequence continues at coordinate 61,987 of JADGHE010000015.1, read as the reverse complement.
GTACGATAGCGCTTCACGAAGGCGATCGAACGCTTCAGCTCGCGCTCGAACCCCCGCCGGTTGAGGATGTCGAGCAGGCCGTCGATATCCGCCCGCAGCTCGAGCTCCCGCGCCCGCGCGCGTTCCGCGGCCAGCTCCGCCTTGAGCGCCTCGATTTCGGCGGCAAGCCGGCGCAGAAGCGCCGCCCCCTCCGCCGGGAGGGGCGGTTCCATCCATTCGACGCGGGCACCGCCTTCATTCGCAGCCGGGCGCCGCCCGGCCCCGCGCGGGCCTGCGGCCGTGCCTCGCAAGAGCGACGATTGCTTCTGCGGCTTGGGCATGGGAACCACCGGGCAGGAATCGCTTGCGCCACGATAAGGTGATTTGCGCCCGATGGGAAAAGGCGAAGCGCTCAATGCCGGCCGCCCTCGCCTCGTCCGCCGGCAGGCGACCCGGGCTTTTCCACCCCTGCGGTTCCTCGAGCCGCGCCGCCGGATTCATCGCCCCGCCTCTCCCAGGCAAAACCGGGCGCCAGACTTCCGCGCGGGGCCACGGGGCGGCTCAGGCTGTCGACAGGGCCGCGACGCGCTTGCCAGTGCCCCGCGGGTTCCTATAATCCGCGCCTCTTTTTCGGTGCTGCCGGCTTTCGATGGACGAAATGACGGAAAAGCCGGTTGCGATCATCATGGGCAGCCAGTCCGACTGGGCGACGCTCAGGCACGCAGCCGCAACCCTCGACGAACTCGGTGTGGGGTATGAGGCCCGCATCATCTCCGCGCATCGCACGCCTGACCGGCTCTATGCCTTCGCGCGCAACGCCAAGGCGGCCGGGTTCAAGGTCATCATCGCAGGCGCCGGCGGGGCGGCGCATCTGCCCGGCATGACGGCTGCGCTCACGCCCCTGCCGGTGTTCGGCGTTCCGGTCGAGTCGAAGGCGCTGTCCGGCGTCGATTCGCTGTATTCGATCGTGCAGATGCCGGCGGGCGTGCCGGTCGGCACGCTGGCGATCGGCAAGGCGGGCGCGATCAATGCCGCCCTGCTCGCCGCGAGCGTGCTGTCGCTGGGCGACCCGGAGGTCGCGGGCCGGCTCGAGGCCTATCGGCAGCGGCAAACGGACGGGGTCGCCGAGCGGCCCGTCGACGGGGACGGCGCGTGACGTCCCCGAAGCCCACCGTCCTCGGCCCGGACGCCACCATCGGCATCCTGGGCGGCGGCCAGCTCGGCCGCATGCTGGCGCTCGCGGCGGCGAAGCTCGGGCTGCGGTGCCACGTCTTTGCTCCGAATCCGGATTCACCCGCCTTCGACGTGGTGCACCGCGTCAGCAACCACGACTATTCCGACACGGAGGCGCTCGACCGCTTCGCCGCGGACGTGGACGTGGTGACCTACGAGTTCGAGAATGTTCCGGCGGAGACCGCGCTCTTCCTCTCCGCGCGCAAGCCGGTGCTGCCGGACCCGAAGGTTCTCGCCACGACTCAGGACCGGTTGTTCGAAAAGACGTTCGTCGCCTCGCTCGGCATCGACACCCCCCGATTCGTCGCCGTCGATTCGGCCGCGGACCTCGCTCCGGCCCTCGAGGCCATCGGGCGGCCGGCGGTCCTCAAGACCCGCCGCTTCGGCTACGACGGCAAGGGGCAGATCCTCATCCGCGATGCCGTCGATCCCGAGGTCGCCTGGCGCGAGATCGGCGGCCAGCCGGCCATCCTCGAGGCCTTCGTGCCCTTCGAGAAGGAGATTTCCGTCGTCGCCGCGCGCGGGCGGGACGGGAGGGTCGTCTGCTTCGACGTCACCGAGAACGAGCATCGCGACCACATCCTCAAGGTCTCCCGGGCGCCCGCCGCCGTGAGCGCCGAGATCGCGGCGGAGGCCCTGGCCATCGCCCGCAGGATCGCCGAAGCCTTCGACTATGTGGGCGTGCTGGCGGTCGAGATGTTCGTGTTCGCGCCAGGCGGGCAGCCGAAAATCCTCGTCAACGAGATCGCTCCCCGCGTGCACAATTCCGGCCACTGGACCCTCGACGGGGCCTCGGTGTCGCAGTTCGAGCAGCACATCCGGGCGATCGCCGGCTGGCCGCTGGCTGAGCCGCTGCGCTTCGGACGCGTCGAGATGACGAATCTGCTGGGGGCCGAGATCGACGACTACGCCCGCTGGCTTGCAATGCCCCGCACCTCTGTCCATCTCTATGGCAAGACGACGGTGCGCGAAGGCCGCAAAATGGGCCACGTCACGCGCCTGGTGTTGGAGCCGTAGCCGCCAAACGGTGGCGAAACGGTGGACTTTCGCAATCTGTTCTGGTAATGGGAAACGGCTGGCAGCGGCGCATATGCGGCGCGCGATTGACGTTTGCCAGCTTCATGCCAACTCAAGCGATAACGGAGGGGATACCGCGTGCAGGTTCTCGTTCGCGACAACAATGTCGACCAGGCCCTGAAGGCGCTCAAGAAGAAGATGCAGCGTGAAGGCATCTTCCGCGAGATGAAGTTGCGGGGCCACTACGAGAAGCCGTCGGAGAGGAGAGCCCGCGAGAGGGCTGAAGCCATCCGTCGCGCACGCAAACTCGCCCGCAAGCGCGCGCAGCGCGAGGGCCTCATTCCCGCCAAAGGAAAGTCGGCCCGCTGAGGGGCCGCCTCCAGGGGCCCTATCGCCCTCTCCCTTCGAGCTTCGGTTTTCCTCCGCGCCAGCACCGGCTGGCCGCGGACGAGGCGGTCGCAACATCGCCGCATTCGCCTTGAACACCTCGGCGGCGAAATGCGCGCTCCTCCTTCTGCGACCTCGCCAGGACAGCCAATGATCCTCGCCCGTGGCCCCAGCGACCGTCGGTTCCTGCGCGTCCTCGCGCCGGTGGCCGCCGCCGCTCTGCTGAGCGGATGCCTGACGTCCGGCAGCACCCCGGCCGTGCAGGACGAGGAAAAGGCGATGGCGGCCTCGCCCGCCAACATCGCCTCGCTCACCGACGTCATCCAGCGCAACCCGAACGACCCGCAGGCCTACAATGTGCGCGGGACCGTGCTCGGGCGGGCCGGCCGCCACCAGGAGGCGCTTGCCGATTTCAGCAAGGCGATCAGCCTCGACCCGAACTATGCCCAGGCCTACGCCAATCGCGGCCTCGTCTACCGGCAGATGAAGAGATTCGATCTCGCCCTCGCCGACTACAACCGGGCGATCGAGATCGACCCCAATTATGCGGCGGCCTATCTCGGCCGCGGCATCGTCTACCGGCAGGAGGGGCAGGCGATGCCCGCCCTCGCGGACTTCAACAAGGCGATCGCGCTGCGCCCGGACATGGCCGAGGCCTATTACAATCGCGGGCTGCTCTACCAGGCGCAGAAACAGCACGAATTCGCGATCGAGGACTTCACCACCGCGCGCAACCTCGCCCCCCGTCAGGCCGAGGCGATCACCGCGCGCGGGCTCAGCTACATCGCGATCAACGATTTCGGCGCCGCGGCCAAGGATCTGGACGAGGCCGTGCAGATCGAGCCGCAGAGCCTGCAGGCCTGGACCGCGCGCGGCCTCGCCTATGAGCGCCTCGGCGACAAGGAGAAGGCGGCAGGCTCCTATGCGCGGGCGCTCACCATCAGCCAGAACTACGAGCCGGCGAGAACCGGGTTCGCGCGGGTCGGCGGCCGCTCGGGACGCGTCTATCAGACCTTCTAGGCTCACCCTCCCGCCCCGCAGCAAGGCTCAAGATATCAATCAGGGCGGGACGAAAAACCGGGTGCGCAAGCGGCTCGGGCGCGCCGCACCTGTCCACCCGCACGCGAGAGCGAACCGGCGCGGGCGCGAGCCCGCACGAAGACGGCGGGCGGCCGGACGCCGCCCGCCGCAGCGGCGAGCAATGCCTTCCGTCGGCTGCGCCGCTCACTCCCTGAGGATGTGCACGATGCGGTGCTCGTCGGGGTCGACGAGGACCACCTCGTCGTCCACCACCAGATACCGGTAGCGGCGAAGCGCCGGAATCTCGGTGTAGACCATGTCCGGGAACTCGTAGATCTCGACGGAGCTCGGGACCGCCCCGCCCACCGTAAGATCGATGCGCTCCGCCTCCGAGGTCCGGCGCGTGGCATGCCGGCGGATCATCTCCCGCTGCGTCTGCGTGAAGGTCAACCGCTCGCCGCTCGGCCGCGAACCGGTGGTGGCGGCTCCGTCCTTGCGGATGACCGTCACGACGTTGTTGGTTCGCGGATGGACGATGACGATCTCGTCGCGCACGATCAGATATTTGTAGCCGCGGTAGCGCGGCACGATCCGCGCGATATCGGGCGGCAGGGTCTGCAGCTCGACGTTGCGCGGCACCGCCCGTCCCACCGACACCGAGAAGTTGACGTCCGTCTGGGTCCGCGGATTGCGCTGCATGATGTTTTCGCGGATCTGGGTCTTCTGACTTTCGTTCAGGGAACCGCGGTCGCGGTCCGCGCGCTCCCCGCGGGGCTCGCTCTCGCGCTGCATCCGGCCCTGCGAGGGCTCGGTTTCGCCGGCTTTCGGCCGCGCGGGCTCCATTCTCGGCTGACCCTGGGTCGAGCGAGGCTCGCTTTGCGCTCCCGAGGGCGTTTCGCCGGTTCGGCCACTCTCGCCCTTGTTTTTATCCTGGTCACGACGGCCCTGCTCCGCCTGACCGCGATCGCCCGACTGACCGCGTTCACCCGCCTGACCACGATCGCCCGCGCCGTCGCGCTCGCCGCGTTCGTTGCGCTGCGCGCGCCCCTTGGTCGTGCCCTGGCGGCCGCCTTCGTCACTCGCGCCGCTTTTTGCGCCCTGCCCCTCCTTCTGATCGACATCGCGGCGGGAGCGCGGCGAGGGCTGGGCGCGACCTTCATCGCGTTTGGGCTCCGCCCGTCCGGCACGATCGCCGCTATCCTGCTGTGTCTGCACCTTGTCCTGCGCCGCGCGCGGCCTGTCCGGCTGACCGGCGGTTTGCGCGCCGGCCACCGCTGTCGCGGCCAGCAACGCGGCCGCCGCCACGCTCGCAAGCAGGCTGCCGTTCATTCTCTTGGTGGAACGCCTCATGGAACTGTCTCCTCTGAAGACACTTGCAGGGAAACAGGGTTCCTCCCGTGGCAGTTCCGTCATCGCTGCCGCCGCATGAATGGTGCGGCGCGCAAAAACCGCTCACGCCAGCGCGGCGGCGAGTTCCGCAATGAGGTCGTCCACGTCCTCGATGCCGACGGAAAGCCGCACCAGCGTGTCGCTGATGCCGAGCTCGCGCCGCACCTCGGGCGGAACCGAGGCATGCGTCATGATCGCCGGATGCTCGATGAGGCTTTCGACCCCGCCGAGGCTTTCCGCCAACGAAAACAGGCGACAACGCTCGAGAAATCGCCGTGCATCATCGAGCGTTCCTGCGAGATCGGCCGAGATCATTCCGCCGAAGGCGCGCATCTGTCGGCGAGCCAACGCATGCTGCGGGTGGCTCGGCAGACCGGGATAGTACACGCGCCGCACCTTCGGGTGCCGGTCCAGCCATTCGGCAATGCGCAAGGCCGAGGCACATTGCCGCTCCATGCGCAGCGCCAAGGTCTTGAGACCGCGCAGCGCAAGAAAACTGTCGAACGGGCCCGACACGGCCCCGACGGCATTCTGAAGGAAGGCGAGCCGGTCGCGCAGTTCCGTGTTCTCGCCGACAATCACCACGCCGCCGACCATGTCCGAATGGCCGTTGAGGTATTTCGTCGTCGAGTGGACCACGAGATCGAAGCCGGCCTCGAGCGGGCGCTGAATCCACGGCGTCGCGAAGGTGTTGTCGGCCGCGGTCCAGATGCCGTGCCGGCGCCCGATTGCTGCGACCCGCTCGAGGTCGATGAGCTTGAGCAGCGGGTTGCTGGGCGTCTCGATCCAGATCAGGCGCGTGGTGGGGCGGATGGCCGCGACCAGCGCATCCGGATCGGTGAGATCGACATAGGTGGTCTCGATTCCCGCCGAGCGCTCGCGCACGCGCGAAAACAGCCGCCGCGTGCCGCCGTAGAGGTCGTCGGCCGCAATGACGTGGGAGCCGTGATCGAGGCAGTCGAGAACGGTCGCCGTCGCGGCCAATCCGGAGGCGAAGGCGAAGGCCGCCGCGCCGCCCTCGAGGTCGGCGATGCAGCGCTCGAACGCCATGCGCGTCGGGTTCTGCGTGCGCGCATATTCGTAGCCCTTGTGCACGCCCGGGCTCTCCTGCACGAAGGTCGAGGTGGCGTAGATGGGCATCATCACGGCGCCGGTCGTCGGATCAGGCTCTTGTCCGGCGTGCACGCAGCGGGTGGAAAAGCCGAGATTGTTGGATCGGGTCATCGCTGCACTCGTCGTCAGGCCTCTTCCCCCGGTCGAGAGACGGCGGCGTGGATCATCGCCTCCCCGAGCGGGTGAAGACCGGCCGGTCGCTTCGTCCTCGTGCTCATGGGCGCACTCCGTTCGCCAGGCCGCCGCCCGCGCGCAGCGGCCCTCTCTCCCGCCGGGAGACGGCAGTTGCTCATTGCATGATGCGGAAATAGTTGATGAGGTCCATGCGCGTCGCGAGCCCGAGGAAGCGCTCGCCGTCCATCACGATCGCCACATAGTCCTTGCGGAACAGCGGCACGAGGTCGGCGATCGGCGCATTGGCGGAGATCGTTTCGAGCCGTGAGACCATGACTTCGCGGACCGGCCGCGAAAACATGCGCGCCCCGCCCTGCGGATCGGTGAGCAGCGCATCGAGCATGTCGCTCTCGTCGATCAGCCCGACGATGCGCTCGTTCTCGACCACGGGAAGCTGCGAGACGTCGGCGGCGCGCATGCGCGCGAAAGCGGTGCGCAGGGTGTCGGTCGGCGCGACCGTCACCGTCGCGCCCTCGGGGTAACGGTTGATGACGACGTCGCGCACCGTGCCGGCGCGCTCGCGGCCCGTCCACCCCTCCTGCGCCAGGAAGGCGTCGTTGAACACCTTCGAGAGATATTTCGCGCCGGAATCGCAGACGAGGGTGACGACGCGCTTCGGCTCCGTCTGCTCCCGGCAATAGCGCAGCGCCGCCGCGAGCAGCGTGCCGGACGACGACCCGGCGAAGATGCCTTCCCGGCGCAGGAGCTCGCGCGCGGCGGCGAAACTCTCCGGATCGCTCACCGAATAGGCGCGGCGCACCAGCGACAGATCGGCGTTGGGCGGGATGAAGTCCTCACCGATGCCCTCGACCGCCCAGCTCCCCGCCTCGATCAGGCGGCCGGTCTCGATATAGGGCGCGAGCACGGAGCCGACCGGGTCGGCGAGCACCATTTCGGTCTTCGGCGAGGCGGCCCGCATGAACCGGCCGACGCCCGTGAGCGTTCCGCCGGAGCCGACGCCGACCACGATCGCATCGACGTCCCCCTCCATCTGCCGCAGGATTTCGGGGCCCGTCGTGCGTTCGTGCGCGAGCGGGTTGGCGGGGTTTTCGAACTGGTTGATGTAGATCGCTCCGGGCGTGCGCTGCGCGATCGCCTGGGCGAGGTCCTGATAGTAATCGGGATGGCCTTTGCCGACGTCGGAGCGGGTCATCACGATCTCGGCGCCCATCGCCTTGGCGTGGAGGATCTTCTCGCGCGCCATCTTGTCGGGCACCACCAGCACGATGCGATAGCCCTTGCGGGCGCCGACCAGCGCGAGCCCGAGCCCGGTATTGCCCGCGGTCGCCTCGACGATCGTGCCGCCCTCCTTCAGCCGACCCTCGGCCTCCGCGGCCTCGATCATGGCGCGCGCCGGCCGGTCCTTGATCGAGCCGCTCGGATTGGCGCTTTCGAGCTTGAGGAAGAGGCGGCAGGGGCCGGTGTCGAGGCGGGTCACCTCGACGAGCGGGGTCTCGCCGATAAGGTCAAGAACGGAGGACATGGGGTCTCGTCAGTGGAATGGCTGGTCCGAAACTGCCGGTCTCAGGCCAGGCGGCATAAACGTTTCACGGGCTCGACGGAAGGTCTATTTCGGACCGGACTCGGAATGCCGCTATGCGCCGCGGGCGGCGCGCCCGGAGCGCCCCGCCATCTCCGCGGCCGCCGCAGCCCGGCTCGCCACGGCGCCGGCGTCTCCGCTCGTCGGCGGCGCGCTCCCGTGACCAGGCGAGCCCTTCGCGTCTTTTGCGTCTTTCGCGCGCTTGAGGGCTGCCTCAGCGCGACCCGACCAGATTGTGGGGCGGCTCGACCCCGACCTTGCGCGCGGTTGCGACGATCGCCGCCCAGGTGTCCTCGGGCAGGTGGATGCCGTCGCGCAGACGCTCCAGGCGCGTGCGCGCCTCCGGCTCGCCCGGGATCAGCACCTCTCCCCCCGGCTGAGCGGGCCGCGCGCTCTTCAAATAGGCGATATAGCGGGAGACGTCGCGGGAGAAGAAGTCGTCCGGGTCGACCCGCTTCGGGTCGACATAGAAGGACAGCATGCCGTTGGTGACGATCTCGCGCAGCTCGGTCGCGCCGCTGCCCGTGAGCGAGCCGCCGAGCAGCTCGCACATGAGCGCGAGGCCGGATCCCTTGTGGTCGCCGAAGGCGCGGATCGCCCCCTTGCCCTGGCGGTAGTCGCGCGGCCCGTCCGGCTCGTAGTCGCCGTAGAGCAGGTGCGGATCGCCGCTGATCTCGCCGTCCGGGCCGATCATCGCGTTGTCCGGCAGCGGCTTGCCGCCCTGGCTCGCGACCAGAACCTTGCCCTCCGCCACCACGGACGTCGCAAAGTCGAGCACGATCGCGTCGCCCTCCGGGCGGGGCACGCCGATGCAGAACGGGGCGGTCGAGATGCGCCGGTCGACCCCGCCGAAGGGGGCCACCAGCACGCTGCCCGGCACGTTGACGAAGTGGATCGATACGAGCCCCTCGGCCGCGGCCAGCTCGGCATAATCGCCGACGCGGCCGATGTGCCCGGCGTTGCGCAGCGCCACCATGGACAGGCCCATCGCCTTGCATTTGGCGATGCCGATCGCGACCGCCTGCGGCGCCACCGTCTGCCCGAAGCCGAACTTGCCGTCGACGACGGCGATGACGGGCGTGTCCGTCAGCACCGCGACCTGCTGGTCGGCCTTCACCTTGCCGTCGAGCTTCGCCTGCACGTAGCGCGGCACCCGCACGACCCCGTGGCTGTCGTGGCCGGAAAGATTCGCCGCGACGAGGTACCTCGCGATGCGGGCGCTTTCCGCCGCCGAGCAGCCCGCGCCGGCGAAAATGTCACGCACGAAATCCTGCAGCACGCCTGCTTCGATGTTCATCTCTCTGGCCCCTGCGCCCGCTTTGTCACGTCCCGGACGCGCTGCGCATCGCAGCGGCTTCCGGGCCTCCGCTCCTCGGGGGCGATGATGGCCGAACGCGCCGCCCACGGCCAGCCCCCGATGGCCCGCGGCCTTTTAAGACGCGCCGGGACACAGGCTACAACACCCGCCCGCTCGCCTCGTCGATGAGGTGCATGTGGTCGAGATGCGCCCCCATGCGCAGAGGCGAGCCCTCGCGCGCGCCCGCATTGGGGCTCACCCGTGCGCACACCTCCTTCCCGGCGACGGAGAAGAACACCATCGTCTCGTTGCCCATCGGCTCAGTGACTTCCAGAAAGGCGTCGAATTCGGCCACGTGGCGGCCGCCGTTCGGCCGCGCCTCGGTGATGTGCTCCGGCCTCAGCCCGAACAGGATTCCGCCCCGGCCGACATGCGGCCGGTAGCGCGCCACGCGCTCGGGCGGCACCGGAAACGCGATCTGGTCGGAGAGGCGCACCTGCAGCCCCTCGCCCACCGCTTCGAGCCGGCACGGCAGGAAGTTCATCGACGGCGAGCCGATGAATCCCGCCACGAAGCGGGTCGCCGGCGCGTGGTAGAGCTCGTTCGGCGTGCCGATCTGCTCGATCTGGCCGCGGTTCATGACCACCACGCGGTCGGCGAGCGTCATCGCCTCCACCTGATCGTGCGTGACATAGACCGTCGTGGTGCGCACCTTCTGGTGCACGCGCTTGATCTCGGTGCGCATCTGCACGCGCAGCTTGGCGTCGAGGTTCGACAGCGGCTCGTCGAACAGAAACACCTTCGGGTTGCGCACAATGGCGCGGCCCATGGCCACGCGCTGGCGCTGGCCGCCCGAGAGCTGGCGCGGCTTGCGGTCGAGCAGCTCGGTGATGTCGAGAATGCGCGCGGCCTCCTGCACGCGCCGGGCGATCTCGTCCTTCGGATAGCGCTTGAGGCGCAGCCCGAAGGACATGTTCTCGTAGACCGTCATGTGCGGATAAAGCGCATAGTTCTGGAACACCATGGCCATGTCGCGGTCCTTCGGCGGCACGTCGTTCATCAGCACGCCGTCGACCACGATCTCGCCGTCCGTCACGTCCTCGAGGCCCGCGATCATCCGCAGCGTCGTGGATTTGCCGCAGCCGGAGGGCCCGACCAACACGACGAACTCCTTGTCGGCGATTTCGAGGTCGATGCCGCGCACCGCCTCGGTGTCCTCGAACCTCTTGACCACCTTGTGCAATGACACCTGGGCCATGTCCTCCCCTCACCCCTTCGTTGCGCCGGCGGTCAGCCCGGCGATGTAGTAGTCCATGAGGAAGGCGTAGATGATGAGCGGCGGCGCCGCGCCGAGCAGCGCGCCGGTCATGATCTGCCCCCAGTTGAACACGTCTCCCTTGATGAGCGTCGTCACGATCCCGACCGGCAGAACGAGCTGGTCGGCCGACGTGGTGAAGGCGAGCGGGTAGAGGAACTGCGCCCAGCTCACCGTAAAGGCGAAGATGGTCGCGGCGATGAGCCCGGGCAGCGCCACCGGAATGAAGATGCGGGTGAGGATCTGCCGGTAGTTCGCGCCGTCCATCAGCGCCGCCTCGTCCAGCTCCTTGGGGATCGACGCGAAGTAGCCGATCATGATCCAGGTGCAGAACGGCACCGTGAGCGTCGGATAAAGCAGGAGCAGCGCCCACCAGCGATTGATGAGCTCGATGCCCGTCCAGTCCCGGAACGTCGCAAACATCTTGAACAGCGGGATGAACAGCAGCGTCTCCGGAATGAGGTAGGTGAGAAAGACGCCGGTCGCGAGCGTGGCCGAACCCCAGAACTTCATGCGCGAGAGGGCGAAGGCCGCCGGCACACTGATCAGCATCGTGATGACGACGACGCTCACCGAGACGATCGCCGAGTTGCGGAAGAAGGTGAGGAAGACGGGTGAGCTCAACAGCTCGACGTAATTGGCGAGCGAGGGATTGTAGACCCACCACGGATTGACGGCGGCCGAAATCTCCTGGCTCGTCTTGATCGAGGTGATGAACATGTAGACCGGCGGCGTCAGAAAGAAGATCGCGAACACCACCAGGAAGAAATAGGAGAGACACAGCGCCCAGCGCCGGTCGCGACTCATGCTCCCGTATTTGCGGGGCGTGGCCGGGACGGTGTGGGCGGCGGAGGCGGCGGTCATGCTTCATTCCCCCGGCGATTGATGTCGCGCAGAATGAAAATGGCAGCGATCGACAGGATCGGCACCATGAACAACGACACGGCGGCGCCGAGCGGGATGTCTCCGCCCTGGATGCCGATCCAGAACGCCCAGGTCGCGAACACGTGCGTCTGGTCGATGGGGCCGCCCGCGGTGAGAATGCGGACGATGTCGAAGTTGGCGAAGGTCACGATCAGCGAGAACAGCGCCGTGATGGCGATGATGTTGCGCATCATCGGCAGCGTTACGTACCAGATGCGCTGCCACCAGTTGGCGCCGTCGATGGCCGCGGCCTCGTAGAGCTGCTCCGGAACCGACTTCAGCGCCGCGAGATACATGATCATGAAGAAGGGCGAGCCGATCCAGACATTGACGAGGATCACCGAGAAGCGCGCCCACCCCGCCTCCGCCGTCCACGGGATCGCCTCGACGCCGAATTTCGCCAGGAGCCAGTTGAAGGCGCTGTAGGACGGGTCGAACAGCCACAGCCAGGCGAGCGTGCTCATCGCCGGCGGGATCACCCACGGCACGAGCAGCATGCCGCGCCACTTGCGCTGACCCTTGGTCGGGATGTTGTGGACGAAGTGGGCGACCACGAAGCCGATCAGGGCTTTGAAGATCACCGCGGTGATGGCGAAGATGCAGGACTGCTTCACCACCATCCAGAAGGTCTGGCGCTTGAACAGGAACGCGAAGTTGCTCAGGCCGACGAAGCGCTCCATCGACTTGTTCAGCGTCGCCAGATGCAGCGAGTACAGCGCCGGATAGATGACCAGGGCGGCGATGAGGAGAATGAGCGGAAGCGTCATCAGGAAGGCGATCGTCGATTTCCGCTGCAGCCTGCGGCGAAGGGCCGAGGGCTTGCGCACCGCGCCCGCTGCCGCCGGTCTTTCCAATGCCGCGTCGACCATGCGACACCTCTCTCGCGATCGCTCGGGTCGCCCCGCGCGCCGACGCCCGCGGCGCCGACGGCGTCCGGAGACGGCTCAGGCGGGAGCGATCGCACGTTGCTGTTGCGTCATCCTCTTCGTTCTGCTCGTTCGTCTTGGCGGCAGCGGGCGCCGCACCGCGTCGCGACGCGCGCTGCCGCAGTTCGCTTTTCGGCGGCGCCCCCCGGCGAATGATTGCGGCGCGCCGCGGCCGGTCAGGTCCGCATGAACCCTTCGAGCTCGGACTCGGCCCAGGCCAGCGTCTGCTCCAGCTTCTCGCCCCGCATGAAGCGCACGACCATCTTGGTTTGGATGGCCTGCGTATAGATCTGATGGGCGATCTTGGGCGGCGCGGGCGCCGCCGCGATCGACAGGATCTGGTGGTTGTGCGGGTTCGGGTAATGATAGAGCGTGCCCTTGGGCGGCCCTTCCTCGGCCCAGATCTTCAGCGTCGTCAGCTTCTCGAAGGCCGGGAGGTCGTAGCCCTGGCTCGCCTCCACCATCTTCTCCACGGAGGAGGGCTGGCCGAGGAAGCGAAGGAGGTCCTTGGCCGCCGACTTGTTCTTGCTGAAGTTCCAGATGCCGAGGAAGTAGGGCAGGAACGGCGAGTACCGTCCCTTCGGCCCGGCGGGCATGCCGTGCGTCCAGCACTGCTCGGCGACCTTCGGCGCGTCGCGCTTCGCCACCGCCCAGGCGCTCGGCGGGTTCATGATCATCGAGGCCTTGCCGGAGATGAGATACTTGTTGTTGGAGGCGTTGTCCCAGGCCGGCGCGTCCGGCGGCAGCCATTGCGCAAGTTTCTTGTAGTACTCCAGCGCCTGGCGGACGGCGTCCGATTTCACCCGGATTTCGCCCTTGGCGTCGACGAGATCGGCGCCGAACGACTGGAAGATGGCGCCGGCGGTGTCGACATTGTCTTCCGTCTGGCCAAGGCCGATGCCCATCGGGTGGTCGCCCTTGTAGCAGGCTTCGGCCGCCTTCAGCATCGCATCGAGAGTCCAGGCGTCGGCCTTCGGCGGGCCGCCGGGCGGATACATGGCCTGCACGTCGATGCCGGCCAGCTCCTTCATGAGGTCGATGCGCGAGCACGGCCCCTTGATCTGGCTGCCGACGCAGGTCGGAACCGCGATCCAGCGATTGTCGGCCCGGGCGAGATACTCGACCGTCTGGTTGACCGCGCCGTTCTCCTTGATGAGGTCGGCCATCACGTCGTCGACGGGCTCGAGATCCTTGGCGTGCGCCTGCGGCTCCCACGTTGGGAAGGCGAGGATGTCATGGCCGGAGCGGGCCTGCGCTTCCGCGGCGATGGTCAGCAGGTTCTTGTTGCCCTGCGAGGTGATGTAGTCGATCGTAACTTCGACCTTGTTCTTCTCGGCCCACTGGTGGACCAGTTCCTGCGACGCCTTGTTTCCCCCCGGGACCCAATGGTCCCAGAAGCCCATGGACAGCTTTCCGGCGGCATGCGCGCCGCGAACATGCGGCATGGCGAGCGCCGCACCCGCAGCGGCCGTCGTGACAAGGACGTCACGGCGCGTCAGCTTCATAGTTGTCATCGGCGTTCCTCCCGCTACTTGACCCGGGTGGCCTTCGCAAGGCGCGGCCGTTTCATCAGGGGAACGGCTTCTCCGTCCGGGAGCGAGCAAGCTTAGGCACAAGTCGAGCCGCTTGTCAGTCCGGAATCTGAACCGATCACGCCCTATTTCCTCTTCGCTCGTCGTGCGCGCGGACGGACGCGCGGGGGCGGCGGAACCCGGCGCGGGGCCGAGCGTTTTGCCGAATACCGTCTTGCATCGCCCGCGGCGAGCTTGTGGACGCTTGCACCTTCACGCACGAGGGTCGTCAATCCACCGTCATGCGCATCGCCATGGCCGCGAGCCCGTCAGCGTCCGTCGTTTCCGTTGCCAGGCCAAGTGGAACCTCATGACCGACGACGTCAAAGCGCCTCCTCCGCTTGCCGGCCACGGCGTCGCCCGCCTGCCCGCCGTGGAGGTGGACAGCTACAACATCGAGATCAAAGACAACGGCGGCTTCTTGGGCGACCGCGCCTGCAAGAAGTCGTTTTTGGCGATCCTGGACCGGCTGCGCGCCCCCTTGGGCAAGCTCAAATGCGACCCGTTCGGGGACACGCCGAGCGCCGAAATCAACAAGAAGAAGCTCGACGCCGCACTTTCGGGCGGCAGCCCCGAGGCGGCCGGGCTGATGCACGGTGCGATCGAGGCGTTCGCGCAGCAGTTCGCCTACGTCGTCCGCCACCTGCTGCGGGCCAAGCCCTGGCGCGACACCGAGCGCATCGTGGTCGGCGGCGGCATGCGCGACAGCCAATATGGCGAACTCAGCATCGCCCGCGCCGGGGTGATCCTCAAGGGCGAGGGCATCAAGGTCGAGCTTCTCCCGATACGCAAGCATCCGGACGATGCCGGGCTCGTCGGCGCGGCCCACCTCGCGCCGTCCTGGATCTTCGGCCGCTACGACGGAATTCTCGCCGTGGACATCGGCGGCACCAACATCCGCGCCGGCCTCGTCAAGCTCGATCTCAAGAGGGCGCCGGACTTCTCCAAGGCCTCCGTGTGGAAGCGGGAGCTGTGGCGCCACGCCGACGAGAAGCCGAGCCGCACCGAAGCGGTTGAGCGGCTCGTCGCCATGCTCGGCAAGCTCGTCGGCCTCGCCGAGAAGGAGGACTTCCGGCTCGCCCCCTTCATCGGCATCGGATGCCCGGGAAGGATCAGCAGCGACGGATCCATCGCGCGCGGCGCGCAGAACCTGCCCGGCAACTGGGAGGCGTCCGGCTTCAATCTGCCAAAGATGCTGGCCGAGCAAATCCCCCTCATCGGCAAGCACGAGACCGTGATCGTGATGCACAACGACGCGGTGACTCAAGGATTGAGCGAGGTCCCGTTCATGCGCGACGTGACGCACTGGGGGGTCTTGACCATCGGCACCGGCCTCGGCAATGCGCGCTTCACCAATCGCAACCCTCCCGACAAGGATTGAGCCGGATGCATTACGTGATCTGGGGCGCGGCCGAGCTGCCCGCCGACGTGGCGCGCACGAGCGGCGCGCAGGCGCTCGCCGGCGGCGACATGCTGGTGCTGGAAGGACCCTGGCCGCTCGGCCCGACCGCCCTCGCCTATCTCGCCGACGACAAGGGCCTCGCCGCTTTCCGGGCCAAGGCTTCCGCGACGTCCGGCGCCTTCGCGGTGGAAGGACTGGCCGCACCCGACGCCGGCGGCGCCTTCGTCGTCGCCGCCCACAGGATGCTCGATCCCGATGGCTTTCGTCCCTATGCGGATGCGATCCCCGATCTGCTACGACGCTTCGGCGCGCGCGTGCTCGCGCGCGGCGGCACGATCACGCACCTTGCCGGCGACTTCGCGCCCGACCGCGGCGTGGTGCTGGAGTTTGCCAGCGCGGAGGCCGCGGTTGCGTTCTATACGTCCGAGGTCTATGCGCCGCTCTTGCGCCTGCGCTGGCGCACCACCGATCCCCGCTTCGTGATTCTGACGCGCGCCGGCACCCTACCGGCCGCGCTGCGCGCCCGCGCCGAGGACTTCCTGCGCGCGCACGGCCGGCCGGCTGCGGGCTGAGCGTCTATCGGGGCGAGCCGCGGGTGGGCGGCGGTTCAGCGGCATTTCTCAGGCGGCAACGGCAGACCGCCCGCGCGGGATGACGAACTCGCCCACCTCCCTGCGCTCGCCAAGGGGTGAACCGGGCCGGCGACGCCGGCCGGCATCGCCCTGCCCGCTCGCCGCCAGGATTGCGACCGGCAGCACGCCGAACAGATCGGCCGCCTCGAGCATGCGGCCTGCGATGTCGCGGGCGCCATCGAGGCCGTCGCGCAACATCGTCCAGGGCGAGACATCGATCGCGGCGTCCCACGCCGCGCCTGCCGACCAGCGCCGCCCGCCTTCCGTGACCTGCGCGAAATGGCGGCCGACCGCCACCACCACGGCGTCGCGGCCGGCGTGCCGCGCGAACGCAATGACGTGATCGGCGTCGACCCCGGCGACGGGAAGCGGCCGATAGCCGCCGTCGGTGAACACGGGCGCGAACTGCGCGCGCAGCGCCAGCAGCCGCCGCGTGAGCGCCATCTTGATGCGGCCGTCCGGCCAGCCGCGGGCAAGCTCCTGCCAGTCGCAGCGCTCCTCCACCGCGCGCAACGCCGCCTCGCGCGCCGCGAAGTCGACAGGGCGCCGGTTGTCGGGATCGACCAGCGACAGGTCCCAGAACTCCGTGCCCTGATAGAAGTCCGGCACCCCCGGCATCATCGCCTTGAGCGCGAGTTGCGACAGGCTGTTGAGCGCGCCGATGAGCGCGAGACGGCAGGCGAACGCCGAAAAGGAATCGATGAAGGCGCGAGAGCCCGTCGGATCGAGAATTCCGCGCACGAAGGCCGCAAGCCCCGCCTCGTAGCGCTCGTCGGGATTGGTCCAGCTCGTCTCCACCTTGCCTTCGCGCGCCGCCTTGATCGCACAGGCTTCCATGCGGTCGGCGAAGGAGCCGTCCGGACCGGCGAGCGGCCATGCGCCCGCGAGCGATTGATACACCAGGTATTCGTGCGCGCGGGAGGGCGCGCGGCGCGCGCCTTCGCTCCGCGCCAGGACGGCATTCATGCGCGCCCAATCCTGCACATGGGCGGCCCATTCGTGCGCAAGCTCCGGCAAGGCGAGCAGGCGCGCCCGCGCATCCTCCCCGCGTTTCGTGTCGTGCGTCGCGGTCGCGGTGAGCCCGTGCGGCGCGGTGCGCGCGTGCCCGGCCATGCGCCGGTGAAACCGCGCGGCCGTGAGCGCCGGAACGGTCGGATCGCCGCCCACCTCGTTGAGCGCGAGCAGATGGAAGTAGCGATAGAACGCCGTGTCCTCGAGCGACTTCGCCATCATCGGACCGGTGAACTGCTGGACCTTGAGCGAGAACTGGCGCACGCGCGCGGGGCTGTAGCCGCGCCGGCCCGGCCCGACGAGATCGCGCGTGAGTGCATCCTGCAGCAGGTCGAAGATGGCGGCATCGGGACCGAACCACTGCGCGCGCGCCGCCTCGATGGCGCGGGCGATCGTCGCCCGGTCGACGGGCGTCGCACCGTCGACCGTGACGTAGGTGCGGTAGACCGGGAAATGGATGACGAACAGTTCGAGCGCGTCGCCGAGCCGGTCGGGCGTAAAATCGCGCGTGCGCCAGTGCCCCGCGGCGATGCGCGCGAGCAGACGCGCGAGCACCGTGAACTCGCTCGCCAGGATCGTGTGCAGCACGCGCCGCTTCGCCTGCGCGAGCACCGCCGCGAACGGCTGGTCGTCGCCGGTGAACGCCTGCGCGGTCGCGTCCAGAACCGGCATGCCGCGCGGATCCAGAAGCACGCGCGAGATCGTGTTCAGCCATTCGTAGCCGGTGGTGCCGGCGACGCCGGGAAGGCGCGGCATGCTCTCACCTTCGGCGAGGATTTTCTCGGCGATGACGTAGAAGGGCTCTGCGGCGCGCGGCCCGCGCGCGGCGCGCACGAGCCGCTGCAGGCGGCGGCAGTAGCGAATGGGGTTCTGCAGCCCGTCGATGTGATCGAGCCGCAGCCCGTGCAGGCGGTTTTCGGCGATCAGCCGCACCACCAGGCGGTGAATGGCCGTGAAGGTGTGCAGATTGTCGACCGCAAGTCCGGCGAGATCGTTCACGTCGAAGAAGCGCCGGTAGTTGATCTCGCTGCCGGCGACCTGCCAGTGCGCGACGCGATAATGCTGCCGCTCGAGCAGCCGATGCAGAGCGAGCACCGCCGCAGGCTCGTCCGGCGAGGGCCGATAGGCGCGCAGGCCGCGCCCGATGATCTTGGCGCCGTCCTCGACGGCGGCGAGCGCCGCCTTAAAGGCCGGCGCCTCCTCGCGCGAGGGCGCGCCCGGGTGGGGATGAAGTTTCGCGATCTCCAGCAGACGCCGGCCCGCCGGAGCCTCCGCGGCGCCCGCCGCGGCGACGACGGTGCGAATGATCTCGCCGTAGCGGCTCGGGCGGATCGGCAGCCGATGCCCGAAATACCAGGCGGAGAAGCTGCCCTCCTCGGCGTTGTAGCGCAGCGTGATCTCTCCGGCCTCGAGGGAATCGCCGTAAGGCCGCCCCAGGATCGGCAGCAATATGCCGCCTTCCGGCTTGTAGGGGAGCGTCTCCCAGGCGATGTCGAAGGAGGCCGCGAACGGCGATTTGCGCCCCCATTCGAGAACGTCGAGCCACCAAGCATTGTCGTCGCGGCCGACACCCATATGATTGGGCACGAAATCGAGGATCAGCCCCATCCCGGCGGCGTCGAGCGCCTGCGAAAGGCGCGCAAAGGCTTCCTCGCCGCCGAATTCGGGATTGAGCTGATTGTGATCGACGATGTCGTAGCCGTGGACGCTGCCGGCGCGCGCCTTGAGGAACGGCGAGGCATAGAGGTGGCTGATGCCGAGCGCGCGCAGATGGGGCACGAGCTCCACGGCAGCGTCGAAACCGAAATCCTTCGTGAGCTGCAGGCGATAGGTCGCAAGCGGGATGTCGCGGGCCATCAGCGCGGCTCCGCCGTCCAGGAGACGGACCAGGGCGGCAGGCGCGGCGGCGGCGCGCCGCCCCAGATCGGCCGGCTTGCGCGCGCCCAAGGCGGAAGGTCCGCCTCCCCATCCCCGAGATTGGCGACGAGCGCAAGCAGCGTGGCCTCGCCCGCGGCCCACCGGGCCGCGAGCACGGGGCCGATGAAGCGCGCCTCCGCCTGTGCGGCCTCGAGCGCGGCGAGCCGCGGCACGATGAAGCGGCGCCGAACGGCGAGAAGCGCGCGCACCAGCGCGAGCCGCGACGCATGGGGCTCGCGCTCGCGCGCGCTCCAGTCGAGCACGGCCGCGCGGAACGTCTCTTCCGACAGCGGATCGGGAACGGTGTCCGCCGCACCGAAATCGGCGAAATGCGCGGCGAACTCGGCGCGCCGGCCGCGCCGCACCGCCTCCCCGAGATCGCCCGGAAAGTCGCAGAAGAACGGAAACGGCTGCGTCGCCCCCCATTCCTCGCCCATGAACAGCAGGGGCGGCGAAGGCGCGAGCAGCATGACGGCCAAGGCCGCGGCGACGGCCTCCGGCTTCGCCAGGGCGGTCAGCCGGTCGCCGAACGGCCGGTTGCCGACCTGATCGTGGTTCTGCAGGAAATGGACGAAGGCCGTCGGCGGCAGCGCCGCGCTGGGTTCGCCCCGCGGCGCGCTGTTGCGGTGACGCGAAGGCTCCCCCTGGTACGCAAACCCGGATGAAAGAACGCGTGTGAGATGCCGGCGCGGCTCCTCGGCATAGTCGACGTAGTAGCCGCGCGCCTCCCCGGTCAGCAGCACGTGCCACGCATGGTGATGATCGTCGTTCCACTGCGCGCGGTACTTCCCCGAGGGCACGACGGTCGCCGGATCGAGGAGCGAGGCGCGGTTGTCGTCGTCCTCCAGAACGAGGTGAACGAGCCGCCCGGTCGTTTGCGCCCACGCGCCGACGGCACGGCTCAATTCCGCGAGAATGTGCGGCTCCCCCGGCTCCACGATCGCGTGCACGGCGTCGAGCCGCAGGCCGTCGAAGCGGTAGTGATCGAGCCAGTGCAGGGCGATGTCGATCGCAAAGGCGCGCACCTCGGGCACGCGGTAGTCGATCGCGTCGCCCCAAGGCGTGCGGTGGTTCGACGTGAAGAAGGCCGGCGCATAGCGTCCGAGATAATTCCCCTCGGGCCCGAAGTGATTGTAGACGACGTCGAGAAACACCATGAGGCCGCGCCGGTGCGCCGCATCGACCAGCGCCTTGAGGTCGTCCGGCCGCCCGTAGGCGCTGTCGGGCGCATAGAGCAGCACGCCGTCGTAGCCCCAGTTGCGCCGGCCGGCGAAATCCGCGACCGGCATTAGCTCGATCGCGGTGACGCCGGTTGTGGCGATGTCGTCGAGGCGGTCGATGATCGCGCGGAAGGTGCCGGCCGGCGTGAACGCGCCGACGTGAAGTTCGAGAATGACGGCCTCGTGCCAGGGCCGCCCCTTCCAGTCCGCGCATTGCCATTCATAGGCGTGGTCGACGATCGCGCTCGGCCCGTGCACGTCCTGCGGCTGGAAGTGCGAGGCCGGATCCGGCACGTCGATCGCGTCGTCGATGCGGAACTTGTATCGGAAGCCGGCCCCCGCTTCCGCCACGGCCGCCTCGAACCAGCCGCCGCCGCGCGGCTCCATGGGCAGCGTGGCGTCTCCCACGAGCGCAACCTGTCGGGCGGCCGGCGCCCACAATCGCAGCGTTGCTCCGCCTTCGGGCTCCAGGCGCGGGCCGAAGCGCGCGCGCATGGTCAGGCCGCCCCTGAAAAGACGGCCACGGACCGCGGCGGCGCAACGGCGGAGCCGCCCGGCTCCGCCATGACCGTGGCCGGGTCGTCCAACGGCACCGTCGCGACCTCGAACGTCCAGCGCGTGCAATCCAACCACGCCGGAAAGGTGAACTTCACCGCTTCGGCGGCTCCGTTGACGACGATGAACAGCGGGCCTGGAGACGGCTCGACCGTTCCGAGCACATAGGCGAGGAAGCGCCCCTCAGGAAACATCCAGTCCTGCTCGGTCATTTCCGTCGCTTCCGCCGTGAACCACATGACCTCGCGCGGCGCGCCGGTGCGCGGCGCATGCAGCCAGTGGCGCGGCCGCAATTGCGGATAGCGCCGGCGCAGGGCGGCGAGACGCCGGATCAGGTCCGTCATGTCCTCGCCGTCCTCGCCGAGCCGCGACCAGTCCACCCAGCCGATCTCGTTGTCCTGACAGTAGGCGTTGTTGTTGCCGCTCTGGCTGTTGCCGACCTCGTCGCCGGCGAGCAGCAGAGGAACGCCCTGCGCCAGCATCAGGCAGGCGATCTGCGCGCGGCGCAGCCGGCGCCGCAGCTCCACGATCTTGGGATCGTCCGAGGGCCCTTCGACCCCGCAGTTCAAGCTGTCGTTGTGGTCGGAACCGTCGCTGTTGTTCTCGCCGTTCGCTTCGTTGTGCTTGTCCTCGTAGCTCACGACATCGGCGAGCGTGAAGCCGTCGTGCACGGTCACGTAATTGATGCTGGCGCGCGGCGCGCGGCCATGACGCTGAAAAATGTCCGCCGAGCCCGTGAGGCGGCGGGCAAGATCGCCCAGCATGTGCGGCTCGCCGCGCCAGAACCGGCGCAGCGTCCTGCGGTAAGCGTCGTTCCACTCCGACCATTCGGTCGGAAAATTTCCGACCTGGTAGCCGCCGAGCCCGAGATCCCACGGCTCCGCGATCAGCTTCACGCGGCGCAACACCGGGTCCTGGCCGATCGCCGCAAAGAACGCGGCACGCCGGTCGAAACCATGCGCGCCGCGGCCGAGCGTGGTCGCCAGATCGAAGCGGAAGCCGTCCACATGGCAGGCCTCGACCCAGTAGCGCAGCGAGTCCATCACCATCTGCAGCACGCGCGGATGCGTGACATTGAGCGCATTGCCGCAGCCCGTGAAGTCGTCGTAGAAGCGCGGCTTGTCGGGCAGGAGCCAATAGTAGCTCGCGTTGTCGATGCCGCGGAACGACAGGGTCGGCCCCAGATGGTTGCCCTCCGCCGTGTGGTTGTAGACCACATCGAGGATGACCTCGATGCCCGCTGCGTGCAGGCGCGAGACCATGGACTTGAAGGCGCCGATCCCGCCGTCGGTGCTGTAGCGCGGCTCCGGGGCGAAGAAGCCGATCGTGTTGTAGCCCCAGTAGTTGCGCAGCCCGCGCTCGACCAGTCGGCGATCGTCCACGAAGGCCTGGACGGGAAGCAGCTCGATGCTGGTGACGCCGAGCCGCCGGAGGTGATCGATGAGGCCGGGCGCCGTGAGTCCGCTGAAAAGGCCGCGCCAGCCGGGCGGCACGTCCGTGCGCTGCATCGTCAGGCCCTTCACATGGGCCTCGTAGATGATCGTGTCCTCCCAGCGCGTGTGCGGGCGCTTGTCGTCGCCCCAGGTGAAGGCTTCGTCGACGACCATGGCCTTCGGCATGCCGCGCGCGTTGTCGCGACGGTCGAAGGAGAGATCGGCGCGCGGGCTGCCGGCCCGGTAGCCGAAATGGGCGTCGCTCCACACGACGCGGCCCACGAGCCGCTGGGCGTAGGGGTCGATCAGCAGCTTGTTGGGGTTGAAGCGGTGGCCGCTCTCGGGCTCATAGGGGCCGTGGACGCGGTATCCATAGACTTGGCCGGGCAAAACATCCGGCAGGTAGCCGTGCCAGACGTCTTCGGTGCGCTCGGGCAGCGCGATGCGCTCGAGCTCCCGCCGCCCCTGCCGGTCGAAGAGGCAGAGCTCGACCTTTTCCGCATGCGCCGAAAACAGCGCGAAGTTGGTGCCCCGCCCGTCCCACGTGGCCCCCAGTTTGTGGGGGGATCCTTCCAGCAGGCGCATGGCTAACCCTGCGGCACGAGGAACACAGCGGCGAGCGGCGGCATGACCAGACTGAGCTCGTGATGCTCTCCGACCGTCGTGGCGTTCACGCCGCCTCCGTTGCCGACGCCGCTCCCGCCATAGACGGTTGCATCGGTGTTGAGAACTTCGCGCCAGTAGCCGCCGACCGGCACCTTCACGCGATAATCGTAGCGCACGATCGGCGTGAAGTTCACGGCCACGAGGCAGAGATCGTTCGGCGCGCGCCCCTTGCGCAGCCAGACGAACACGCTCTGCGCAGTGTCGTCCGCGACCACCCATTCGAATCCCTGCGCCTCGCAGTCGAGCTGGTGCAGAGCCGGCGTCGCTCGATAGAGTCGGTTGAGATCGCGCACGAGCGCCTGCACGCCGCGGTGCGCGGAATCGGCGAGCAGATGCCAGTCGAGGCTGCGGTCGTGGTTCCATTCGCGCTCCTGCGCAAACTCGTTGCCCATGAACAGGAGCTTCTTTCCGGGATGCCCGAACATGAAGCCGTAGTAGGCGCGGAGATTGGCGAAGCGCTGCCAGCGATCGCCCGGCATGCGACCGAGGATCGAGCCCTTGCCGTGCACGACCTCGTCGTGCGACAGGGGCAGGATGAAGTTTTCCGAGAAGGCGTAGTGCAGGCCGAAATTGATGTCGCCGTGGTGGTGGCGCCGGTGGATCGGGTCCTTGGACATGTAATTGAGGGTGTCGTGCATCCACCCCATGTTCCACTTGTAGCCGAATCCGAGCCCGCCGATGTCCACCGGCCGCGACACCATCGGCCACGCGGTCGATTCTTCCGCGATGGTGGTCGCCTCGCTGCGAAAGGCAAACACTTCGGTGTTGAAGCGGCGCAGGAAGTCGATCGCTTCGAGATTTTCCCGGCCGCCGTAGCGATTGGGAACCCACGCTCCCGAGGGGCGGCTGTAGTCGAGATAGAGCATGGAGGCGACGGCGTCGACGCGCAGGCCGTCCACGCCGTAGCGGTCGAGCCAGAACAGCGCGTTCGACAGCAGGAAGTTCACCACTTCCGGCCGCCCGTAATTGTAGATGAGCGTGTTCCAGTCGAGATGCCGCCCCTGCATCGGGTTGACATGCTCGTAGAGCGCGGTGCCGTCGAACCAGCCGAGGCCGTGCGGGTCGTCCGGGAAGTGTCCGGGCACCCAGTCGAGCAGCACGGCCAGTCCGGCCTCGTGGCACGCGTCCACCAGTGCGAGAAACTCGTCGGGCGATCCGAACCGGCTCGTCGGGGCGAAGAGGCCCGTCGGCTGATACCCCCACGAGCCGTCGAACGGATGCTCGGCGACGGGCAGGAATTCGACATGGGTGAACCCCATGTCCGTCGCATAGGCGGGCAGCTCCCTCGCAAGCTCGCGATAGGTGAGCCATCGCCCCGCCTCGTCGTCCCTCCGCCGCCACGACCCGAGATGCACCTCGTAGATCGAGATCGGCGCCGAAAGGGCGTTGGCTCCGGCCGGCGCGCGCGACCTCGGCTGCAGGCGCGCGGCGTCGAACACGATCGAGGCCGTGGCCGGCCGCACCTCCGCGGCGAACGCGAACGGATCGGCCTTGAGGGCGAGCAGCTCGCCGCCCGCGCCGAGGATTTCGTACTTGTAGCGGTCGCCTGCCCGCGCGCCGGGCACGAACACCTCCCACACGCCGCTGCCGCGCACGCGCATGGGATGCCGGCGTCCGTCCCAGAAGTTGAAGTCGCCGACCACACTGACGCGCCGCGCATTCGGGGCGAGCACCGCGAAGGCGACGCCGTCGACGCCGTCCAGCGTCATCGGATGGGCGCCGAGCTTGTCGTAGGCGCGCAAATGCGTGCCTTCGGCCAGGAGATGAAGATCGAAATCGCTGAGAATCGGGCCGAACCGGTAGGCGTCCTCGAGATCGACCGTCTGGGCGCCGAAGGTCGCGCGCAGGCGGTACGCGCCCTTGAGACCCGGCACCGGGCCCGCAAACAGGCCGGCCTCGTGAATGCGCGCAAGCTCCGTCTCGCGGCCCTCGTGGACGACGGCGACGCGATCGGCATCCGGCAAGAACGCGCGGACGACGGGCTGGCCGTTCTCCACGTGCGGTCCAAGATAGGCGAAGGGATCCGCGTGGTAGCCGCCAATGATGGCGAGCGCCGCCGGATCCAGCGCCGTCATCAGTACACCCCTTCGTCTGGGAACAGCAGCCGCCACAGACCGCGCATCGGCACGTTCAGCCAGGTCGGACGGTTGGCGAGCTCATAGCCGATCTCGTAGACCGCCTTCTGCAGGACGAAGAAGTCCGTGAGCCGCCGGCGGGCCTCCGGATCGCTCGGCCACAATCCCGTCTCGGCGAATTCGAGGTGGGCGAGGAGCAGCGCCTCAACGCATTGCGCGCGCCACTCCTCGATGGCGTGGGCAAGCCGCACCCGCTCTTCGGGCGTGGCGAGGACCATGCGATCCAAGCCCGCGGTGCCCGCATAGTCGATGGAACGCACGAGCCCGGCGACGTCCCGCGCCGCAGGCGCCTTGCGGCGGCGCTCCTCGATGCCGCGCTGGGGCTCGCCTTCGAAGTCGATGATGAACACGTCGTCCTTGACAATCAGCAGTTGCCCGAGATGCAGATCGCCGTGGTAACGAATCTTCTGCCCGTCCAGTTCCGGGGGCAGCAGGCCGCGGATGCGCGCGAGGACGGCGTCCCTGCGGCCGACGAGTTCCGATACGAGGGGACGGATCGACTCGGGAATCTGCGCCTGGGACCGCTGCAGGGCGTCGAAGGTCCGAACCGCATCCTGCACCAGTTCTTCGGTCCAGGCCTGCAGATCGGCCGCGGTGATGGGCTCCGGCGCGAAGGCGGAACCGGGCGCTCCGGACGCGAGCGCGTTGTGCAGCTCCGCAACCCGGCGCCCGATCTGCCGCATGCGCAAGAGGAATGCCGCGTGCTGGGCGGGATCCGCCGCGGCATCCGCCGCGAGAAGCCTGTAATCGTCGAGGAAGCGGTCGAGATAGGAGGACGTCAGCGCCCAGCCGTCGCCCTGGTTCTCGACGAAGCGATGAACAATGGCGAGCGCCGCCGTTTCGCCCCCCCGCTCGAATTCCACCGCGCCGACGAAGGACGGCGTGTTCTGGTAGCCCGCCACGTCGCTCAGGAACCGGCTCACCTCGACGTCCGGGTTGATGCCGGTCTGCAGCCGGCGAAACACCTTCACCACATAGTCGCGGTTGATGATGGCGGTCGTATTCGACTGCTCGGCGCTGACGGCCCGCACGTCCGCGACCTCCACGGGCGGCGCTTCGGCAAAGCTCTTGCTCGGCTGGAAGCGCAGGCGCCCTCCTCCCGCCTCGATCGTCGCGCCGCTGCGCAGCTTGGCCATGAGGGAGGCCATGAAATCGCGCTCGGCGGCGGCATCCACCAGCCAGCCTTCCCGCGCGCCGCGGCGCACCGCCGCGAGCACGCCCGCGTGGCCCGGGGCCGGGTCCGCCTTGCCCCATTGCACGACCACCGGCAGCGCATAGCGGCTGTTGCTCTGATCGGTCGCGACGTTGACGAGCGTCCAGGCGATGCCTTGGTTGCGATCTTCGAGAGGGATGATCGTCTCGATCTTCGCCTCGAGGGTGCGGCTGTGCTTCTCGCCGAACCACCGGCGGCTCGGCAGAAAGGCCGGCAGCACTTCCCGTTCGAACACGAGGCGCGTGCGGCCTTCCACAACCGCATCCGGCACATCCCGCACCACCAATGTGGGGAGCTCGGGCAGAATCGAGGGCGCCTCGACTTCCGCGCCCACCTCCTCGACGAGCTGGAACCAGAAGAAGCCGTACGGCGCCAGGGTGACGACGAACGGCGCTTCCGTGATGCGCGGGAAGCGCGTGCGCCCCAGCATCTCCACCGGCACGCGGCCGCGCCATTGCGACAGATCGAGCTCGGCCGCCTGCGCGGAGCGAGACAGATTGGCGACGCACAGGATGGTCTCGTTCTGATACTGGCGCAGATAGGCGAGCACGGCGCGGTTCTTCGGGCGGACGAAGGTCAGCGTTCCCCGCCCGAACACCTGCGTGGACTTGCGCACCGCGATGATGCGCTTCATCCAGCTCAAAAGCGAGGACACGCTGCGCGACTGCGCCTCGACGTTGACCGCCTGGTAGCCGTACACCGGGTCCATGATCACCGGCGCGTAGAGCTTCGCCGGGTCGCAGCGCGAGAAGCCGGCGTTGCGGTCGGGCGTCCACTGCATGGGCGTGCGCACGCCGTTGCGGTCGCCGAGATAGATGTTGTCGCCCATCCCGATCTCGTCGCCGTAGTAGATGATCGGCGTTCCCGGCAGCGACATCAGCAGCGAGTTCATGAGCTCGATCTTGCGCCGGTCGTTGTCCATCAGCGGCGCGAGACGGCGGCGGATGCCGAGATTGAGCCGCGCGCGCGGATCGGCCGCGTAGGTGGACCACAGATAGTCGCGCTCCCTGTCGGTCACCATTTCGAGCGTGAGCTCGTCGTGGTTGCGCAGGAACAGCGCCCACTGGCAGTTCGGCGGAATGTCAGGCGTCTGCCGCAGGATGTCGGCGATGGGGAAGCGATCCTCCTGCGCGATCGCCATGTAGATGCGCGGCATCAGCGGGAAGTGATAGGCCATGTGGCATTCGTCGCCGTCGCCGAAATAGTCGCTTACGTCCTCGGGCCACTGGTTGGCTTCCGCGAGCAGGAGCTTGCCGGAGGCGTATGAATCGAGTTCCGCGCGAATCTTCTTGATGACCGCGTGCGTTTCGGGGAGGTTCTCGTTGTTCGTCCCCTCACGCTCGCACAAATAGGGAATGGCGTCGAGCCGGAACCCGTCGACGCCCATATCGAGCCAGCGGCGCATCACCTGGATCACCGCCCACAGCACGCGCGGATTGTCGTAGTTGAGGTCCGGCTGGTGCGAGAAGAAGCGGTGCCAGTAGTAGGCGCCGGCCTCGGGGTCCCACGTCCAGTTCGATTTCTCGGCGTCAGTGAAGATGATGCGGGTGCCGAGAAATTTCTGGTCGGTATCGCTCCAGACATACCAGTTGCGGGCGTCGCTGCCGGGGCGGCTGCGGCGCGCGCGCTTGAACCAGGGGTGCTGGTCGGACGTGTGATTGATGACGAGCTCGGTGATGACGCGCAGATTGCGCCGCTTGGCCTCCGCCATGAAGCGGCGGAAGTCCTTCATCGTCCCGAAATCGGGATTGATCCGCCGGTAATCGGCGATGTCGTAGCCGTCGTCGCGGCCCGGGCTCGGATAAAAAGGCATCAGCCACAGCGCCGTGACGCCGAGATCCTGCAGGTAGTCGAGCCGCTCCGTCAGCCCGACGAAGTCGCCGATGCCGTCGTCGTTCGAATCGAAAAAGGATTTGACGTGCAGCTGGTAGATGATCGCGTCCTTGTACCAATCCTCGGCCGCGGTCTGCGCCTGCACGTCGAACTGGGGCATTATGATGTTCACGCACACACCTCTTCCGGATCAGGCGAGGCACCGGAACAGCAGGGCCGGATCGTGGTTCGGGTCGATCGTGAGCCGCACCCCGCCCCATTCGATCGGCAGCCGCTCTCCGGTCTGCAGATTCTCCACCGCCGCCACGCGCCGGCGCGCCGAGGGCGGGCCGATCTCCAGGTCGCCGAAATGGAACCAGAACGTGCGCGGCCCGCCGCCCGTGAGCGCGATCGCGACCGCAACGGCGTTATCGCGCGCGACGGACTCCTTGACGAAGCCGATGACGTGATCGTCGTCCACCTGCGCGAAGCGGAAGTCGCTGGTCTGCCGCAAGGCGGCGTTCTCGCGGCGCAGCGCGTTGAGCCGCGCGATGTAGCCGTTGAGGTTGCCGGGCTTGTTCCAGTCCCGCCACTTGATCTCGTACTTTTCCGAATTGAGGTATTCCTCGCGTCCGGGCCCGAGCGGCTCGTGTTCGAGCAGCTCGAACCCGCTGTAGACGCCGTAATTCGAGGACAACGTCGCGGCGAGCGCGACGCGCGACTTGAACATCCACGGCTCGCCGCCCTGGAGGTGAAACGGCAGGATGTCCGGCGTGTTGACGAAGAAATTGGGGCGGAAATAGTCCCGCTCGGGATAGCGCGTGAGCTCGGCCATGTAGGCGCTGAGCTCTTCCTTCGTCGTGCGCCAGGTGAAATAGGTGTAGGACTGCGAAAAGCCGAGCTTGGCGAGCGCCTTCATGATCTTCGGGCGCGTGAAGGCCTCGGACAGGAAAATCACGTCGGGATGCCGGCTGTGGATGTCGCGGATCAGCCACTCCCAAAACGGGAAGGGCTTGGTGTGCGGGTTGTCGACGCGGAAGATGCGCACCCCCTGGTCCACCCAGAACTGAACGACGTCGCGGAAGGCCGTCCACAGCGCGGCCCGGTCGGCGCAGTAGAAGTCGGGATTGTGGATATCCTCGTACTTCTTCGGCGGATTTTCCGCGTATCGGAGGGACCCGTCGGGGCGACGCTTGAACCATTCCGGATGCTGCTTGAGCCACGGATGGTCGGGCGAGCACTGGATCGCGAAGTCGAGCGCGATCTCGAGACCGTGCTCGGCGCAGGCCGCGATCAGGCGACGGAAATCCTCGAGCGTGCCGAGCTCCGGATGCACGGCGTCGTGGCCGCCCTCCTCCGCGCCGATCGCGTAGGGGCTGCCGGGATCGCCGGGCGCCGCCTTGAGGGCATTGTTGCGCCCCTTGCGGTTGGTGCGCCCGATCGGATGGATCGGGGGGAAGTAGAGCACGTCGTAGCCGAGCGCCGCGATCTGCGGCAGCCGGGCGATGCAGTCGTCGAAGGTGCCGTGGCGACCGGGGACGGGGCTCTGACTGCGGGGAAACATTTCGTACCAGGCGCCGACGCGCGCCCGCTCGCGCTCGATCATGAGCGGAAAGGCGAGGCTGCGCGTCAGATCGGGCCGCGGCTGGGCCTCGGCCATCGCCGCCAGCAGCTCTTCGCTCAGGAGCGCTTCGGCGTCGCAGGTTGCGTCGAACGCGGCCGCCGCCGCCGCGATGACCTTGAGGGCGGCCGGGGGGCCCGAGCGAACGGCGGCGAGCAAAGCGCGCCCTTCCTGCGCCTCGACCGCGACCGGCTGTCCGGCCGACCGCTTGACGAGAAAATCCCGCCGCCAGGTGCCGAACGTGTCCGTCCAGGCCTCGATGGCATAGCAGTAGCGGCCGATCTCGGTCGGCGTGAACGAGCCGCACCAGCGGTCGTTGTCGAACAGGCGCATGGGTTCGGAGCGCCACGGCTCCCCCTCCCGCCCCCACAGCAGGCGCGCGGCGAGGACGTCGTGGCCCTCGCGCAAGATGTCGACCCAGACCTCGACCGTCTCCCCGACGATGCGTTTGACGGGAAACCGCCCGCCATCGACCGAGGGATAGACGTCCTCGATGAAAAAGCGAGGCGCATCGGTCGGCGGAGCTGGATCGAGCTGCAGTGGGGCGTAGCGTACGGGCTCGTGCATCTCTTTCGCGTCATCCAGGGCGCGACGATGGACGCGGCCTCGCGTCGAAGCGCCATCCAAAGCTTTCCGCCAAAAGGCGGGTCCCCCGCCGGGCGAGATCGCACCGCGGGACCGCGCAACCGACTCTCGGGGAACCTGTCCTGCCGCGGACACTCACAGTCGCCCAATATTTTGTTTTCTCAAGGGCCGTCCGCAAGGCATCGGTGTTGGGAACACAACACGGCGTTCCGCGTTATGTCCCCCGCATTGGAGGGCAAACGTGACCGTCATCGTTGTTTCGAACCGGGTCGCTCGACCGCGAGTTGATGAGCCGGTGACAGGAGGACTGGCTGCGGCTCTCCTGCCGGCCGTGAAGAATTCAGGGGCAATCTGGGTGGGGGCCAGCGGCCGACTGGCCGATTCGCCCGGCAAGGACTCCCTGGCCGAAATCGAGGCGCACGGGACCGGAGCCATCGCCACCCTGGACATGCCCGCGGAGCACTACCGCGGGTTCTACGAGGGCTTTGCCAACTCGGTGCTGTGGCCGGCCCTTCACTCCCGGACCGATCTCATCCGTTGCAATCCCGAGGATTTCGCCTCCTACCGCGCGATCAACGCCTTCATGGCGCGCGCGCTGCTGCGGTTCGTGCGGCCCGACGCCGTATTCTGGATTCACGACTACCATTATCTGACGCTCGGGGAGGAACTGCGGCAATGCGGCCTCACGCGGCCCATCGGCCTGTTCCTCCACACGCCTTTTCCGAGCTGGGCCGTGTTCGCGAGCGTGCCGCAGCACCGGGAGCTCGCCGCGGCCATGCTCGCCTACGACCTGATCGGCTTCCAGACGGACCACGATGCGGCGAACTTCAGCGATTACCTCGCGCGCGAATTCGGCCTGACCCGCGACGAGGCGGGCGTCATCGTCCACCACGGCGGCATGACGCGGCTCGCGACCTTCCCCATCGGGATCGACGTCGCGGCCTTCGCCGAGGAGGCGACCAAGGCCGCGGCCCGGCCCGAGATCGCGCGCCTGCGCGCGAGCCTGCAGGGGCGGAAGCTCGCCATCGGCGTCGACCGGCTGGACTACTCGAAGGGCCTGCCGCATCGCTTCCGGGCCATGGACCGCCTGTTCGAGCGGCGTCCGGACATGCGCAAGACCATAAGCCTGCTGCAGATTGCGGTGCCGACGCGGGATGCCATCCCGGTCTATCAGCAGCTCCAGACGGATCTCGCGGCGCTGGTCGGAGAGATCAACGGGCGGCACGCGGACGTGGACTGGACCCCCATCCGCTACCTCAACAGATCGTTTCCGCAATCGGTTCTCGCCGGCTTCTACCGGGTGGCCAATGTGGGCCTCGTCACCCCCTTGCAGGACGGCATGAACCTCGTGGCCAAGGAATATGTCGCCGCGCAGAACCCGCTGGATCCGGGGGTGCTCGTGCTCTCGGAGTTCGCAGGCGCGGCCAAGCAGCTCGACGCGGCCATCCTGGTCAATCCGCACGACATCGACGGCCTCGCCAATGCCATCCTGCAGGCGATCACGATGCCGATCGCCGAGCGCCGCGAGCGCTGGAACGCCATGATCCGGCGGCTCGAAGAGTCGGCCCTCGACGGCTGGTTCTCGGACTTCGTGACCGCGCTCAGGAGCACGCGGCGCAGCCCGCGCCGGCCGATGGTCGTGCCCTCGGCCTCGGTGGCTGCCATTCCGCGCGGAATGGGCCTTGCCACCAAACAGTAGCCCCGCCTGCCGGCCGGCCTTCCCCATCCGTGCCCGCTCCCCCTGTTGGCGGACCGTTCCCGGCCGTATTCGGCCGGCGGGGCCGGCGGACCCAGAACGAACCGCGGCACGGTCGGAATGAGGGGCATGGATGAGCTCGCCCAGAGGGCCGCCGGCCTCGGCATCGAGCGCGACTATGCCGATGCGCGCGGCATGCGCCGCGCGGTGCCCCCGGAGACCTTGCGCCGGCTCGTCGAGGCGCTGGCCGCGGGCGGCGTGCCGACAAGCCCCGCTTCGACCTATCTCTGGCGCCACGGCCGCTCGACCCGGCTTGCCGTCGGCGCCGCGGACGGCGCGCGCTGGCGGGTCCTGTCAGGCGAAGACGAGATCGCGCGCGGCGCGATCAGCGGCGGCGGGCTCTGCGTGCCGGACGCGACGCCTCCGGGCCTCTACCGGCTCGAAGCCGAGGGCCTCGCGACGGCCCGCCTGCTCGTCGCGCCGGAGACTGCGTATCAGCTGGACGATGGCGCTGGCACGCGGGTGTGGGCGCTCGCCGTGCAGCTCTACGCGGTGCGTTCGCGCCGCAACTGGGGCCACGGGGATTTCACCGATCTCGCCGCGCTCGTGCGCCTTGCGGCCGATGTCGGAGCGTCGGGCATCGGCCTCAATCCGCTGCACGCGCTCTTCGACGATCGCCCCGATCACGCCAGTCCCTACGCGCCGAACAGCCGGCTCTTTCTCAATCCGCTCTATATCGACCCGGAGGCCGTGCCCGAGTTTCCCGGGCTCAAGGAGAGCGGGCTCGCGGCGGCGGTCGAACGGCTCCGCGGCACCGACGAGGTCGACTATCAAGCGGTCGCCGCGGCGAAGGGCGCCGCCCTTCGGCTCGCCTTCGATCGCTTCCGCCGCGGCGGCGATGCCCGCCGGCACGCGGCGTTTGCCGCCTTCTGCGCCGAGCGCGGCGAGGCGCTGACGCGCTTTGCCGCCTTCGAGGTGCTGCGCCGCCGCTTCCATGACGTATGGTGGAACTGGCCGGCGGAATGGCGGCAGCCGACGCCCGCGGCGCTCGCCCGCCTCCGCGCGGAGGCCGGCGACGCGCTCGCCTATTACGAATATGTTCAATGGCTGGCGGACGAACAGCTCGCAGCCTGCCGGCAGGCGGCGCAGGCGCGCGGGCTGCCGATCGGGCTCTATGTCGATCTTGCCGTCGGCGTCGAGCCCGGCGGAGCGGACGCCTGGAGCGCGCAGGAGAGCATCGTCCCCCGGGTGGAGGTCGGGGCTCCGCCCGACCTTCTGAACACGGCCGGCCAGGCCTGGGGCCTTGCGGCCTTCAATCCGCGCGCCCTCGAAGCCGAGGCCTTCGCGCCGTTCGCCACGCTCCTTCGAGCCGCCATGCGGCATGCGGGGGCGATCCGTCTCGACCACGTGCTGGGGCTCAACCGCCTCTTTCTCATTCCGTTCGGTCTGGGTCCGCAGGACGGGGCCTATGTGCGCTACCCCTTGCAGGGGCTGCTCGCGACCGCGGCCATCGAAAGCGCGCGCCGCCGCTGCCTCGTCATCGGCGAGGACCTCGGGACCGTGCCGGAGGAGCTGCGCGACATCCTCGCCGACTGGGGCATATGGTCCTACCTCGTGATGCTGTTCGAGCGCGACGGGGCGCGCTTCAAGCATCCGCACGAATATCGGCGCAATGCCGTGGTGACGTTCAGCACGCACGATTTGCCCTCCTTCGCCGGCTGGGTCAGCGGCCACGATCTGCGGGTCAAGAGAGCGATCGGCCTCGACCCGGGCGAGTCCGAGGCGGATCGGGAGCGCGCCCTGAACCGACTGCGCGACGCGCTTCAGCGCAGCGGCCTCGGCCGCGACGGCATGCCCCAATTCGTCGACATCGTGCGGTTCCTGGCCCGCACCCCGAGCCGGCTGCTCGTCGTCGCGCTCGACGACATTCTCGGCGTTCTCGACCAGCCGAACGTGCCGGGGACGCTGCACGAACACCCTAACTGGAGGCGCAGGCTGCCGGCCGCGCTGGAAGAACTGGCGGACGATGGGCGGATGCGCGCGGTCGCCGCGGCGCTGCGCGAAGAGGGACGAAGCGTCTAGCCCCCGTCGTCGCGGGCTGAACCATTTTGCGCTCGCGCGCGGCGAAGGCGGTGCGGCGTCAGGCGCCGCAGCGCACCGCTTCGCGTTGCGCCGCGCCGGCCGCTTCGCTCAAGCCGGTCGGAATCACGGCGGCTCCCCGGCGAGGAAGGCCTTGGCCGCCTCCAGCCCGCCATGCGCGTCGTGGTCGTTGTGACCGGCCTCGGCGAGGCGGACGAAGCGCTTCGGGGCCGTGATCAGGCTGTAGAGCCGCTCGCCGAAGCGGATGGGCACGACGGCGTCGCGGGCGCCATGGAGGACCATGACCGGGGCGCTCACGCGGGCGATCCGCTCGTCCGAGCGGAACTGGTCGCGCATCAGAAGTCGGACCGGCACGAACCAGTAGATCGAGGCGGCGATGTCCACCGCCGCGGTGAACGGGGATTCGAGGATCACGCGCGCGACCGGCCGTTCGGCCGCGAGCGCCACGGCCACCCCGGTACCGAGCGACTCGCCCCACAGCGCGATGCGCGCGGCCGGATAGCGGGAAGCCGCGAACCGGTAGGCCGCCTCCGCGTCGCGCAGCAGGCCCGCCTCGCTCGGCCGGCCCGTGGAGCCGCCGTAGCCGCGATAGCCGAGAGCCAGCAGCCCGAAGCCGTCGGCGACCAGCCGG
Organism: Variibacter sp.; assembly: GCA_019689555.1. Taxonomy (GTDB): domain Bacteria; phylum Pseudomonadota; class Alphaproteobacteria; order Rhizobiales; family Xanthobacteraceae; genus JADGHE01. The sequence continues at coordinate 27,473 of JADGHE010000015.1, read as the reverse complement.
CGGAACCGGTCCGCGCGCAGATTGAGGCCGCCGGCATTGCCCTGGAAGTAAAGGATTAACGGCCGGTTCCCGCGGGGCGCAACGTGCCATGCAATGAGCCGCTCGCCGTCGCTTGCGTGCAGTTCGACCTCCTCGGCTTCAGGCAGCCCCCAGGCGGCCGGCGCGTGGCGGACCGGGTCGGGGACGTACATGAGCCGGCGCTGGGCGAGGTACATGGCCACGACCAGAGCGCCGTAGCCGGCGACGAGCAGCGCGACCCACTTCAGGATGGTCATGGCGGCCGCCCCCTTGCATGCCGGTGCAACACTCGGGGCAACGGCGGTCCCGTCCGAACCGGAACGGCCGGCGCGCCGCGCGCGGCGGCGGTCACAACGCCTTGACGATCTCTTCCGTCATCTTCTTGGCGTCGCCGAACAGCATCATCGTGTTCTCGCGGAAGAACAGCTCGTTCTCGACGCCCGCATAGCCTGAGCCCATGCCCCGCTTGACGAACAGCACGGTCTTCGCCTTCTCGACGTCGAGAACCGGCATGCCGTAGATCGGCGAGCGCTTGTCGGTCTTGGCGGCGGGGTTGGTGACGTCGTTCGCGCCGATGACATAGGCGACATCGGCCGTTGCGAACTCGGAGTTGATGTCTTCGAGCTCGAACACCTCGTCGTAGGGCACGTTCGCTTCCGCGAGCAGCACGTTCATGTGCCCCGGCATGCGGCCGGCGACGGGATGGATGGCGTACTTCACCTCGACGCCATGCTCCTTGAGCTTGTCAGCCATCTCGCGCAGCGCGTGCTGCGCCTGGGCGACCGCCATGCCGTAGCCCGGCACAATGATGACCTTCGAGGCGTTCTTGAGGATGAAGGCCGCGTCTTCGGCCGAGCCCTGCTTCACCGGGCGCGCTTCCTTGCCGGCCGCCGGACCCGCAACCTCGCCCCCGAAGCCGCCGAGGATCACCGAAACGAAGGATCGGTTCATCCCCTTGCACATGATGTAGGAGAGGATCGCGCCCGAGGAGCCGACGAGCGCGCCCGTGACGATGAGCGCGCTGTTGCCGAGCGTGAAGCCGATGCCGGCAGCCGCCCAACCCGAATAGGAATTGAGCATCGAGATCACGACCGGCATGTCGGCGCCGCCGATCGGGATGATGATGAGCACGCCGAGCGCGAGCGAGGTCGCGGTGATGAGCCAGAACGCGAGCGCGCTCTCGGTGAGCACGAACACGACGACGAGCAGGACGAGCAGCCCGGCGAGCGCGAGGTTCACCATGTGCCGCATCGGCAGCAGGATGGGCGCTCCGCTCATGCGGCCGTCGAGCTTGAGGAAGGCGATCACCGAACCGGTGAAGGTGATGGCTCCGATGGCCACGCCGAGCGACATTTCGACGAGACTGGCCCGGTGGATCGTCCCCGGCGTGCCGATGTCGAACGCCTGCGGCGCGTAGAGGGCGGCGGCCGCCACCAACACGGCGGCAAGGCCGACCAGCGAGTGGAAGGCCGCGACGAGCTGCGGCATCGCCGTCATCGGCACGCGGCGCGCGATCACCGCGCCGACGCCACCGCCGATCGCGATCCCCGCCAGCACCAGGAGCCAGGCGGCAAAGCCCGCGGGCGGACGCAGCGCCAGCGTGGTGACGATGGCGATCGCCATGCCGATCATGCCGAACAGGTTGCCCTGCCGGCTCGTCTCCGGACTCGAAAGGCCGCGCAGCGACAGGATGAAGAGAATGGCGGCAACGAGATAGAGCAGCGCCGCGAAATTGGGGCTCATCGGCCGACTCCCCGCATGCGGCCCGCCTCACGGCAGAACAGGCCGGCGCGACGACCACGCCCTTGTTCCGCATGGCGGGGACGGCCGGCGCCGGCTGCGCCGCCGATCGCCGGCGCATCGGACCGAAGGGTTGAGAATTCGCGCGCGCCCCTCATGCGCCGAGCCTCATTTTCTCTTCCGATACATGCCCAGCATGCGCTGGGTGACCAGGAATCCGCCGAAGATGTTCACGCTGGCGAGAACGAGCGCGACGAACCCCAGGGCGCGCGCCCAGCCGGCCCCGTGCTCGCCGGCGAGATCGACCCCCACGGCGAGCAGCGCGCCGACGACGATGACCGAGGAAATGGCGTTGGTGACCGACATGAGCGGGGTGTGCAGCGCCGGCGTCACCGACCACACCACATAGTAGCCGACGAAAACCGCCAGCACGAAGATCGAGAGCCGGAACACGAACGGGTCGATGGCGCCGCCGGTCGCCGCGTGCGCGGCGGCCGCCGCCATCTCGGCATAGTCATGGGCCGCGGCAGCGGCCTGCCGCGCGACCTCGGCCGCGGCCTGGGCGCATTCGGCCGCCTTCTGCGGCGTCACGGCCTGGGTGCATGCGGCTGCTTCCTGCGGGGTCATCGGCGTCGTCTCCTTCAAGCCGCCGGCTTCGGCTGGAAGCTCGGATGGACGATGGCGCCGTCGCGCGTGAGCGCGGTCGCCTTCACGATCTCGTCGTCCCAGTTGATGGCCAAAGCCTTGGCGCTCTTGTCGATCAAGGTCTCGACGAACGCGTAAAGATTGCGCGCGTAGAGGCTCGACGCCGTCGCGGCGATCCGCCCCGGCGCGTTGGCGTAGCCGACGATCTTGACGCCGTTCAGCTCCGTCACGGCGTCCGGCCGGACGCCTTCGACGTTGCCGCCGCGCTCGACGGCGAGATCGACGATCACCGAGCCCGGCCGCATGGAGGCGATCATCTCGGTCGAGACCAAGCGCGGCGCCGGGCGTCCGGGGATCAGGGCGGTGGTGATGACGATGTCCTGCTTCTTGATGTGCTCGGCGATGAGCGCGGCCTGCTTGGCCTGGTACTCCTTCGACATCTCCTTGGCGTAGCCGCCGGCCGTCTCCGCCTGCCTGAACTCCTCGTCCTCGACCGCGATGAATTTCGCGCCGAGGCTTTCCACCTGCTCCTTGGCGGCAGGCCGCACGTCGGTCGCGGTCACGACGGCGCCAAGCCGGCGCGCGGTCGCGATCGCCTGCAAGCCGGCGACGCCCGCGCCCATGACGAAGACCCGCGCCGCCGGCACGGTGCCCGCCGCCGTCATCATCATCGGCAGGGCGCGGCCGTATTCGGCGGCGGCGTCGATCACCGCGCGGTAGCCGGCAAGATTGGCCTGGCTCGAGAGCACATCCATCGTCTGCGCCCGCGTGATGCGCGGCATCAGCTCCATCCCGAAGCCGATCACGCCCGCCTCCGCCAGCGCACGCAGGGCCTCCTCCTGCCCGAAGGGGTCCATCATGGCGACGACGACGGCGCCCCGCGGATAGGCCGCAAGCTCCGACGGCGTCGGCCGGCGCACCTTCAGCACGACGGCGGCGTCGGCCACCGCTTCGGCCGCACCGGCCGCAAGGGTCGCGCCCACGGCCTCATAGTCCGCATCGGGAATGCCGGATCGCACGCCCGCGCCGCGCTCGACCGCCACCGTCGCGCCGAGTGCGATCAGCTTCTTGACGGTTTCGGGAGTGGCCGCAACACGTGGTTCGCCGGCCTGCGTCTCCGCCGGTATCGCAATTTTCATGGTGTGCTTCTGCTGCCGCTCCCGTGCCCCCGGTCCCCCCGCATGGCGCGACGCCGCCCAGGAGAGCGGATCAGATCAGAAAATAGGCCATCAGAAGGAGGATAATGACAACGGCGTAGATGCCCCACTTCACCAGCTGCACGAAGAGACGATACGTCTTCTCGTGCTCGGAATAGTCATTGCCGGTGGCGGTCGCATATTCGACCTCGCCATGCCCCGCCATCAGAACCTCCTGGCTCGCGAAAATCTGCGGCGGGATTATCGCAAATGTCGCGCCAGAGCAATGGCGCCTCGCAAGCTCCCAACAGGCCGCGCGGACTTGGGGGCCGCTTCCACGCCTTCGGGGTTCGGGCGCGGCGACCGGGTTCACTCCGGCGGCGGCAAACCCACGGCCGCCAGCGCCTCGGCCTGGCGCTGCGCCACCCGCTCGAGCGAGAAGTCCTCGATCGCCTCGTTGAACAGCCGATAGAAATTGAGCTCGGCCCCAAGGTGCAGGAAGACGCCGCCGAGGCCGATCGCCGCGCGGTCCATGAACACGAACTCGCGCGGAACGCGCACTGGCCCCTTTTCCCTGAGCGCCCGGTGCACCCGGTAGGCCTCGCGCCGGCCGTACTCCGAGGGCTGCACGCCGTCGGCGATGGTGCGGACGCGATCCTCGAGCAGCGGGCCGTAGATGAAGCGCGCCCAGATGTTGAGAACGTCGATCAAATCGCGCGAGAGTCCGCGGAAGCCCCACGTCTCATAAGCCCGCACGACGAGCTCCTCGTCGCCATGCAGCAGGCCGTGATAGAGATCGACGACCCCGCCGACGAAGCGGGCCGGAAAGATGCGGATGCAGCCGTAATCGAGCAGGTTGATGCCCGCGGGCCGGGGCGGCAGCCCCTCCTCCCCCGCCTCGAACACCGTGTAGTTGCCGAGATGCGGGTCGCCGTGAATGACCCCGTAGCGGCTGAACGGGAACCACCAGGCGGTGAACATCGCCGTGCCGAGCCGGTTGCGGCTTTCCAGGTCCGCGCCCTTGTAGGCGAGCAGCGGCCGGCCTTCGAGCCAGTCGAGCGTGAGCAGGCGCCCGGTCGACAGATCGGGCCAGACCTTCGGCACGCGCACGAGCGGCTGGTCGGCGAGCATCAGCCGGTAGAGCGCGACGTGCTTGGCCTCGCGCCGATAATCGAGCTCTTCGCGCACCCGCGCGCCGATCTCCTTCGCGATCTCCGTCGTGTCGATCGCCGGATCCATGCGCCGGTGGAGCGCGAACAGCCATTCGAGTTGCCGCAGATCCGCTTCGACGGCGGACTGCATGTCCGGATACTGGAGCTTGCAGGCGAGCCGCGCGCCGTCGAGGGAGGTCGCGCGATGCACCTGGCCGAGCGAAGCGGCGGCCGCCGGCTTGCGCTCGAAACTCTCGAACCGCGACTGCCAGTCCTTGCCGAGCTCCGCCATCATGCGCCGATTGACGAAGGCCCACCCCATGGGCGGGGCCTGGCTCTGCAGCTTGGCGAGTTCGGTCGTGTATTCCGGCGGCAGCAGGTCCGGAATCGTCGCCATGAGCTGGGCGACCTTCATGATCGGCCCTTTGAGGCCGCCAAGCGCCGCCGCCAGCTCCGCGGCGTTTTGGCCGCGGTCGAGCTCGAGCCCGAGAAGTCGCGCCCCGGCGAGGCGCACCGCCACGCCGCCCACATTGGCGCCGACGCGCGCATAGCGCGCGGCGCGGGCGGAAAAGCGATTACGCTCGGTGTCGGACATGGCGGATCGTCCCACCCTTGCCATTTAGGCATTCGCACCGCTCAGGGCCAGCGCCGCCGGTGCGATTCAAGCCGTTCCGCCCTCACGCCTTCTCCCGGAGCAAGGGCCGCTCCCGATCCGGAGGGGGGGCCCGCAGCCCGCGGCAGAGGCCGCGGCAGAGAGGCGGAGGTGAGTCCTTAAGCCTCCATCGCTTCCAGTTCGTCGATCATCCGTTCGATCACCTTCAGGCCTTTCTCCCAGAAGGCGGGATCGCGCGCATCGAGACCGAAGGGCTTAAGCAGCTCCGCATGATGCTTGGTGCCGCCCGCCGCGAGCATCGCCAGATACCGCTCCGCGAAGCCCTCGGACGCGCGCTCGTAGACGGCGTAGAGCGAGTTCACCAGGCAGTCGCCGAAGGCGTAGGCGTAGACGTAGAAGGGCGAATGCACGAAGTGCGGGATGTAGCTCCAGAACGTCTCGTAGCCTTCGCGCAGTTCGATCGCCGGGCCGAGGCTCTCGCCCTGCACGCTCATCCACAAGTCGCCGATCTGGTCGGGCGTGAGCTCGCCGTTCCTGCGCTCGATGTGCACCTTGCGTTCGAACGAATAGAAGGCGATCTGCCGCACGACGGTGTTGATCATGTCCTCGACCTTGGCGGCGAGCATCGCCTTGCGTTGCGCGCGATCGGTCGTGCGCGCGAGCAGCGCCTTGAAGGTGAGCATCTCCCCGAACACGCTCGCCGTCTCGGCCAAGGTGAGGGGCGTCGGCGCCATCAGCGGCCCGTTGGGCGCCGCCAGCACCTGGTGTACGCCGTGACCCAGCTCGTGCGCGAGCGTCATCACGTCGCGCGGTTTCCCCTGATAGTTGAGCAGCACGTAAGGGTGCGCCGAAGGCACCGTCGGATGCGAAAAGGCGCCCGGCTGCTTGCCGGGCCGCACCGGCGCGTCGATCCAGCGGTTCTCGAAGAACCGGTCGGCGATCGCGGCCATCTTGGGCGAGAAGGCTTCGTAGGCCGCGATCACGGTCCGCCGCGCCTCGTCCCAGGAGAAGGTCTGCATCGGCACGTCGGGCAACGGCGCGTTGCGGTCCCAGTGCGGCAGCCTGTCCTTGCCGAACCAGCGCGCCTTGAGCCGGTAGTAGCGGTGCGACAGGCGGGGATAGGCCGCGCGCACGGCGCTCACCAGCGCGTCGACGACCTCGCGCTCGACGCGGTTGGACAGGTGGCGGGCGTCGGCGACGTCCTTGAAGCCGCGCCAGCGGTCGGAAATCTCCTTGTCCTTCGCCAGTGTGTTGGTGACGAGCGCGAACAGCCGGAGGTTGGCCTTCAAGGTCTTCGCCAGCGCGCGCGCCGCGGCCTCGCGCTTGGCGCCGTCCGGGTCCTGCAGCAGGTTGAGCACCGGCTCGATCGAAAGCTCTTCGCCTGCGACCTCGAACCGCAGCGACGCGATCGTCTCGTCAAACAGGCGATTCCAGGCCGAGTAGCCGGTGACCGATTTCTCGTGAAACAGCTCTTCCAGCTTCTCGTCGAGCTGGTAAGGCTTCTCCTTGCGCACGTCCTCGATCCAGGGGCGGTAGCGGCCGAGCGCGGGGGCCTGCATCGCGCGTTCGAGCGCCGCATCCTCGATTCGGTTCAGCTCGAGGGTGAAGAACAGGAGGTGCAGGGAGACGGCGGTGACGCGCTCCTGCACGTCGCCGTAGAACTTGGCGCGCTTCGGGTCGCTCGTGTCGCTCGCATAGGCGAGAGAGGCGAACGACATCAGCCGGCCGAGCAGGTCCTCGATCGCCTCGTAGCGGCGCACGGCCTCCGCGAGCGCAGCGCCGCCGTCCGGCCGATCGGCCAGCGCCGCGAGCTTGCCCCGGTAGTCCGATTCGAAGGCCACGCATTCGGAGTGCGCGCGCTCGAGATCGCGCCTCACCTCGGCGCTCTCGATCGCCGGATAGAGATCCGAAAGGTCCCATTCGGGAAGCGCGCCGAGGGCGGCGTCCGCGGTCCTCGCTTGGGCCGCCTGCCCGGCGGCGAAAGTCTGTTGCGGCATCCTGCGTCCGAATTACTGCGGAAGGGAGGGAGGGTTCTCCAGGGCGATCCAGGCGCACCGAAGATAGGATGCGCCGGCGGCAAGACAACCGGCCACACGCGACAGGAGGAGGCGGGCGCCCGCGTCCTGCAACGCGCGGCGGGTCCGGTGGCTCGACGGACGGCCTTCAGGCGAGCGCAGCAAGCTGCGGCGCAAACCGGCCAATCCACTCCGAGGACTCTGCCAGAAACGGCTCGAGCTTCTGCTCGATCGTGATGCGCAGGGTCGCAAGCAGGACGAGCAGGCGGGCCGCGACCGCGCCGCGGCGCGGCGCGAACACCGCGCGAGCGGCCTCGCGCAGAATCTGCCGCAGCGAGCGGTCCTCGGTCAGCACGCCGCCGGCGCCATCTTCGAGCACGTAGAGGGCGTCCAGCCGCGAGCAGCACAGCAGGCACTCGTAATCCGGAGCCGGTCCCAGCAGGTAGAACTGGGGGTCGCCGGACTCGGTCGTCCCGATTTCCCAGAAAATCGTCGTTCCGCTGCGGCGCGCCTGAGCGGCGAACAGCGCGATGAGCTGCTGCAACTCGTCCGGCCGCCAGCCGCGATGCGCGCTCTGCGCGCGGGGCGGGAATAGGACCACTGTCATGGCTTCACCTCGAACAGCAGCCGATGAAGATGAGGGTCGTAGTAGGAAAGCAGTTGCCGCGCGAACTCCGCCGGAGGCACGCCGAGCGCCCTCGCCCACACTTCCATGCTCTCGCTCGGGACCCGGCCGAAGCCGTTTTCGACTTGGGAAACAAAGGTGTAGTACTTGAGCCCCAGGCGCGCAGCGAGCTCGACCTGCGAGAGGCCGGCGCGCTTGCGCATCTCCTTCAGCCACGCCCCCGCCTGCTTGCGCAGCTCTTTGGCCTCCTGAGCAGCCCTGGCGAATTGCATATGCGCCCCCACGGCGGAACCCTCTTGATCTTCTCCTAGTTTCAGACTTACTAAACTCAGGATTCTGAAACTGCGGAGCACGCGTTCAGGGTATCTGAATTCACCGCGGGCGCAATCCGCAGTGCTTCGATCAACGCCCAGGTTCGGCGCCCAGCAGCGGCTGCGCCCCGAGTATGGGCCGTCTCAGAGACTCGGACCGGCCAGCCCCCTTCGGCCGCATGAACCGAGCAACGGGAGGTAGGATCATGGCCCTCGCAGCTCCCTTGGCGCATGCGCCGGCGCGCCGCCGCCGCCGGCGCGGCCCTGAACTTGTGCTCGCCGCCATCAGCGCGCTCGCCGCAGGCGGGGCCATGGCCGTGGCCGCAACGCTCGCGCCGCCGCTCGTCCTCCCCGCCTTGAGCGTCATGCTCATCCTCGCGGCCTGCGTGACCGCCGTGATCGCCTGGCGGACCAAAGGGCCGTCCCGTCCCGATCATCTGACCTACTGGGACGTGACCGGCCTGCTCACTTTCGTGGGGATCTGCGCCGCCCTGCTGAGCGAACCCGAGTACGTTCTTCCCCTGCTTGAAGCCCAGCGGAAATAAACAGGGCATCCCGCGCAAATGACCGAACTGCTGACCGTTCAGGCGCTCGCCGCCTTCCTGCAGGTCGTCATGATCGACCTGGTGCTTGCCGGCGACAACGCCATCGTGATCGCCCTTGCCGCCGCCGGCCTGCCGGCCGAGCAGCGCAACAAGGCCATCCTGGTGGGAATTGTCGCGGCAACCGCCCTGCGCATCGGCTTCGCCGCCATCACGACGCAGCTCCTGCAGATCATAGGCCTCCTGCTCGCCGGCGGCATCCTGCTCCTGTGGGTCTGCTGGAAGATGTGGCGCGAGCTGCATCACACCAAGGACAGCGACATCGAAGCGGAGGAAGTGCTCGAGGGCGTCGACATAAACCGTGACGGGTCGATCGCGCTCACGGCGCGACGCAAGACCTTCGGTCAGGCCGCCTGGCAGATCGTCGTCGCCGACGTCTCCATGTCGCTCGACAACGTTCTCGCGGTCGCCGGCGCCGCGCGCGAGCATCCGGTCGTGCTGGTGTTCGGCCTCGCCCTTTCGATCGGGCTGATGGGGGCGGCGGCGAGCGTCATCGCCCGGCTGCTGCAACGCCACCGCTGGATCGCCTATGTCGGCCTTGCGATCATTCTCTACGTCGCTCTCGAAATGATCTATCGCGGCGCGATGGAGGTGTGGCCGATCGCGCGCGCTTTCGCCCTCGAGCACACCGCCTGGCTGTCGGAGTTATAGATCCTTAACCCGCCTGCGGCGAAAGTGGCCCAATTCGGGACAGAGCCCGACGAGGAGCCACGATGGCCGAGCGCGTTCTGATCGTCGACGACGATCCCGTTCACCGCCGCCTCATGGAAGGCATGGTGGCGCGCTTCGGCTACGAGCCCTGCACGGCCGAGGGCGGCGAGGCGGCTGTCTCCCTCCTGCTCGGCTCCGAGGGCGGGCGGATCGACTGCGTCATCCTCGACCTCGTGATGCCGGACCTCGACGGCCTGGGCGTGCTGAGCCGGCTGCGCGAGGCCGGCGTCTCGCTGCCGGTCATCGTGCAGACCGCCCACGGCGGCATCGACAACGTGGTCTCGGCGATGCGCGCCGGCGCGGTGGACTTCGTCGTCAAGCCGGTCGGCGCAGAACGGTTGCAGGTTTCGCTGCGCAATGCGCTCGCGACGCGCGCGCTGGAAAGCGAGCTGAAGCTGCTCAAGCGCAGCCGCAACGGCACGCTGACGTTTCGCGACATCGTCACGCGCAGCCCGCGCATGCAGAGCGTGCTGCGCACGGCCGAGAAGGCGGCCGCCTCCACCATTCCCGTTCTGATCGAGGGCGAGTCGGGCGTCGGCAAGGAGCTCATTGCGCGGGCGATCCACGGCTCGGGCGAACGCCGGGCACGCCCCTTCGTCGCCGTCAACTGCGGCGCGATCCCGGACAATCTCGTGGAATCGATCCTGTTCGGCCACGAAAAAGGCGCCTTCACCGGCGCAACAGAGCGCCATACGGGCAAGTTCGTCGAGGCCTCGGGCGGCACGCTCTTCCTCGACGAGGTGGGCGAGCTGCCGCTTCCGGCTCAGGTCAAGCTCCTGCGGGCGATCCAGGAAGGCGAGGTCGAGCCGGTGGGCGCGCGCAAGCCCGTGAAGGTCGACGTGCGGCTGATCTCCGCGACCAACCGCAACCTCATCGAGGACGTGAAGCAGGGCCGCTTCCGCGAGGACCTGTTCTACCGGCTGCACGTCTTTCCGATCACCGTGCCGCCGCTGCGCAACCGGCCCGAAGACATTCCCGACCTCGTCCGGCACTTCCTCGCGCGCTTCGCCGCCGAGGAAGGCAAGCGCATCCGCTCCGTCTCGGCCGAGGCGGTGGCGCTGCTCAAGGCCTTCTCCTGGCCGGGCAATGTGCGCCAGCTTGAAAACGCCGTCTTCCGCGCCGTGGTGCTCGCCGAAAGCGACGAGCTCGGCGTCAACGAGTTTCCGCAGATCGCCTCGCTCGTCGCGCGGCCTGCCGCCGCGGACGCGGCGCCGACCGAGGAGGCTCCCGCCCTCGTCGCTCAGGACGAGGCGCCGCTTGCGATCGATCTGGTCGAGCCGCCGCCGGCCGCGCCTTCACCGGCGCCGCAGATGCTTTCGGGCGCCGCCAGCCTCGCTTTGTTGGACGAAGCCGGCGACGTGCGGCCGCTCGACGCGATCGAAGCCGACGTCATCCGGTTCGCCATCGGCCACTATCGCGGGCAGATGTCGGAAGTCGCGCGCCGCCTCGGGATCGGACGCTCAACGCTCTACCGCAAGTTGGAAAGCCTCGGTCTCGGCGGCGCGGAAGCGACGAAAGACCGCAGCGGCGTTGCCAGCGAGTGACAGTTTTCGTGAAATCGATCCGAGGGTTCGGTCGGAAAGTTGATTCATTTGTTCATATGGAGTCACTTCGGCTCCCCGGGTGAGAGGCGCGGAGTCCCGGCTGCGCCCATATAAGGATCGCTCCTGACGGGGACAGAGGACCGGTTATGCACGCCCCTAAGCTCAGCTTGATGACGGCCGGCGCCGTACTTGCACTCTCGGTGACCTTGGCTTCCGGCGCCCAGCCGGCGGCGGCCCAGTCGGGCGCCGCACAGGGCGCGGCAGCCGAACCTTCGGCGGCGGTCGACTCGTCGGCGCCCGATGCCGCCGAGGTCGAAGCGCGCGTGCCGCTGCCCGAATTCATCGACCTTCCCCCGCTCACGCCCGCCGACGTGGGCGACGTCCCGAAACGCGAGCCGGCGGCTGGCAGCGCCGCAGCCGCGCCCCCTGCTTCCGCCGCCGCGGGTGCACCGGCCGCGCAAGCCGCACCGCCGAAAGAGGGGGCGCCGGGCGCTGCCGCGGCTTCGCCGCGCGGCTTATCGGATGTTTCGTCGAAAGCCCCGACCGAGCCGCCCGTGCAGGCCGCGATGCCCGCAACGGCCCCCTCGGCGGCGGAGATCCAGCGCGCCGTTCCCGCGCCGGAGCCGGCCGTGGTCGCTCCCCCGACGAAGGACCTCGGCGCGCCTGCGCTGCATCCGGCCGATCTCGCGATCGCCGAGCGGCTCAAGGCGCTCATCGCCGAGCGGCTGGATCGCTTCGTGGATCGCAAGCGCGATCGCGCCGCGGTCGAGGAGTTTTACGAGGCCCGCAACTTCGCTCCGCTCTGGTTCGATCATGGCGCGCCGAACGAACGCATGCGCGCGGCCGTTCAGCGGCTGAAGGCGGCGGCTGCCGACGGCCTCGACCCCGCCGACTATCCCACCCCCGATCCGATGGCGCTCGCGGACGACCCCGAAGCGCGCGCGCAGGCGGAGCTGAAGCTCACGAGTTCGGTTCTCACTTATGCGCGTCATGCGCAGTCGGGCCGCGTCGTCCCCTCGCGCATCAGCACGAACATCGACTTCGCGCCGCCCGTGCCCGAGCCGGCCGACGTGCTGAAGGAGGTGGCCGCGGCGCAGGACGTCGCCAAAACGCTCGACGGCTTCAACCCGACGCACGACGGTTTCCTGGCGCTCAAGCGCAAGCTCGCCGAGCTGCGCGGAGCGGGCGCCGATCACACGGTGCAGATTCCCGCGGGGCCGATCCTGCGGCCGGGCGGCAGCGACAAGCGCGTGCCGCTTTTGCGCAAGCGCCTCGGGGTCGCCGGCGGCGAGACCAGCCTGGAATATGACGACGCCCTTGCCGAGGCGGTGAAGGAGTTCCAGAAGCGGAAAGGGCTGACTCCGGACGGCGTCATCGGCCAACGCACGATCGAGGCGCTGAACGGCCGCAACCACAGCCGCGAGATCGAGACCATCATCTCGAATATGGAGCGCTGGCGCTGGCTGCCGCGCGACCTTGGCAATGCCTATGTGATGGTCAACGTGCCGGACTTCACGCTGAAGGTGGTGCGGGACCACAAGACGGTGTTCCACACCCGCATCGTGGTCGGCAAGCCGAGCACGCCGACGCCGAGCTTCGCGGCGGCGATCGAGAACATCCTCGTCAATCCGACGTGGCACGTCCCGCAGTCGATCATCTACAACGAGTATCTTCCGGCGCTGCGGGAAGACCCCACCGTGCTCGCCCGCATGGGCCTGGTGATGGAGCGCAACCGCGACGGCACCATCTCGATCCGGCAGCCGCCCGGCGAACGCAATGCACTCGGGCGCCTCAAGTTCAACTTCCCCAACCGCTTCCAGGTCTATCTGCACGACACGCCCGACAAGAACCTGTTCAATCACGAACGCCGGGCCTACAGCCACGGCTGCATGCGCGTGCAGAACCCGACGCAGTTCGGCGAAGTGCTGACCTCGATCGCCATGCCGGAGAACAAGTACACGGCCGAGCGGTTGCGCAGCATGTTCGGTACGGGGGAACGCTGGCTGAAGTTCAGCAAGCCCATCCCCGTCTATCTCGTCTACCTGAACGCCTATGTCGACGACGCGGGCAAGCTGGTGGTGCGCGAGGATCTCTACGGCTACGACCAGCGCGTCCAGTCGGCGCTGCGCGGCGAATATCTGTCGGTCTCGGAGCGCAGCCAGCGCGTTTCGCCGACCGCGATGCGGCGCGCGCGGCAGATCGTCCAGGAGGTGCCGCGCCAGCCGCGGGGATTCTTCCTGTTCCCCTGGTTCCAGTAGGCAGCGCGCGCGGCGACGCGACCACGACGGGCCGGACGACATGTCCGGCCCGTTTTTGCATGTGCGGAGAGCGTGCCGCGCGCGGCCGCGCTCCGAATACGGTGGCCGTACACGTTCGCTGTACGCCGCTCGCGGCAAACGGTCGGTGCGCGCGCCGCAACGCTCCGCCGCGTCACCGTTTACCATCGCACGCAAAGCTTCTCGCGTGGCGGAAAACGCTTAACGCATCATCGGATTGCGGCACGCTTTTGCCACACTCTCCCTTTAGCCAGAGCCACCAGGAGGGGGAGTGGTCCGCGCTAAGCCCGCGTTAACCCTTCCCGATAACACTGCATTAGCCATGGGGCGCCGCGGCTCACCCGCCGGCGGCGAAATGGAATTACGCGACGGCTTCACGGAACCTTCTCGTGCCTTTTAGTACCGCGCGCCACTCGCCGCTGCCGATAAGCTCCTGGCGCCCTGCGCGTTGCCTCGGGCTTGCTGCGCTGCTGCTCGCCATCACCACCGAGGGCCTGCAGAACGCCGCTGCCGACGGCGAGACACGAACCCTCTCGCTCTACCACACGCATACGCACGAAGAGCTCACCGTCACGTTCAAGCGCAACGGGCGCTACGACGAGCAGGGCCTCGCCCAGCTCAACCACTTCCTGCGCGACTGGCGCAACGACCAAGAGACCAAGATGGATCCGCGGTTGTTCGACATTGTGTGGGAAGTGTATCAGGAGGTCGGCGGAAAGCAGCCCATCCACATCATCTCCGCCTATCGCTCGCCCGCCACGAACGCGATGCTGCGGCGGCGCAGCCGGGGCGTCGCCAAGTTCAGTCAGCACATGCTGGGCAAGGCGATGGACTTCAACATTCCCGGCGTGCCGCTGGAGAACATCCGCATTGCGGGCCTGCGGCTCCAGCGCGGCGGCGTCGGGTTCTATCCGACCTCCGGCTCTCCTTTCGTGCATCTCGATGTGGGCAGCGTCCGCCACTGGCCGCGGATGACCCACGATCAACTCGTGAAGATTTTCCCCGACGGCCGGACCGTTCACATTCCCTCCGACGGACGTCCGCTTCCCGGCTATGCGCTCGCGCTTGCCGACATCGAGCGCCGCGGCGCGAAGCCGTCGCAGGTGTCGTTGGCGGCGGCGCGTGAGGCCGGCGTGCCGGTCGCCGCGAACGGCGAAGGCACGGGCCGGCGCAGCCTGCTCGCCCGACTGTTCGGCTTCGGCGAGGAGGATGACGAACAGTCGGCCGCAGGCGAACGCACGACGTCGGTCGCGCGCGTGAACGACAAGGCCGCCGATGCGAAAGCCAAGCCGGTGAAGACGGCCTCGGCCGTACCCATGCCCCGGGCGCGGCCCGGCGCTCGCGAGGCGCTTGTCGCCGCCAAGACGGGCGGCGCGCCCAACGCCGCCGCGACGCCGGCGCAGATCGTCGAAGCGCGCGGGCTGTGGCGCGCGGCCGATCTGCTCGCCGCCGCGACGGCGCCCGTGAAGACGTCCGCACCGCGCCAGCGCTTCGCCTTGCGTGCCGAATCTCAGGGAACGGTCGTGAAAGACGCCACCACCGTGGTGGGCAAGAGCACGGCTTCGGCGCGTACGGCCGCAACGGACTTGGCCCCCGATCGCTCCGACGTCACCGCGAGCCTGCCGTGGCCGGGCGCGAAGAGCGGTGACGCGCCCGTGGGCGAGACGGTGATGGCCTATGCCGACCCGTCGATCGCGGAGCGCGCCGCTTCTCCCGGACCGACGGCCTCCGTGCCGCCGAAGCGCGGCGCCGAGGCCAAGCGCGAGGCCGCGCCCGCGCGCGCCGACCGGCCGGCTGCCGGCGCGCCGCGTCTGATCGACAATCCGTGGCTGCGCGGCCTCATCGCCGCCCCCAGCGTGCAATCCTCGATGGGCGTCACGGTGATGGGCGCGCCGAACTATCAGACGATCGCGGCGTTGATGCACAAGCCGCGGGCGACCGTCGCCAACGGCTTCGCGCGCGGCGAGACGGCGCCCTTCGGCCTCATTACGGAGACGTTCCGCGGCGAGGCCATAAGCTTCGTTCCGGTCGTCACCTTCGGCACGATGACGGCGCAGCTCTACTGAGCGACCGGCGGGCGCCGTGCCGGAAATGCGGGCCCGCCCGCCCCGCCGCAGGGCGCGGGCCGTCCGCCCTCAGGCAAAATCCTCGGCCGCAAGCGTGATCGGCGCGCCGTGCGGCGTGCGGGCGGCGGCGCTCTTCCAGGCGCGGCGATAGCGCGCCAGCGCAGTTTCGTCCGCCACGCCCTTCTCGGCCACCAGCCTTTCGAGCGTCGCGAGCCAGTGCCGGTAGTAGGTGTCGCCGCGATCCGGGTCGCCCGCCGCCTGCGCGCGCCTGATCTCGGCGCCGAGTCGTTCCGCCCACTCGCGCCAGGTGAAGAGGCCGCGCTCGTGCAGCGCGAGCGCCATGGCGAAGGCCTGCGCCTCCCAGGGCTCGCGAAAGACGGGGCCCTCCGCATCGCACGGAATGGCCGGAACCTCGGCAATCGCGCGGGCGGCCGCCGCGGGGTCGATGCGCAGCAGCTCAGGCGGGCTCGAGGTAGGGCTCGAAGGCATCGATCGAAACCTTCACGGTCGGGTCGGCGTCGGCGCCCCACAGTTCGGATGCGTCGAAACGCACCGTGTAGAGCCATTGCGGGTTGTCCCCCTCCCCGAGCGCCGCGGAGTCGGGAAACACGTGGCAGCCGTGGATCAGCTCGACGACGCCGACGCGGCCCCGCACATAGCGCGGCAGCCGCGTGTGGGTCGGCGGATGCATATTCTTCGCGCGCACGCGCGCGCCGACCTTGAAGCGCGCCGGCGCAGGCGCAGGGCGCGCGAAGGACCCGCGGGTGAGCACGCGCTCGATCATTTCGGGCGTGAGCTTGCTCTTGAGCGGCTTGCCGGGCCGCAGCGCGCGCCCCGCCGCCAATTCGTCGCTGTCGACGAGCCCCTTTTCGAGCAGCATCTGCTCCATGCCGAGCGCCCATCTCCGGTAATAGGAGCTCGCAAGGTAAACGTCCGGCGGCAGGTTCTCGCGCGAGGCGCGCGACATGTCGATGTTCCACGCGCCCGCGGCGCCCATGGCGCGCATCATCGCCATCACGCGCGCCTCCCACGCGGCATGAAATGTCGGCTCGTTCGGCTCGGGCTCGACCTTGCCGAACCCGTCCATGCCGCCCATGTCGTGAACGCCGTTCATGACGCGACGTCCTCCGGCCGCTTGGGGAGCCCGGTGCCGATCATGGAATCGCGCGTGACCAGCGCGGCGAGTCGCTCCTCGCTCCACCCCTCGGTGCCCGCGGGGCGCATTGGCAGGACGAGGTAGCGCGTTTCCGCCGTCGAGTCCCAGACGCGGATTTCCGTCTCCCGGGGCAAGGTGACGCCGAAGTCCCGCAGCACGCCGCGCGGATCCTTGACGGCGCGCGACCGGTAGGGCGCGGACTTGTACCACACCGGCGGCAGGCCCAGCATTTCCCACGGATAGCAGGAGCACAGGGTGCAGACCACCATGTTGTGCACCTGCGACGTGTTCTCGACCACGACGAGGTGGTCGCCGACGCGGCTGACATAGCCGAGGGCGTTCACCGCCTCCGTGCCGTCCTTCAAGAGCCGCGCCTTGAAGGCGGGGTCGCTCCACGCCTTGGCGACGACCCGGGCGCCGTTGTGCGGCCCGATCTTCGTCTCGTAAGCCTCGATGATGAGGTCGAGCGCGGCCGGGTCAATGTAACCTTTTTCCGTGAGGATGGTCTCGAGCGCACGCACGCGAACCTGCATCTCGGAGAGTTCCGAGCCGTGCGCGTGGTCGTGGTGGTGGGCGTGATCGTGTGGCATGAAGGCAGTGTACCAGGAAGGGGGCCGGCCATGAAGGCTGTCGAACTTTTCGATCTCAGCGGCAAAGTGGCGCTGGTGACCGGCGCATCGAGCGGGCTCGGCGCGCGTTTCGCCGAGGTGCTGGCGGCGAACGGCGCCGCCGTCGCGCTGGTGGCGCGCCGCGCCGAGCGGCTCGAAGCCGTGAAGGCGCGCATCACCGCGGCGGGCGGCCGCGCCATCGCCATCGAGGGCGACGTGAACGATCGCGCCGCCATGCAGCGCGCCTTCGACGCCGCCGAGAAGGCGTTCGGCGCCGTCACCGTGCTCGTCAACAATGCGGGCGTGGCGCACGCCCACCGCGCCGTGGAAATGCCCGCGACGGAATGGCGGCGCGTGCTCGACACCAATCTCGACGCCGTCTTCTTCTGGGCGCAGGAGGCCGCCCGGCGCATGCTCGCGGCGGGGCAGCGCGGCTCGATCATCAACATCGCGTCGATTCTCGGAATCGCGGTGGCGAAGGGCACGGTCGCCTACGCCGTGTCGAAGGCGGCGGTGATCCAGCTCACGCGGGCGCTCTCGCTCGAGCTCGCGTTCCGCGGCGTGCGCGTCAACGCCATCGCGCCGGGCTGGATCGTCACGGAGATCAACCGCGACTACCTGGAGAGCGACAAGGGCAAGGCGCTGACGCGCCAGATCCCCACCGGCCGGTTCGGCGAGGAGGAAGATCTCGACGGTGTCCTGCTGCTGCTCGCCTCCGACGCCGGGCGCTACATCACGGGCACCACGGTGTTTGCCGACGGCGGCATCAGCAACGTGCTACCGGGTTGAGGGGCGCCGGGCCGCCTCTTGATCTGAATCACGGCGCGACGCGAACCGGGCGGGCATTTCTGCGTTGCCAGAACGGTTCGCGGAGCGCCCGAGACGTGCCGAAGCGCATCACCATCATCGACGGGCACCCCGACCCCGACCCGGCGCGGTTTTGCCATGCGCTGGCGCGTGCCTATGCCGAGGCCGCGGAGGCCGCCGGCCACCAAGTGAAGCGGCTGACGCTCGCCGAAATCGACGTTCCGTTCCTGCGCAGCAAAGCGGCGTGGGAGCACGGCGAGCCCACGCCCGCGATCCGTGCCTGCCAGGAGGCGATCGCCTTCGCCGAGCATCTCGTCATCGTCTATCCCCTATGGCTCGGCGACATGCCGGCGCTGCTCAAGGCGTTCTTCGAGCAGATCGGCCGGCCCGGCTTCGCCATCGCCGCGGGGGAGCGCACGCTCTCCCCGGGCCTGCTGAAGGGCCGCTCCGCGCGCATCGTGGTGACGATGGGCATGCCGGCCTTCATCTACCGCTGGTATTTCTTCGCCCACAGCCTGAAGAGCCTCGAGCGCAACATCCTCAAGTTCTGCGGCATCGGCCCGATTCGCGAGGACGTGATCGGCCTCGTCGAAGGCAGCGCGAAAAGGCGCGCGCGGTGGCTTGCGCGCATGGCCACGCTCGGCACGGCCGGCGGGTGATCGCGGCCACGCGCGCGCCCCTTGCGCGCGGACATGCCGCCGTGCCTCAGCGGACGGGCTGCGGCGCGCGCTCCTGCGCGCAGCCCCTGCGCGCCGGAGGCGGCAGGCCCCCGCGATCGCCTACCGCGCGGGAGTCCACGGCAGATCGGCCTGCGCGGTCTCGTCGCTCACCACGTCGATGATCGCCGGGCGATTGGAGGCGAGCGCGCGCTCGAAGGCAGGCCGCAGGTCATGCGGTCGCTCGACCCTGATGCCGAGGCAGCCGAACGCCTCGGCGATCGCCGCGTAGTTCATCGGCGCGAAGGTGAAGAGATCCTCCATGCGGCCCGGAATGCCCTTGTGCGCGATGGTGAGGTTGCGCAGGCCCTGCGCAAGGCGCATGTTGTTGTTGATCACCGTGATCGTGGCGATGTTCCAGCGGCGCGCCGTCTCCATCTCCGCAAGGTGATAGAGAAAACCGCCGTCGCCGGTGAAACAGATGACCGGCCGGTCCGGGCAGGCGCACTTCGCGCCGAGCGAGGCCGGATAGGCCCAGCCGAGCGAGCCCGCGGCGCGATAGTAGCTTTGCCCCTCGTGCCGCAGCGGCATCATCGTGCCCGACCACTGCGAGGAATAGCCGGTGTCGGCGACCACGATGGCGTTCGCCGGCAGCCACTCTCCCAGCTCCTTACAGATGCGCTCGGGCCGAATGGGCGTCGCATCGGAATTGTAGTGGGGCGCGATGTAGGCGCGCCATTCGGCCACGAGCTGCGCGAGCCGCGCCTGCCATTCCGGCCGCGTTTTCTGGTCAACGACGGCGGCGAGCTGCTCGATCGCCGTGCGCGGGTCCGCGTGGATGCCGATCGCGCCGCCGAAATTGCGGCCGAGCTCGGTCGGATCGATGTCGATCTGGATCACGGTCGCGCCCGGCCGCGGCAGCGTGAAATTGTTGGTCACCTGGTCGCCGGTGTCCGAGCCGACGAAGATCGCGAGGTCCGCCTCCGCTACGAGCTTGTTCGCGCAGTGGCACGAATAGGTGCCGACGATGCCGCCGTAGAGCGGGTGGTCGTCGGTGAGCACCGCCTTGGCGTCGAGCGCGGCGACGAGCGGAATGCCCGCCTTCTCGGCGAAGGTGCGCAGCGCCTTCTCGGCGCCGGACATGATCGCGCCCGCGCCGGCGATAATCACCGGGCGCTCGGCGGCGGCGATGGCCTTCGCGGCCTTCTCGATCTGCCCCGCATCGCCCGCCGGGCGCTGCGCCGGGACGGTCGCATATTCGCGCTCGACCGTCTGATCGAAGACGAGCTCGGCGAAGTCGGTCACGCTGCCGGTGTTGCCGGCGACATCGAGGTGGACCGGCCGCACCGGCCCCGAGGCCGCCTCGCGGAAGCACTGGCGCAGGAGGCGCGGAAGCTGCTCCGGCACGTCCACGCGGTAGGACGCCTTGACGAAGGCCGCATACATCGGCTCGTGCGGCAGCTCCTGATAGGCGTTGCGGTACTGGTTCGCGGCGACGTGTCGCCCGGTGATGGCGATGACGGGCGAGCCGAACAGGCGCGCGTCCTGCAGGCCGGACGCAAGATTCGCGGCGCCCACCGACTGCGCCATCACGACGGCGACGCGCCGGCTCGCGCGCGCATAGCCGTCCGCCATGTAGGCCGCGGCCTTTTCCGAATGCGCGAGGATGCGGCGAATGCCGAACGTGCCGCATTCGGCGAGCGTGCGCCGCAGCACCGCATCCATGAAGAAGACGTGGTCGAGCCCGTAGGCGTGGAGCGTCTGCGCGATGTAGCGCGCGCCCGTGATCAGGTCGTTGCGCTGCGGAGCGGAGGACGTGGTCTGCGCAGTTGCTGTGCTCATGGATGATGTCCGTTCAGGTCTCTCGTGCTTCTCGAGCATGGCTTCGAATCGTGTCTCACGCGGAGCGCGACGCCGTTGGAATGCCTCTTACGCGGAACGTATCTCAAGTGGAATGTGGCTGAAGGGGCCTTGCGTCTCGAGTGATCGCGGCTCAAGCCCGTTATGCCCGGCGCGGCGACGGCCGCTCCCTCCCATCCGCATCAGGCTTGGCCGTTCATGCCGCCGTGCGGCGAACGGCTCCGGCATCGGCGCGCCGCCAATTCTTGAATCGGCGGCCGAACGCGCGGCGAACCGACGTGCGACTCGCAGCCGACCGGCCCGCGCGGGGGTTCGTCACTTGAACGCCATGGGCACGACCGGCGCGCCGACGGCGCCCTTCACCGGCAGCGCCGGCGCGACGAAGAAGAACTCGTAGCGTTTGTCCTCGGCGCAGTCTTCCGCCAGCTCTTTGAGATAGAAGATCTCGCCCATGGTGAGGCCCATGCTGGGGATGACCACCCAGTGCCACGGCTGGAAGATGCCCGGCGAGTCGTTCGGCCGCACCTCGCAGCCCCAGGTGTCGGTCGCCACCGCCGCGACCTCCTTCTTGTGCAGCCACTCGGCGGTCTCGAACGAGAGGCCGGGCGCGTCGCCGCCCGCATAGTTGCCCCACGAGCCGCGCTTCATGCAGTGTTCCATCTGCCCCGTGCGCACGATGAGGAAGTCGCCGCGCCCGACCTTCACGCCCTGCTTTTCCGCGGCTCCGTCGAGGTCCTCCGGCGTGATCGGCGTGCCGTCCTCGAGATAATCGAGACCTTTCACGCGCGGGATGTCGAGCAGCACGCCGCGCCCCGAGGCCTTGCCGCCCGTCTTCTCGATGCCGCATTTCCTGGCGCCCCACGACATGACCTCGCGCATGTCGTAGCCGTTGTACATGCGGTCCTTATAGAAGATGTGGCTCAGCGCATCCCAGTGGGTGGCCGCCTGCAGCGGCATGATGAGCCAGTCGTCGGCGCTGCGCAGACCGGCCTCGCGGTCGCGCAGGCCCGAATAGCCGTCAGCGCCGTCGTGGCGCATGAGATGAATCGGGTTGATGCGGCCGCGGCCGCCGGTCTGCGGCCCGTCCGCGCCGAGCGGAATGGCGAGGGGAAAGCCCTTGCCCTTCTGCACGAGCGCCGCGGCCGCGGCCACCATCTCCGGCGTCACGTAATTGAGCGTGCCGATCTCGTCGTTCGGGCCCCATTTGCCCCAGTTGCGCACCTTGCGCGACATCTCCTCGATGTCGTCGAGCGTGATCGGCTTCTTACGGTTGCGCAGCGGCGGCTGCGGACCCGCATAGGGCGAAAACGGCGCAGGACCGACGGGCTCGAGCGGCTCGAACGGGTCCGAATAGGAAGCCATGCAGTTCTCCTTGGGCGCGCGGCGCGGCGGGACGGATCGCATACGACCGGAGGGCGCAAGGCGCGCGAAGCGACCGTTTGGGAGCACCGGTCCGGCTGTGGCAAACGTTCGTTTGAGGGAGTACGATACAGGCCACTTCCCTCGGGTCAAGGCTCCGCAAGGAAAAGGTCTGCTCAATGGCTAGGGACGTCATCATCACCTGCGCGGTCACGGGCTCCGCCGACACCGTCGGCAAGCACCCGGCGATTCCCGTCACGCCCGAGGAGATCGCGACCTCCGCGATCGAGGCCGCGAAAGCCGGCGCCGCGATCGTGCACATTCATGTCCGCGACCCCAAGACCGGCCGGCAGAGCATGGAGCTCGCCCACTACCGGGAAGTCGTCGACCGCATCCGCGCCAGCGACGTCGACGTGGTGATCAACCTGACGACCGGCCCCGGCGCACGCTTCATGCCCTCGGCCGCCGACCCCAACGTCAACGCCGAGCGCAGGATGGCGACGCCGCTCGAGCGCGTGCGCCACGTGCTCGAGCTGCGGCCGGAGATCTGCACGCTCGATCTCGCGACGATGAACTTCGGCGAAAGCGCCTTCATGAACACGCCGCAGCACCTGCGCGAAATGGCGCGGCTGATCCGCGAGGCCGGCGTGACGCCCGAGCTCGAGGTCTTCGACACCGGCCAGGTGCGGCTGGCGCACCAGCTCATCGCCGAGGGCGTACTGGCGACGCCGTGCATGATCCAGCTCTGCCTCGGCATCGCCTATGGCGCGCCGGCGACGCCGGAGGCGATGATCCTGATGCGCAACATGCTGCCGCAGCCCTGCGTATGGGCCGGCTTCGGCATCTCGCGCATGGAGTTCCCGATGGTCGCCCAGGCCGTGATCCTCGGCGGCCATGTGCGCGTGGGCCTGGAGGACAACCTCTACATCGACCAGGGCGTGTTCGCGCCGAGCAACGCCGCGCTGGTGGAGCGCGCCGCGACGATCGTCGCCGCGCTCGGCGAGCGCGTGGCGACGCCGGCCGTCGCCCGCAAGATCCTCAATCTGCGCGGCCCGGCCGCCAAGGCCGCGTAACGGAAAGGCGTCGCCATGAACGACACCGGCGTGCTCGCCCGCCCCGCCTTGCCGCGGCTTTACGCCCACGGCGCCGCCATACCCGCCGTCGGCTTCGGCACCACCGACCTCAAGGGGGATGCGGGGCGCGAGATCGTCGCGACCGCGCTGCGCCTCGGCCACCGCCACATCGACACGGCGCGCAAATACGGGACCGAAGTCGAGGTCGGCGACGGCATCCGCGCCTCCGGCGTGCCGCGCGAGGAAATCTTCCTCACGACCAAGGTCTCGCACGAGAACCTGCGCGCGGCCGACTTCGCGCGCTCGGTCGAAGGCAGTCTGAAAGACCTGCGCGTCGACTACGTCGACCTGCTGCTCGTGCACTGGCCCAACCCGCAGATCCCGCTCGCCGAGACGATGCAGGCGCTCGCGACGGCGAAGCGGCGCGGCCTCACACGCCACATCGGCGTCGCCAACTTCACGACCGCGCTGCTCGCGGAGGCGGTGCGGCTCTGCCCCGAGCCGCTCGCGGTCAACGAGGTCGAGTTCCATCCCTATCTCGACCAGCGCAAGCTGCACGCCGCCTGCCGCCGGCACGGCATGGTGCTGATCGGCTACTGCCCGTTCATGCGCGGCGGGGACATCCTCGACGACCCCGTCATCGGCGAGATCGCGGCGGCGCGCTCCCGCACGCCGGCGCAGATCATCCTGCGCTGGATCACGCAGAACGAGGGCGTGGCGCCGATCCCGAAGTCGACCAGGCCCGAGCGCCTGCGCGAGAACCTCGCCATCTTCGATTTCACGCTGACGGACGAGGAGTTCGAGCGCATCGGCGCGCTGCGCGCCAAGAACCGCCGCCGCGCCAACCCGCCGCATGCGCCGGTATGGGATACGCCTTAGCCCGTCGTTCTTCGCCCGCCATCCTTCGAGGCCCGCGCTCTCGCGCGGGCGTTTCAGGATGACGGACCCATGTTTCGTGTCCAGCCTCGAACAGCGTCAGCCTGAGGTGGCCGCCGAAAGGCGGTGACGCGCATGCCCGGACATGCGCCAGCAGGCCGCGGACGCGGTACCGGCGCAAGGCAATCGACGCTACTCCTGGAAGGCCGTGTCGCGGCCGCGGCGCACCGCCGGCGCGACGACGATCAGAAGCAGCAGCGCCGCGAGCCCCAGCAGCACCGCCGAGATCGGCCGCTCGAGAAACACCATCGGGTCGCCGCGCGAGATCAGGAGCGCGCGCCGCAGGCTCGTCTCCATCAGCGGACCGAGCACGAAGCCGAGCAGCAGCGGCGCGGGCTCGCAGTCGAGCTTGGCGAAGACATAGCCGACCACGCCGAAGAACGCGGTGAGCAGCACCTCGAAGGCGCTGGTGTTGAGCGAATAGACCCCGATGCAGGAAAAAATGAGGATGCACGGAAACAGCAGGCGGTACGGCGTCTTGAGCAGCGTCGCCCACAGCCCGACGAGCGGCAGGTTGATGACGAGCAGCATCGCGTTGCCGACCCACATGGACGCGATGAGGCCCCAGAACAGCTCCGGCCGCTGATTCATCACCTGCGCGCCGGGGGCGATGCCCTGGATCATCATCGCGCCCATCATCAACGCCATCACGGCGTTCGAGGGAATGCCGAGCGTGAGAAGCGGAATGAACGAGGTCTGCGCGGCGGCGTTGTTGGCCGACTCCGGCCCCGCGACGCCCTCGATCGCCCCCTGGCCGAAGCGCGCGGGATCGTCGGCGAGCTTCTTCTCGAGCGAGTAGGAGGCGAAGGCGCTCAGCGTCGGCCCGCCGCCCGGCAACACGCCGAAGGCGCAGCCGAGCGCCGTGCCGCGCAGCACGGCGGGCAGGCTCTGCGTCAACTCCCGCCAGCGGATCCACAGGCCCGTGATCTTGCCGGCGAGCAGGGAGCGCGCCTCCGGCCGCTCCAGATTGACGATGATCTCCGAAAGGCCGAAGAGCCCCAGCGCCACCGGCACGAAGCCGAGGCCGTCGGACAGTTCGGGAATGTCGAAGGTGTAGCGGCCGGTGCCGCTCGTCATGTCCGTGCCGACCATGCCGAGCAGGAGGCCGACGAAGATCATCGTCACCGCCTTGAGCAGCGAGCCGTGCGCGAGCACGACCGCCGAGACGAGGCCGAGCACCATCAGCGAGAAATATTCCGGGGAGTTGAACCTCTGCGAGAAGGCCGCGAGCACCGGACCGAAGACCGCGATGACGATGGTGCCGGCCGTGCCGGCGACGAACGAGCCGATGGCCGCGATCGACAGCGCCGCCCCCGCACGGCCCTGGCGCGCCATCCGGTGTCCGTCGATGCAGGTGACGACGGATGCGGATTCGCCGGGCAGGTTGACGAGGATCGCGGTGGTCGAACCGCCGAACTGCGAGCCGTAATAGATGCCGGCGAGCATGATCAGCGCCGCGAGCGGCGGCATGCCGAAAGTGAGCGGGAGGAGCATCGCGATCGTGGCGATCGGCCCGATGCCGGGCAGCACGCCGATGAGCGTGCCGAGCAGCGCCCCGATCAGACAAAAGCCGAGATTGGACAGCGTGAGCGCCGCGCCGAAGCCGAGGGCGAGATGGTCGAAAATGTCCATCAGAACGGCCACAGGCCGATGGGCTGGCCGAGCCCATGGACGAACACCACGGCCGAGAAGGCGGCGAGCCCGAGCGCGAGCAGGACCAGCTCGACCCTGCCCATGTCGCGCGCCGCAAGGCCGCCGACGATCGCCGTCGCCATGACGGCGACGACGAGGCCGGCACGGGTGACCGTGAGCCCGAAGACGACGATCGCCGCCGTAATCAGGACGAGCGGCCGCCAGACGACACGGGTGACCGCCTCGCCGTCGATGACGAAGGAGCGCAGCAGGATGGAAAGGCCGAGGAGCGCCGTGATGCCGGAGAGGATCGTCGGCAGAAAGCCCGGCCCCATGCGCGTCGCGCTGCCGAAGGGGTAGCGCAGGGCGAGCGCGGCGCCGAGCGCGCCGATGGCGATGAACAGGAGGCCCGCATAGAAGTCCTTGGGCGCGCGGATCCTCATCATGTCTGCTTCGTCGCCCTGCCCTGCCGCGCAG
This sequence comes from Variibacter sp., assembly GCA_019689555.1. Lineage (GTDB taxonomy): Bacteria > Pseudomonadota > Alphaproteobacteria > Rhizobiales > Xanthobacteraceae > JADGHE01. The sequence goes on along the minus strand of JADGHE010000015.1, from coordinate 1,456 downwards.
TCCGCCGGAGGCCCGAGCCTCACGACGCATCGGGCAGCCTGCCGCCCATGCGCCGGCTCCGTCCGCCTGGGCGGGCGCTTCGCTCCCCCTCCCCGTCGCCTTTGACGGCGATCTCGAACGCTTGTTTGAAAGCGATGCTTCCAGAGAGCACCCGCGGCGTCAAGCCGACCGGGCGAGCGGCCGGGAGCCGTCCGCATCGCGGGCGCGGTGCAGACGATAACGGCGCCGGCCGACGATCGACGGCGCGGCGATTCCTCTCTAAGACTCGCGCCGAAAGACTCGCCCGAATGTCGTAGAGAGGCTAACGCATGAAACTTGCGACCTTTGTGAACGCTCAGGGTCGGCCCGCGATCGGCGTCGTGGACACGGCCCGCGACGCCATTCTCGACCTCGCCGAAGCCGCGCGCGCGACGGGCGGCGACGACCCGGACTTCCGGGACATGCTGGCGCTCATCGACGCCGGGCCTGCGGGCCTGGACAAGGCGCGCGCGCTCGCCGCCAGGTGGCCGGAAGAGGCCACGCGGCCGCTGCAAGGCACGCGCCTCCTTGCGCCGCTGCCCGAGCCGCGGCAGATGCGCGACTGCCTCGTCTTCGAGGAGCACCTGCGCAACTCGCGCGAACAACAGGCCCGGCGCAGCGGCACGGAGCCGCCGCCCATTCCCCAGGTGTGGTACGAGCAGCCGATCTATTACAAGTGCAACCGCTTCAGCGTCGTCGGCCCGGATGCGGACGTGATCTGGCCCCGCTACTCGAACCACATGGACTACGAGTGCGAGATGGCCTGCATCATCGGCAAGACCGGCAAGGACATCGACCCGGCCAAGGCCATGGAGCACATTTTCGGCTTCACGATCTTCAACGACTTCAGCGCCCGCGACGCCCAGTACAGGGAGATGGCCGGCCGCCTCGGCCCCGCCAAGGGCAAGGACTTCGACACCGGCAACGTGCTCGGCCCCTGGATCGTGACGACCGACGAGATCGGCGATCCGCACAATCTCAAGATGGAGGTCCGCGTCAACGGCGAGCGCTGGGGCGGCGGCCATTCGAGCGCCATGCACCACAAGTTCCCGGCCATCCTTGCCTTCATCTCGCAGTCCGAGACGCTGCATGCGGGCGAAGTGATCGGCTCCGGCACAGTCGGCACCGGCTCGTCCCACGAGATCGGGCGCCAGATCAAGCACGGCGACGTGGTGGAGCTGGAGATCGAGAAGATCGGGATCCTGCGCAACCGCGTGCTGCATCCGAGCGCGATGGGGTGACGGCGGAGCGACGGCGGCCCACTTCGACGGCCCGCGGACAAGCGCGGCCCCTCGCCCCGCAAAACTTTACCTCTCCCCGCCTGCGGGGAGAGGTCGGCGCGAAGCGCCGGGTGAGGGGGTCTCACCGCAAGTCTGAGCGTGTCGCTCCTGCCCCTCACCCCCCCCCCCGACCCCCCCCCGCGCGGGGGGGGGGGGGG
>JADGHE010000095.1 GCA_019689555.1 Variibacter sp. | reverse complement strand
GGCGAATGGCGATGGTCGAGACTCGCTTCGGCCCGGGGGGCGGGGGCAGCGCCGTCTCCCCGAGCGGCTGCCGGTCGGATTTCGCGGCGCGGGGCGCCGGGCTCAACAGGCCGACGGGCGCAACAGCCCAGGCTGCGACGGCCAATGCGGCGGTCGCGACCGTCAAGGCTAGGAACCCGCGAAGCAGCATGGGAGCCCACCGAGCGCGCCCCCCGGCTAGGATTTCTCTCCGGGAAATGCGGCATCATTGCGTTTGCCGGGGCCGCGCGGCGTTGTCCCCCGTGGCGGCCTGTGCCGGGTGCCGGCCGGTGCCGGCGCGCGGGGCCGGGCCTGCGCCGGGGCGCCCTCCGGCCCCGCCCCGGGTTCGGGCTCACGGCATCGGAATGTCGCCGACCTTCTGGGGTACGTCGTAGCCCCGCTGCACCGCGGGGCGCTGCGCGATCGTCGTGTACCAGCGCTTGACGTTCGGGTACTGGTTCAAATCGATCGTCTGCCACTCGAAGCGCGAGATCCAGGGCCAGATCGCGATGTCGGCGACCGAATATTCGTCGGCGACGAATTCGCGGTCGGCGAGCCGCTTGTCGAGGACGCCGTAGAGGCGGTGCGCCTCCTTGAGGTATCGCTCCTCCGCGTAGGGCGCCTTGCCCTTGTTGTAGCGCACGAAGTGGTGCACCTGGCCGAGCATGGGGCCTATGCCGCCCATCTGCCACATCAGCCATTCGACGACGCGGAAGCGCTTCAGCCGGTCGGTCGGCAGAAGCCGGCCGGCCTTCTCGGCGAGGTAGAGCAGGATCGCGCCGGACTCCATGAGCGAGAAGCCGTTCTCCCGGTCGACGATCGCCGGAATGCGGTTGTTCGGGCTGATCTTGAGAAATTCCGGCTTGAACTGCTCGTCCTTCGAAATGTCGACGGGATGCGCCGCGTAAGGAATGCCGAGCTCCTCGAGGGCGATGGAAACCTTGCGTCCGTTGGGGGTGGTCCAGGTGTAGAGGTCGATCACGGGCGTCTTCCCTTTGGCTTTGGGGCAAAGCGGGTTGCGGGCAAGGCGTTATGGCGGGGCTGCTGAGTAGCGCGGAACGCCCGCCGGGGTCAAAGTCGCGCCCTGCGCGAGCCTCATCCGCCGGAGCCCGGCGTGTTGCGGGGCACGAACAGGCGGCCTTTCTCGGTCCACAGCACCACGGCCACGCAGGCGGCGCTCAGAATGACGAAGCCGGCGGCGAGGGGGATCACGGTTCCGTTGAAGGCCTGGCCGACGGCAAGCCCGCACAGCGCGCCGAACAGGGTCGTATAGGCGCCGATGAAGGAGGAGGCCGTGCCGGCGACCGTGCCCAGCGGCTCCATGGCCAAGGCGTTGAAGTTCGGCACCGTGAGGCTGAACAGCATGAGGTTGAGCGCGACCGTCGAGACGAACCAGGCGAGCGGCGGATGGCCGCCGAAGGCGAGCGCCCCCGCGAGCTGCACGGCGGCCACGAACGCGAAGCCGCAAAGCCCGGCGTGGCCCATGCGGCGCATGCCGAGCCGGCGCACGAGGCGCGAATTCACGAGGGAGCCGACGCCCATCAGCGCGGCGATGACGCCGAAATAGAGCGAGAAGACGGGGCCGAGCCCGTAGACGCTCGTCTCCAGGATCTGCTGGGCGGAGCCGATATAGGCCATGAGGCAGCCCATCATCAGGCCGACCCCGGTGGCATAGCCGATCGACACGCGCGTCGTGACGGTGAGCCGCAGAGCCTTCACCACCTGCGCGAGCGAGAACGGAAACCGGTGCTCGGGATGCAGCGTTTCCGGCATGCGCCAGCCGAACCAGGCGGCGAGCAGCACGCCGAGGCCGAGCGTCGCCGCGAAGATGGTGCGCCAGCCGCCGAGCGCCAGCAGCAGGCTCCCGATCGCCGGCGCGAAAATCGGCACGATGAGAAAGACCATCATGGTGAGCGACATCACGCGCGCCATGTCGCGCCCCACAAAGCGGTCGCGCACGATGGTGACCGCGAGCACGCGCGCGGCCGCGCTGCCGACGCCCTGGATCGCGCGGGCGGCGAGCAGCAGCGAAAAGCTCGTGGCGGCGATCGCCAGCACGCATCCGGCCGCGAAGATCACGAGGCCGGCGAGCAGGGCAGGCCGGCGGCCGATCATGTCGGACACGGGCCCATAGACGAACTGCCCCAGCGCAAAGGCGATCATGTAGACATAGACGGTGAGCTGCGCGTGATTGGGATCGGCGACGGCAAAGGCCGCGCGCAGCACGTCGAAGGCCGGAAGCAGATTGTCGATCGCGAACGAGGTGAGGCCCATCATGAGGGCGACGAGCGCAACGAATTCGCCGAACGGCGGTTCGTTTCGTGTCTGCGGCTCCTGGCTCGAGGCGGTTCGTAGCAGCATTTTGGATTTCCGTTTTGCCTTCGACGGCCTTTGCAGGGCGCGCGCTTCCTCACGGCCTGACAACGGCGAGGGAGCATCGTCGTGCCATAAAGGCGCGATGGCGGACGGCGGGAGGCCGCACGTAGAAAGCGTCCGCTCGCTGGGCGAGCACGTCGGTCGGCAGGGCCCTTACCGCCTTTCGCAGCCGAATGGCATCCCGCCCGGCGCAAGGCTGAGTTGCGATCGCGGTCCGCGCCTTGCCTCCTCAAAGCGATTCCAATGGGGCGGTTCGCGTCGTGCCCCGCCGCCGGCAGGGCGGACCGAAGGAAGCTCGTCCGAAGGTGGGCTCAGGCCGCGATCGTGACCTCGCGCGCGGCGTTGTCGACGACCACCGGGGACTCGAAAAACCGGATGTCCGGCTCGACGCCGAACAGGCTCCTGAAATTGTCGCGCCAGGGGCCGCGATAGCAGGCTTCGGCGGCCTCGCGGGATTCCCAGAGATAGACGCCCCCGCCGATGCCGTCGCCGAACAGGAATTGCTTGCGGATGAGTCCGGGGATCGTACGGAAGCGGGGCGCGATCCGCTTGGCGGTCTCGAGCCACTGCTCCCGGGTCGTTCCTTCGGGCAGCCTCGCGGTGACGATGGCCGTGATCATGAGCGCCTCCCTGGCGGCAGAGCGGCCGAGATCACAGCACAAAGGGGCGCCGGGCGACAACGAGGCCTGGCCACCTGTCCGACGCGGCACGGCCGCTGCTATGTGTCCGGCCGAGGCGGGCCGGCGGGTTCGATCCGTCCGCCCTCCAAAGGGGATAGCCGTGGCCGGCAGGTTGAAAGACTGGGCGCGCGCCGTCGGGCGCGACATCAGGCGCGAGGCGCACGCCGTTTATCTCGCGACGCGCGACCCCCGCACGCCCTGGCATGCGAGGGCGCTCGGCCTCTGCGTCGCCGCCTACGCGCTCTCTCCCATCGACCTCGTCCCCGACTTCATTCCGGTCCTCGGCCATCTCGACGACGCGGTGGTCGTGCCGCTCGGAATCCTGGCGGTCGTCAGGCTCATTCCGCCGGAGGTCATGGCGGAGAGCCGGGCCGCCGCCGCGGCCGCGGCGGAGCGCCCCGTGAGCCGCGCCGCGGCTTGCGTGATCGCCCTCGTCTGGGCGGCAAGCCTTGCGCTCGCGGGGTGGATCGTCTATCGGCCCGTCGCGGCCTATTTTCAGCCTTGAACGCGCCTTGAACGGGCCCGAGCCGAATCGGGGCTTGCCAAGCACCCGCAAAACCCGTTAAAGATGCAAAGAGGGCGTGCCGGCCCGTTTGTCGGCGCGCCTTCGCGCGTCTTTCGGAAAAGCACAGGTGCCGAACCCGTTCCTTTTGGACGTCCGCAGGGATCATCTGAAGGGAGCGGGAGCGGGCATTTGCGCGGATTCGCGAGGCGCGCGGGCCGTCTCGATGCGTTCCGCGCCGGCTCCGGCCGGTCGAAAGGGCGCAGCGCGGCGGCCGACCTGTCCGAGACTGCAGGCGCCGGGTCTCCGGCTTAATTCGAGTTCGGGGTCCGAAGCTTGGAAATCGAGCGAAGGGCCTCGGGCGGGGGCAGCCCCGCCGCAGGGCCTGCATAGACGGGGACGAAGCGGTTTCTTCACTCGGCGTCGCAAGGCGTTGAGAAGACAACGGTTCGAACCTTTGCACCTGACGCCGCTCACGTGTGGGTGGCGTCCGGGCGGACAGGCGAAAGTGTTCGTCCTTCGTCGCCGCTCGGCGGGTCGGGACGCGGAACGGACCTTCCGCAGCCCCGGACCGGAGGACGGCAGGTGCAACCCGGCGGGGGCCATTCCCGCCAACGCGAAGAGCGTCATTCAATGAACCGAGCGGAAAAATCGGAACTCGTCGCCGCGCTCCAGGAGGTCTTTCGGACCACCGGCGTGGTCGTGGTCTGCCATTACGCCGGACTGACGGTTGCGCAGATGACGGCCTTGCGCCGGCAGATGCGGGCGGCGGGCGCCAGCGTCAAGGTGGCCAAGAACCGGCTTGCCAAGATCGCGCTCGAGGGCACGGACGTGGCCTCGATCGCGCGGCATCTGAAGGGCCCGACCCTGCTCGCCTATTCGGGCGACCCGGTCGCCGCCCCCAAGGTCGCCATCGACTTCGCCAAGGCCAACGAGAACCTCGTGATTCTCGGCGGGGCGATGGGCAAGACGGCGCTCGACCCCGACGGCGTCAAGGCGCTGGCGACGCTGCCGTCGCTGGACGAACTGCGGGCGAAGCTCGTGGGCCTCATCCAGGCGCCGGCGACCAAGGTCGCGCAGGTGGTCAATGCGCCGGCGGCCAAGGTCGCGCGCGTGCTGGCGGCCTACGCCAAGACCCAGGAAGCCGCTTAGCCGAAGACGGGCGGCGGGCGCGTAAACTCTTCACACCCACCACTGGTTCGAATCGAAAAGGGAACTATATCAGATGGCCGATCTTTCGAAGCTCGTGGACGAGCTGTCCAACCTCACGGTCCTGGAAGCGGCGGAGCTCGCCAAGCTCCTGGAGGAGAAGTGGGGCGTTTCGGCGGCCGCCGCCGTGGCGGTCGCGGCCGGCGTGCCTGCCGCGGGCGCGGCGGCGGCTCCCGCCGAGGAGAAGACCGAATTCACGGTGGTCCTGGCGGCCGCCGGCGACAAGAAGATCGAAGTGATCAAGGAGGTCCGGGCGCTCACGGGCCTCGGGCTGAAGGAGGCCAAGGACCTCGTCGAGGGCGCGCCGAAGACCCTGAAGGAAGGCGTGGCCAAGGACGAGGCCGAAAAGATCAAGGCGCAGCTCGAAAAGGTCGGCGCCAAGGTCGAGCTGAAGTAAGCGGCCGCCCGTTGCGGCGGCAATTCCGGCCAAGCCGCGCGCGAGACGGCGCCCCGCATCCCAGGCCGGACGGAGGGTGCGGGGTCGCCGGCCCTCGCGGGCGGGGCTGGGGGAGCATGGTGGATGCA
>JADGHE010000094.1 GCA_019689555.1 Variibacter sp. | reverse complement strand
GGCGTCGTCCCGGTGATCGAGGGAGGGGGGGCATGGTTCAATCGAAGCACGGCGTGAAGATCCTGTCGCCGGCCGGCGCGCCGAAGCCGACGGGCGCATGGAGCCTCGGGGCGCGCGCCGGCGATTTTGTCTTCGTCGCCGGCATGCGCGGCGTCGACCCCAGGACGAACACGCTGGTCGAGGGGGATGAGGCGCGCATCCGCCAAGCCTATCTCAACATGAAGACGATCGCGGAGTCCGAGGGCGCGAGTCTCGGCGACTGCGTGCGCCTCGTCGTCTACATGACCGACCTCTTCCGCTTCCGGCCGATCATGGAAAAGGTCACCGAGGAGCTGTGGGGCGACGGACCCTATCCGCCGCGCACCATCATGGAGGTCGACCGGCTCGCGCAGGACGACATTTTCGAGGTGGACGGCACATTCTATGCGCCGCTGCCGAAATAAGCCGCCCGCTTGCGGGCTGGCGCGAAGGGATCGAGCTATATATCTAGACCCACGAGACGCATAGCGGGCGGCCCGGACGCCGCGGGCAGAGGAAGGACGAGATCGATGTCCATCGAGCAGTTCATCGAAAACGAAATCAAGAGCAGCGACGTGGTGGTGTTCATGAAGGGCACGCCGCAGTTCCCGATGTGCGGGTTCTCCGGCCAGGTCGTGCAGATCCTCGACCACCTCGGCGTGCCCTACAAGGGCATCAACGTGCTCGAGTCCGACGAGCTGCGGCAGGGCATCAAGACCTATTCGAACTGGCCCACCATCCCGCAGGTCTACATCAAGGGCGAATTCGTCGGCGGCTGCGACATCGTGCGCGAGATGTTCCAGGCGGGCGAGCTGCAGAGCCTGCTCGAGGAGAAGGGCGTGCCCATGAAGAACCGGGCCACGGCGTAAGCGCGTGGCGAGCGCGCGTCATTGCCGGAACCGGGGCGCGTGAGGGGAAGGCCCATGGCCCTGCGCGCTGCCTTCGCGTTCACGCCGGCGGAATCGAAACGCCTCATCGGCCGCGCGGTCGCGGCCATGCCCGAGGTCAGGGCGGCGCTGGCCGACGACCTCATCGTCATCGCGCACGGCTCGACCAACGTCTATGTGGCCGAGGAGATCATGGGCGCGCTGCCGCGCCCGCGCGGCACGTTTTTGTCCGGACAGATCTTCAACGGCGTGATGTGCCAGACCGAGCCGAGCGAGAAGGGCCCGATGCTCGTGCTCGACCGCGGCCGGCTCGTTCCGCCGAAGCCCACGATGGGCGAGGTGCTGGACGCCGGCGGGCCCGGCGCGATCGTCATCAAGGGGGCGAACGCCGTCGATCCCGACGGCCATGCCGGCGTCTTCTGCGCTCATCCGGGCTGCGGCACCATCGGCTTCGCCTACGGGTTCATCTCCGGCCGCGGCGTGAAGCTCATCGTGCCGGTGGGCCTCGAAAAGCTCGTGCCCTCGGTGCCCGAGGCCGCGCGCCAGCTCGGCCACGACAATCTCTACTACCAGACCGGCTTCCAGATCGGCATGATGCCGCTCGTGAACGCGACGGTGGTGACCGAGATCACCGCCTTCCGCATCCTCTTCGGGCTCGAGGCGGTGCATGTCGGCGGGGGCGGGGTCTCGGGCTCGGAGGGAACCGTCGTGCTCGTCGCGAGCGGCGAGAAGGCGGCGCTCGACCGGGCCATCGCGGCGGTCGAGGCCATCAAGGGCGAGCCGCCGCTCGCCACCATGAAGGCCGCGTGCGCGACCTGCGTGCCGACGACGCCCTCCCTCCTCACGGGCGCCGCGGAGCAGGCCCCGAAGACGCCCAGGCTGAGCTGCATCTACCAGGGCAGAGCCGAGGCCGACCTGCCGCCCGGCTTCATCCGCCGGCCGGGCGTGCCATAGCGAGCTCGCGCCGCCCGCCATCCATGTAGGCGCAAGGCCGAGGGGCCCCCACGAACCTGCGAAAAACGGATCGATCAACCCCGCCGCCGCCCGGATGTCGCTTCGCTCATCCGGGCTGTTTGCTACTTGCTTGCGCGGCGCCGCAGCCGGGCACGTATTCCGGAAATTCGACCGCTGGGGTGGACATGGGGCGCCTCATCGTCGTGAACGCGACCTGGGACCCGGAAGCTTCCGTGTGGGTGGCGGAGAGCGACATTCCGTTCGTCACCGAGGCGCCGACCATCGAGGCGCTTCAGGCCAAGCTTCCCAACATCATCAAGGATCTCTTGGAAGAGGACGGTGACGATCAGTACGCCGACGTTGCGTACGAGCTGGTCGCTCGCAAGACAGATCGCGTCAGAGTTGGAATTCGCCGCGCAGCGTGAGCGGGTAACACCGAGCAGCTCAAGGATCTGCTGAGGGAAGCCGGCTGCTATTTCGTGCGCCAGGGACGAGGCGATCACGAAATCTGGGCAAGTCCGATCACCGGCAAGCGGTTTCCCGTCGATGCAGACATCAAATCCCGTCACACCGCGAATGCCGTTCTCGAGCAAGCGGGCTTGCCGAAAGCCTTCTGAGAACTGGGCATCGGGGGGTGTCCAGGAGCCCGGCGAAAGCGGGACCGTGATCGGTGGGTTCGGTCCGGTCAGACCAAATGGAAAACGCCGGGGGCGGGCCCGGCGTCGAAAGAAGATCCAGGGGCAGAGCCGCCGTTCGGCGCGCGGAACGCGCCGTTCAGCGCGAGTAGAACTCGACGACGAGGTGCGGCTCCATCATCACCGGATAAGGCACCTCGTTGAGGTGCGGGAGGCGCGTGAGCTTGGCGGTCATGCGCGAGTGATCGACCTCGATGTAGTCCGGCACGTCGCGCTCGGCGAGCTGCGTGGCCTCGATCACCAACGCGAGCTGCTTCGACGACTCCTTGACCTCGACCACGTCGCCGACCTTGAGGCGATAGCTCGGAATGGTGACGCGGCGGCCGTTCACCTTCACGTGCCCGTGGTTGACGAACTGCCGGGCGGCGAAAACGGTCGGCACGAACTTCGCGCGATAGACCACGGCGTCGAGGCGCGACTCGAGAAGTCCGATCAGGTTCTCGCCCGAATCGCCCTTGAGCCGAATGGCCTCCTGGTAGAGGCGGCGGAACTGCTTCTCGGAAATATTGCCGTAATAGCCGCGCAGCTTCTGCTTCGCGCGCAGCTGCACGCCGTAGTCGGAGAGCTTGCCCTTGCGGCGCTGGCCGTGCTGGCCGGGCCCGTATTCCCGGCGGTTGACGGGGCTCTTGGGGCGGCCCCAGACGTTCTCGCCCATCCGGCGGTCAAGCTTGTACTTGGCCTCAATGCGCTTGGTCATCGCGTTCCTTGCCGTCCTTTGTGTTCGAGGAACCGCGCCCTCCTCTGTCCCGGGCAGAGCCCGAAACTGACAGGTCGGAACCGAAGCGCCGGAACCGACCGCGGGTCGCGAAACGCCGCGCGCGCCCGTCGCGGTGCGCACGACGGCGGGCCTTGTACGGGCAAAGGGCGAGGCTGTCAAACCACTGGGCCGAAAGGCGCCCGTCAGGCCGGGGCGGCCAGCGTGTCGGCGAAACCGAAGGTCCGCAGCGCCTGCGCGAGCGCGGGGGAGGGGCGGCGGCCGGACGTGAAGATCGCCTTCGCCGCGACGCGCGCCGCGCTCCGCGCCGGCGGGCCGATCAGGTCGACCACGCGGCGGGCGATCGCGGGTGCAGGGTCGATCCACCGCACCGGCCAGGGCGCAAGCGCCGCGAGCCGCGCGGTCAAGAGCGGGTAATGCGTGCAAGCGAGCACCACCGTGTCGGTGCGCGCCCCGGCCTCCTCGACGAAGCAGGGCGCAACCTCCGCGCGCAGCAGCGCGTTCTCCACCGGCTCGCCCGCGAGCTCGCGCTCCGCGTAGGCGGCGAGCCGCGCCGAGCCCACGAACGTCACCCGGCAGCCATGCCCGTATTGGCGGACGAGCGCATGGGTGTATTCGCGCTTCACCGTCGCTTCAGTGCCCAGAACCGAGATGCGCTTGCTGACCGAGGCGGCGCAGGCCGGCTTGATCGCCGGCACGGTTCCGACGAACGGCACCGCAAATCGCTCCCGCAGGGCCGGAAGCACGACCGTGGAGGCGGTGTTGCACGCGATCACGACGATATCCGGCCGGTGCGCGGCGACGAGTTCCTCCATCACCGCGAGCACGCGCGCGAGAAGCTCCGATTCGGCGAGCCGGCCGTAGGGAAACAGCGCGTCGTCCGCGGCATAGACGAAAGCGGCGTCCGGCCGCGCCCGGGCGATCTCGCGAAACACCGTCAGTCCCCCGAGGCCGGAATCGAACACGAGGACGGTGGGCGAGACGATGGTGCGCGGCATGACGGAGGGGCCGATCAGAGGGGGAGAGGGCGCCGCTCTCTCCACGAGAACGGGCGGAGGCGCAAGGCGCGAGCACGCAACGCGAGGCGCCCCCGGATGTCCGTCGTCGGCCGCGAGGTCCGTCTGCATGAAACTGGCCGTATCCCAGCAGGCTTTTTGCCGCGGAGTGTGGGACCAAACGGTTAACCGAGTGCACCCGACGGTCCGGGGGCGGCGCGGGGAAGACGGGCATCGAGGGGGCGTTCGGCGGCCGAGACAGGAATAAAGACTTCTGTTCGATGTTTATTCTTTTTTGATCGTGGCGAAAAAAGGGGGAACGGCGCGGCGACGCGGTTCGTTGAGGGGCTGAGAAAATCGCTCACCAACGGAGATAGCGATGCGTTCATGCAAGCGCCTTGCGATTGCGGCGGCCGTCCTCGGTCTTTCCGCAACCGCCGCCCTGGCGCGGCCCGCCGTGTCCGAGGCGGACCTCAACATCCGCTCGGGGCCGGGGACGAATTACCAGGTCATAGACGTTGTCGGCAGCGGGACCGTGGTCGACGTGCGAGGCTGCTCGGGGGGCTGGTGCCGCGTGAGCTATGGCGGTAGCGCCGGCTGGGCGAGCCGCAGTTATCTCGCGTTCGCCGGCGGCGGTGGCGGCTATGCGTCGCAGCCCGTCGTCGCCTACGGGTCCGGTTATCCCGATTACGCCTATTCCGACTACTATCCCGACTACGGCTATTGGGACTACGGCTATCCCTACTACGGATCCGGCTTCGGCCTCGGGTTCGTCTTCGACGGGTCTCGTTTCAGGCACCGTGACCGGTTTTTCGATCGTAACCGCTTCGGTGACGGCCGACGCGATTTTGTGCGGCGCGATTTCATGCGGCGCGATTTCGCGCGACGTGATTCCATGCGGCCCAATTTCGGACGGCGCGACGGGGGCGGTCGAATGATCGCCGTTCCGGGCCGGCAGGGCTTTCCGATGCAGGCGCGCGGCGGTTTCGGCGGGCGCAGCTTCGGCATGGGCCCGGGCGGCGGCGCGCCGATCGTCGCGATGGGTGGGGGCAGGGGCTTCGGCGGACGCAGCTTCGGCATGGGTCGCGGCGGCGCGCCGAGCGTCGGGATG